>JAUYAB010000002.1 GCA_030693705.1 Ignavibacteria bacterium | reverse complement strand
AATATACAAATTCAATGGCAGTACGTGGATACAAAGTGCCGTGCAGGGACAAGACACACAAGGAGCTTTGACAGCGATTGCATTTAGAAATAATAGTGAAGGATGGGCTGCAAGCACAAACCGCAAATATAAATATGATGGATCGAGTTGGAAAGAAGAACCAGGTGTTATAAACTACTATGACAACATAGTTGAAACAATAGCGACTACAACTGATGTTTGGTTTTACGGAGGTAAAACATACCGTTGGGATGGTTCTCAATTAACTGATCAAAATCTTACTCAAAATAGTATTAAAGATATGCACTTTTATAATTCCTCATTAGGATTCGCAATTGATGATTATAGTACAACATATATGTTTAATGGAGTCGGTTGGATTAGTTTAGGAGAAATTTCTTCGTATAGGAACTCTGTTTCTACTATTTCTGGAACGTCCAAAAATGATGTATGGGCATCAGATGAAACTTATCTTTATCATTATGACGGTACAAGTTGGAAACGTCAAAACGACGGGAATGGTACTGGTATCAATTATTCATTTGGACAAATCAGAATGGTTTCTCCAACAGAAGGTTGGGCAACAACAGGAGGGGCTTATTTGTCTTCCCATTATTATTATTATTACAATGGAACTTCCTGGACTAAGATTGGTGAGGTTAATGGAAATATTGGAGAGATAAAAGATTTTGGGAATGGGAATTTATGGGGCATAGTTTATACCGGGAATTCAAATCCAAATAAACTGATGAGGTTAAAATAAGAAAGAAGAGATATTTTATGGCAATGTTTAATGAGTAGGGAAGTATAAAGAATTTATTATCCACTTTAGCTTGCCAATGACTGAAGTGGTTTACTAAATAACAAATTGGTACATATTTTTATGGAGAATTTATGAAAGCAGTAGTTAGTAGTTTTGTTTTAATGATGTGTCTAAGTTTTATCGGTTGTTCTGGTTCCAACGAAATGCAAATAGGAGAAGAACGAATTGTTGAACGAAGTACCCCTGAAGTACCAAGTTGGATATCAATTCCCTCTGAAGAAAAAGATGGATATTTCTATGCAAGTGGTCAAATTAGCAAAGCAAAAGATCGTTCATTTGGAATGATCCAAGCCAATGCAGATGGGGTAAAAAAACTTCTTAACACAATGACAAATAAAGTTGGCGGAACAGTTGCTCAAGCTTTAGGTGGAGCAAATTATGAGGACAATGATGTTGGTCGTTTCACTCAAGATGTTGTTGGCTGGATTTCTGATACATACAAGTTCAGGGGTGTAACAACACCAGCAACATACTGGGAAAAATGGATGAAAAAAACGCAAAGCGGAGTAGAATACTATTACCATTGTTATTGCCAATTGCGAATTTCACGATTAGAATATGATAATGCATTGAATGGGGCTTATAATGAGATAAAACGAAAAGCACAATCTGAGAATAATGTAAAAAATGAAGAAGCAGCTAAGAAACTACTAGAAAAGTTAGAGAAGCAATGACCAAATTCATTTTTTTTCTCATTTTAATGAATGTAATAATGGTTAACTCTGTTTCAGCTCAGAATCTAATAATGGCATCACGTGCCGATAAGCCTGCATGGATTAATGAAGTTCCACAAAAAGATTATTATAAGAATGACTATTTTGTTGGTGAAGGCGAAAGTCGTAACTCACTTGTTGTAGCTTCGAAACATGCATACAGAGATGCTATCACTAAGATTCTCCAGACTAAAGTATTCGAAGCTAAATATAGTTTTAAGGGGAGGACTACACAAGATGGTGAACAAATTATTAAGAATGCTATCGATGAAATCGTAATTGATGGATACTCTTCAACAATCAAAGCTCTTTCACGAGTCGAGATATATTATGAAACCTGGAATGAATTTTCTTCAATTGTACACCGGTATTGGGTGTTGGTAAAGATTCCCAAAACCAATGGATATAATGAACCCCCAACAAAATTTTCCCCGGTATGGCGTTCTTTTTTCTTACCAGGTTGGGGGCAATTCTACAAAGGGGAATCTGCAAAAGGATATTTTATTGTGGGAGGGACAGCAGTATTTCTTACATCAGGATTTATTTTTTCAAATTTAAAAATAACAACTGAGAGCGATGCAAGAAATGCCCGTACACAAACGTTAAGGGATTATTACAATGATAATACTAATAAATACAACAACATCAGTCTTGCATGTTTTATTGTGACAGCCGCTCTTTATGTTTACAATGTAATAGATGCTATTGCAGCAGATGGAGAAAAGGTGTACGCGTATGAACCACAAAACAGAAATTATGGACTAAAAATTAACCAAACCATGTACCCTAAAACGCAAGACTTGTATAGTTTAAGAATAGAGTTGTAATGGAATCAAAATATCTTCAGAATATTATAGCTGGAATAATAATAACTGTTGTTGCTGCGGTAATAATAAATGAGGTCATACCATCTAAACAAGGTTATATTCCAAATCCTCCAGCTATTCCAAATTACAATATAGATTCATTAAAAGAATATAATAGGGCTTATTCATCTGCTCAAAAGATTACAACTATTTTGCAAAAAATAAAAACTAAAAATATTTCCACTAATGAAGAAATAAATATAACAGCTGAATTGAGAGATAATTTAGTAATAGTTGAAACTTATTACAGGAGAACCAATAATTGTGAAATTGGATTAGTCCTCAAAGACGTTCTAAGTTACATTATAGAACTAAACAAAGATAAAATTAATAACGACAAGGGAAACAAGTATTATCAATTTAATGAACTATTAAAGGACATAGAAAAAAAATGTGGAGACAATTAGTTTATAACATTAAGAAAATAGAATTGCTAATCATTTTTCTTTTCTTAATAAATGGATATTCATTTTGCCAGATAATTTGTGAGGATAATTTATGTACAAATAAAATTGAGACAAATGATATTTTCCAAAAAGTTCAAAGTGATGCAAATATTTTGAAAAAAGAATCAAAATTAAAAAGACAAAAATTAAAAAGTGAAGGGAAAAGATTCGATCTAAATTGTGATTATCCTTCGTTTTGGATTTGGGATTCAAAAAATGGAAAACAAATTAAAAAAATTATTTCAGCCGAAGCGATAGGAACTTCAATCCGTATTTATAGAGAAATGAGTTGTGATGTTAATAAATCTATGCTAGCAGTTCCAATTAAATTCAACGGTGAAGAGCATTGGGCTGTTACTAATTTTGAAGGAGAATCTGTTTTCCTTGACAATGCTTTTATCAATTTAATTACACATGAGGATTATTGGTGCGACGGACTGCCTTTAGAACCGACCATGTATCATGTATGTAATATTTGTAAAGAGAGATATGCCTCACAATTATTTGAAGCAAAAATTGGGGATAAAGATACATTAGTGACATACTATTCCGGTAATGCAATGGGACAATGTATTGATGGAAAAAACCATGATAATCGAAATTTAAAAATTACTAAAGGTTGTCCTAAAAGTGAAGGAAATGATTATATAAGAAGATAATTTACAAAGTAGTATAACGAGGAATACCTATATGAAACGCTGTTTATTAATCTATTTTTTAACAATTAGTAATACACTATTCGCAGATTTTTATAACATAAATGTTTCGGAAAAAGTAATTAATTTTTCATCTTATTGTACAAGCGGGAAAATTACTATTTTTATAATTTCTGAACATGGTTGTATGCCGTGCGTAGAATGTAAGAATTTTATGTTAAGTAAAAAATATGACATGAAAAAAATGGATGTTTATTATTGTCTAATAACAAAAAATCTTGACGATTTAAGAGATCATAAATATGAAAAGAGACTTTCGAATAAAATGTGGAGTTATATAGAAGGATGTACGATGCCACCATATATTTATATATTTGGTCCAACAAAAAATCCTATCTCAATCATTAACGGATTCCAACCAGAAGTAATTGAAAGTAATATTAAGTCGTTAATTAAATCATTACAATATTATAATAGTAATTTGGTAGAAAATCGAAGTGGGGATACTGATGATATTAATAATGTTAAAGCTAAGATTAAAGAATTAACAATTATCAATGACAAATTAGGAAACGAGAATAAACAGTTAATTGAAAAAATTGATAACGTACAAAATAAAACAAATGAATTTGTGACCTCTGTTAATAAATTTGATAGTTTACAAAATCAAATTAAAAAATTATTAG
>JAUYAB010000105.1 GCA_030693705.1 Ignavibacteria bacterium | reverse complement strand
GTAATTAAATAAGGTGAAACTAACTATGAAAACATTAATAAAACTTACACTTCTTTTATTCATTGTTGTTGAAAACACCTTTTCTCAAGCAGTTAAAGATGTTTCAAAAAAAGGAACGGTTGCCGCTCTTTTCCTATCTATCAGTCAAGGGGCGAAAACCACTGCAATGGGAAGCGCGTTCGTTTCTCTTGCAAATGATGCGAGCGCCATCTACTGGAATCCTGCCGTTCTTGCAAAACTTCAAGGGGCAGGAGCCATGTTCGATAGAACTGCAGATGCTAATTATAGCTTTGTTTCCGGAAATTATAATTTGGGAGATATGGGAAGCATCGGGTTAAGTTTTACTTCTTCCGAATACGGCGATATGAAAGTAACAACGATTGACGCCCGAACGGAACAGGTGAACTCTTTTGCCTTATTTTGTAATCATAACAGTAATTGGAATGGTGTTATTAATTATATAAAAAGAAAACCCCAAAAGAATTATTATTTCCAGATCGAGCGCATACATAATAAGGTTTACCGCTTCGCCAAGATTGGGCTTACCAAGTCCTCAAATGTTCCATATTAACTTTCGCGATATACCGACTTACTAGTTTTCTTTTATAACCCAAACCTTTTAAACAAATAATATTTCGGGAAATCGATGCCAAGCGCAAAGAGCGCCGATAATCCTAAAACGGTAAGAACAATTAATGGACTTAGCGATGGAACAAGTATTCCGAATAAAGCTATAAGCGCTATTCCAACTATTGCGGAGGTGCTTGATATTAGTAATCCTTTCCCCGGAAGCGATGACCAAAAATGTTTTCTTTCCCTAACGATCAAAACTCTAAATTGACTGTTGAATATAAAACTTAACATTACGAGTGAAGTAAGTTCGTTCCATTGTAAATGGAAATAATGAATACCAATCAGGACTACAATGATGTCTCCCAAAACATAAAATAGCGCTGGAATAAAAGATGCCAAAATAATATTCTTTACGTTCCATTTATTCGGATTGCTTGTACTCTTTACATGATCGGTTGCAAGGGTCATACTTACAAAATCATTTGCCATCACCAGAAAAGACATTCCAATAAGTGAAAGTAAAATATTATGCAGCCAGAAAAAGCCAATGGTGAGAAAAACGGTAAACTCAATAACCTTAACAACTTTATTGATAACCCATGTAAGCATCCGCTGGTACGTCTGTCTGCTCACAGCTATTGCATCGATAATTACACCAATACCTGATTCGGTTAAAACTACACTGGCGGCAGCTTTTGCAACATCAGTTGAGTTGCTTACCGCTATTCCCAGTTCCGCTTGTTTTAAAGCGGGCGCATCGTTAACTCCGTCGCCGGTCATTCCAACTGTGTGCCCTTCGGTTTGCAAGAGACTTACGATCTTGTATTTGTCTTCGGGATATATTTCCGCAAAACCATTGCATTCACTAACCATCTTTAATTGTTGATCGGCGCTTTGATCTTTAATATCCGCCATACGTATAATGTTAGTTCCAATCCCAACCTCATTAGAAATTTCTTTCGCTATATCAATGCTGTCCCCCGTAAGCATCATCGGTTTTATACCATGACTTCTCGCCTGGTCTATCATTGTTTTTGAATCCGGTCTTGGCGGATCAGACATCGGCAGTAATCCAATAAGTTTTAGATTATTTAAATCATCTCCATCTGATCTGGCAACAGCTATTGTTCTGTAACCTTTCTTTGAAAAACCATCTATTATTTTGTTTATTTCATCTAAAGTTCCTTTATCTACATCACGGCACAGAGAGAGGATCATCTGTTCAGCCCCTTTAACTGCTCTGAAACGCTTTCCGCCGGTTTCAATGAGTGCCTCTGTTTTTTTTGTAGATGGATCAAACGGAGTATAAGAGACTTGCTTGTAGTCATTAAAATTTACTCCCGATTTTTTAGCGAATTCAATAACAGCAAGATCAATTAAGTCCATTCCTTCCGATTGAGATGTTAGTGCAGCTATCCTCAAAACATCTTCAATCTTGTTACCGGAAATTGGTACGGCATCCATGACCGATAATTTATTTTGCGTTATCGTGCCGGTCTTGTCAAAGCAAATAATATCAATTGAAGCGGCATCTTCTACAGATTCAAGTTTAGTTACCAGTGCTCCTTTTTTTGCCAACTCTGTTGCTCCAACAGATTGTACAATGGTGAGAACAGCCGGAAGAGCCGCAGGAATAGCTCCTAAAAGGACAACAATGATAAAGGTTAACATTATCACAATGTTTAGGTGCATCAGCAAACCGGTGATTGAAACTAAAAGAGAAGCGGCAATACCAAGATAGATCATATATTTTACTACTGCCATCATTATTGCTTCTTGATGAGATTTCGGTTTGGCAATTTTCACCAGCTCAACTGTTTTACCAAAAAAAGTATTTGCACCGGTGTTCACCACTATGCCGGTAGCTTCACTACGGGTTACTACCGAGCCGGAGTAAATAATGTCTGATGGATGGGCTTCTATGGGGAGAGATTCTCCGGTCAGAGCTGATTGGTCAATCGAAAGCTCTCCTGAAATAATCTTAGCGTCAGCAGGAACAATATCGCCAAGTTTTACAGAGATAATATCACCATTCACAATTCCTTTCGCATCTTCCTCCGACCATTTTTTATTTCGCAAAACTTTTGATCTAACTGCTAATTTATTCTTTAACAGATCGATTACTTTTTGTGAACTGCCTGCGTGTATTTGTCCGATGATAGCGTTTGTGGTAAGTAAAATGAAAATTATTATTCCTTCAAAGTAGTGATTTAAAGCGAAGGCAAGTCCAAGAGCAATTTCCAGCAGCCACGGCATAGGACCCCAGTAACGCAGAATGAATTCAAGAAGAGAATTTTGTTTCTTTTCTACTATTTCATTTTTCCCGAATTTCTCAAGACGATCTTTTACTTCAGAATCAGCAAGTCCGTCTGCAGTTGTTTCCAGAAATTTATAAGTCTCTTCCAAAGAGATCGTTTTGTATTCCGTGGTATTTTTGAGTTTCAATTCCATATAAGCACTCACTTTCATAATACAGTTCAATGCCGTTATTAGCGGTACATAACTGCATGAAGCTATTTCCTCAATGCTGCCAATTTTTTAAATAATTCTGTTTCCTCTTCGCTTAGATGTTCCGGCGGTACGATATTAACTTTAACAAAAAGATTTCCAAACTCATTCTTCTTTCCATAGACCGGCATGCCAAGTCCGCGAAGCCTGAGTTCTTTGCCGTTTGTCGTTCCTTTAAGAATATTTACTGTAATATTTCCTTTCAGTGTTTTGATCTGAGTCTTTCCTCCAAGTATTGCAGTGTACAAATCAACATGGAGGTTACTGTAGAGATCGTTTCCTTTGCGGTGAAGATCCGGATGTGGTGCAATTTTAATGATGAGATAAAGGTCCCCGTTTGGTCCGCCGCCAATTCCGCGACCACCTTTGCCTGCAATTCTTAACTTTTGCTGATCTGCAATTCCCGGTTTGAGCGTAACCCTTATAGTTTGTTCATTCAACTTGATAAGCCGAACCGCGCCATGATATGCTTCCTCGAGCGAGAGGATTGTTTCTGCAACAAGGTCTTCGCCTTTAGTTACAACGTTACGTCTTCCGCGCCGTTGACTACTGCGTTGCCCGAACAGTGTCTCAAAAAAATCATTTACTCCCTGGTCATCAAACATTCCATTGGATTCATGCGTGCTTGAACGATGTGTTTGTCCGCCGCTGCTGTTTGCGTACTTCGACCAATCAAATCCACCCGGTTTAGCTCCGGCTTCTTCGTAGTGTTTCCAATCAGCGCCAAACTGATCGTACTTTTTACGTTTCACCGGATCGCTGAGAACTTGATTTGCTTCACTGATAACTTTGAATCGTTCCTCTGCGGATTTATCTCCATTATTCTTATCCGGATGATATTTATTTGCGAGCGTGCGATACGCTTTTTTGATTTCCGCCTGTGTTGCTGTTTTTGCAACACCTAAATCCTTGTAATAATCTTTGTAGGTCATAGCTCGGTAAACCGAAAGTATAAAGTTGAAAGTATAAAGTTAAAAGTATAAAGTAAAAAACATAAAAAATATTTCGACATACAAAACAAAAATCCAAATACCAATCTTATAGTATTTCCGTTTTCTATTCCTTTCGGAGACACTATTGTACAGAATATTTATTATTCAGTCATCTCATCAAAAAGACACAACTGATGTCTTAATCGTAATCCTAATCTTAATCTTGTTCTTACAAATCAGCCTTTGGTTGATTCTGCATAAGTCGTGTATAAACGATTATGAATATGATTATGATTATGACGATTTTTCAATAGTCACCGCGTAAGATGAGTTATTCAGCAACACGCACTTGTGCCGGGCGAAGTAATTCATTTTTCCAGAGATAACCGCGACGCAGATCATCAACAACCACGCCTTGCTCACCACCTTTATTTTTCACCATCGCCACAGCTTCATGCAAATTATGGTCGAAGAGATTTCCGAGACTTTCGAAAGGAATGACTCCCTGCATTTCCAGCAGCGTAAGAAATTTCTTGTGGATGTTCCTCAACCCTTTAGCAAAAGGTTGATCTGCATCGTTTATGTATTGCAACGAATTTTCAATATCGTCGATGACCTCTAACAATCCGAGCAATAGACCTCGTTTACCTTCTTCAGCAAGTTTGTCCATATCCTGTTCAGTGCGGCGGCGATAATTTTTAAAGTCTGCAAGTGAGCGCAGATGCCGATCACGTTCGTTTAATAGCTCTTCTTGCAAACCCTGGATTTCTGTTGCGAGATCAGCCGGGGGCAGCAAACTCTGGTCGTTCTCCAATAGATCTGTTTTCATAGTATATCTCTTTTATTGGTTGTCAACTAATTTCAAAAACTATTTTTCCAAAAAACTTCTTTGATAAATATTTCTTCTCAACAAAATCTGTCAAGAATAATTCGCGCCATGAGGTTAAGACAATTTTACAGAAAAACTTTGAAGGAATGCGTGAAAATTGGTTCATGATATTTCATCTTCCTTCTTTATCAGATCAACGAGTTCTTCATATTCTTTTGAAAGTTCAATTATCTCTTCTTCTGTTTTTCTTTCTGCATTTATCACAGCATTGTTTGCGGGTGCATGTGATGACACAAGTTCATTTACTTTTAGATGGAGTGAAGCGGAGAAATGAACGAATGATCTTTGAATAATAAATAGACTTAAAAAAGTAGTTGCAAAAATTATATCTCCGATGCAGGCATGAATACCTTGAGTGTAGAAACGCTCGTTACTAAACCAGAATATTACCATACATACTGCGATGATGAACGTAACGGAGTTCCCAAGAATAGCAGTAGCGACCGAAGTAAATTTTTCAAAACCTTTTTCAGTATGTCTATAAATTTTTTCATGGTGTTTAATACGTTTTTCGATGGTTGATTTTGACATTATTCATTCGCCCTTCATCCGGTATTCCAGGTTCGTTTAGTAAAGAAGTCATATTTGTTGATTTGCTGCAGCATCGCAATTTCAGACTTTCTTATAAATCGGATAATCTGTATATCCTTTTTCGCCCGGCGTATAAAACGTACTCATATCAAGTTCTGTAGATAGTTGCCAGCCGTTCGTAAATCGCTCAACGAGATCAGGGTTGTTAATAAAGGGTCTGCCGAAGGCAATAAGGTTTGCTAATCCCTTTTCTAATTCGGTCTCGGCATGTTTCATGGTATATCCACCGCTGTGAATAATTGTTTTCTCAAATCTTTTGCGAATTGCTCTTTTTATTGCCAGGGGAACTTCGGGCGCACCCATTGCGCTGTGATCTACAAGATGAATGTAAAGTATACCCACACTATTTAATTTTTCAGCAAGATATTTATATGTCTCATCAATTTCAGGATAGTTGGGCATATCGCTGGCAACACCATAAGGCGATAAGCGTAAACCAACCTTATCTTTTCCTATCTCCTCAACTATGCCTTTGATTATTTCCAACAGAAAACGACAACGATTTTGAATACTGCCGCCGTAGTTATCATTTCTAACATTACTAACCGGAGATAAAAATTGTTCCAGGAGATAACCATTAGCGCCATGCAGTTCGATACCATCAAATCCCGCCTTAATTGCGTTAATTGCCGCGGTAATGTATTCCTGCTTGGTCTGTTCTATTTCTTCAATCGTCATTTCTTTTGGAATTGGAAAATCTTTCAGCCCATGAGCATCTGTCCACATTTGTCCTGCCGGTTTAACTGCGGAGGGAGCTATGATAACTGCTTCTTCCGGCATGTTCTCGTAATGACTGATGCGCCCCGTATGCATCAGTTGAACAAAAATCTTTCCATCTTTGGAATGAACTTTCTCCGTAATGTTTTTCCAACCGTTAACTTGTTCATCATTGAAGATTCCGGGAATGCGGCTATATCCGAGACCATTTGGCGAAGGGGAAGTCCCTTCGGTAATGATAAGTCCGGCAGCGGCGCGTTGTCCATAATATTCAGCCATTAATTGGTTTGGGATATTTCCGATTGCGCGTGACCGTGTCATTGGAGCCATAACGATTCTATTTTTTAATTCGATGGTTCCCAATTTATAAGAACTTAAAAGTTTAATCTTTTTCATTTTACTTTTCCTTCATAATGTTTTTTAATTGTTATTCTAATTGATTTATCTTTGCCATCGATTTGCCTGCACTGATAAGTGAATCGGGACAATCCATTCGCCCTGTATGAATTTCAATGAATACGAGACCATCAGCAATTGCAGCCTTCCGCAATGCTTCTTCAAGTTCTCCTTCGGTGCGAACATTGAGCCCAAGTCCTCCGCCAAATACATCCACAAGTTTATGATAATGCCAGGGTTGAATGTCGTTGTATGGACGATCAACAATTACCCTCTCAATCGTGTAACCGTCATTATTTATAAGAAAGATGATCGGCTTGAGATTATTCCGGATCATTGTTGAAAGATCCTGGCAGGTGACTTGAAAAGAACCATCACCTACAAATAAAATTACTTTCCGGTCTTGTGCTGCCAAACTTGCGCCTAACGTTGCACCGACCGTATAACCGATCGATCCGTAAAAAGTCTGCCCGATAAATGTTGATCCTTCCGGCATGTGCATCTCTGCTGCACTGAAAAGGGAGACGCCGGTTTCAGCAATGATGATTGAATTGTCAACAATAAAATGACTCATACGATCAAAGAAACGTTTGATGGTGAGTGGTTGCGGAGAATCAGGCTCATAGGGAATCGAATGCCGGTGAACGCAACTCTCCTTGGCGCATCGGATATCCAAAGTTGCAGAATCTCGTTTTGAAAGTTTTTCCGTTAGTCCAAGAATAAAATCATGGAGATGGACGTTCTCGTAAAAATGATGTTTGATTTTAACGTAACCGATGTTTGCGCTGATCATTTTTGAGTCATCAAGATTGGTTGTGAAACCGCCTGTGTTAAAATCGGTCATCAATGCCCCAAGTTGTAAAATACAATCTGCAGATTCTACACGATTCCGTACATATTCCCGGCTGCGATCACCCTCGTACAATCCAATGAATTGCGGGTGATGTTCTGAAATCAGTGTTTTGCCTAACATCTGGGTTACAAATGGAAAACCTGTTTTGTTTATAAAATCTTCGAAATCCTTTTGCAGTTTGAAACGTACCAGTTCCACATCACCAATCACAATAGGTTTCTCTGCCTTGTTCAGCATCTTCACGGTTTCTCTTATCGCCTCTTCAAGCGTTTCCGGATTACTCTTTGGGTGTGTTGGGAAACGGAAAGCATCCGGTCGATTACATTTCATCATCACCACATCCGCCGGGAAACTGATGTAAACCGGCTGTTGGTGAGAAAGACATGCAGTCAACACTCGATCGATCTCTGCCGGAGCTGTTTCAGCGGAAACAAGCTGCGTTGAGGCAACTGTAATTTTTTCATACATCCTCAAAGGGATTTGGTAATCACCAAGAGTATGATGCAATAGCGGTCGTGTTCGGAAATTGATTGTTGCGGGTGAACCGGTGATTACTACAACTGGAACTCGTTCTGCGAAAGCGCCTGCCACTCCATTGATGGCGCTCAATTCCCCTACACCATAAGTAGAGGAGAATGCGCCGACACCACGAATACGTGCGTAACCATCAGCGGCATAAGCCGCGTTGAGTTCATTGCATGTGCCGATGTACTTCACATTGCTTTTCAATACCTCGTTGAAAAATCCGAGAACAAAATCTCCCGGCACTCCAAAAAGGTGATCCACTCCAATCTCTTTCAACCGGATGAGAAGATATTGGGCAACTGTGATCTGTGAATTTATCATCTAACAATTCTCCATTGCGTTATTCAAGTAAAGCAGATACCGCATGCCTCTACTATTAAATCATGTTTGTCCAAGGTCGAGGTAGTAAAATTTAAACTTGTTTACTCCCTCGTTACAAAACTAATTTAGCTTGACTACCATGGCTCTAAACTATCTCCATAATGGTCGAAAAGTTCTCTTTCAGCAATCTTATCTACCGGTTGAGAAGGATCAAATTCAGGGCTGTTCTTTATTGATTCCAGCGAAAGATTCACATAAACTTTTGATTCTGCCCAATCAATGCGTTTGATCCAACGCGGCAAAATAAGAACTTTTCTTCCCGGCAGCCAGTTTGTTGTATCAACAATCATGTAACGAATATTCCACTTTTCATCGTCAACTATATAATCTTCAACATGTCCAATTTCACCGTCATTAGCATGAATAAAGTATCCCTCGACGCTGTTTGTGCTGCGTAAATGGGGATCATCGGGTGGGTTTTTAGCTGATTTTTTTTCTTCCTTGACGGGTTCTGTAACGAGGATGGGGATGTATGGACCCATTCCAACGAATCCATCATTGAACACACTATCCCAATAAACCGGCAGTCCGTAATGAGTATACAATTCAATTTCATGTTGGCGGGATACGGTTTTTTGGGTTTCAAAATCCGGACTATTGCGAATCTGCTCCATAGTAAGGTTTACCTGGAATGTTTGTGACTCCCAATCAGTTCTGCCTAACGCTGAGTGAGGAATAAGTACTTTTCGCTCATTTAACCAATTTCCTGTTTCTACTACTAAATAACGGATTGACCACGTATGATCATCAAAGTAAAACTCGCTTACTTTTCCAAGCTCACCATCTTTTGCTTTGATGGTGTATCCGACTAAACTATTTACACTGCGTTTCATATTGACTCCTTTTTTTATTTAAATTTTTTAAGTGATCATTGCAATCTGATTTTGTATTGCAAGAAACTACAATCCGAATAAGAGACTTACGGTGAACAAAACCGAATGAATACTTCGCGCTTTGGAGACGAAATGTTTATCGTCGTCAAAGTTGTAAATAGGATCAGCAGCGTCATTCAAAGAAAGATAGGAATCGATCCGTTGGTTTATTCCCGGATTCGCATCGTTCCATTCTTTACCTGAGACATTCATTAAGTTGTAAGAGAGATTAAAATCGAGCGATAAAAAAGGGCCGACACTAACTTCTGTTCCCGCATAGAATCCAACACCAAACCGTGTTGCACTTTTCATACTATATGTTGCGCTCGGAACTTTTGCAACTCCTTGAAATGTTATCTCACCGCTGAACGAATTCATAGCGAGGTTGAAACCAAGGTACGGTGTAACAGGTATCATTGGTAAGCCAAGACGAAATTCTGGTCCAACTTTAATTGAAACGATCTTTTGAGATAGTTCTACACTCCCTTGTCCGGGTTCGGAATTTCCCGAGTTACTTAGAGATGAGTAATCAATTTCACCGGTGAGATTAAATGCGGCGAATCCAAGCTTGGCTTTTCCATTAATGTTCAAGCCGCTGCCAAGTCCATAATTTGTTCCGTTATAGTATTCAATTGTGGAGCCGCTTAAGTCTGAAGCCGGACTCATCATCCCAAGACCGCCGCCAAGTTTTATATTCACTTGCGCGTTTATTTGTGTGGTCATCAACGCGATGAGTATAATTATTCCAACTGAAAATTTAATTGATGGATTAAGGGATCTTATTAAACTTTCGCTATTAGTAACTCTGCTATTTTTCATGATAACCTCTTTATAGTTTGAAATTTATTCTTATGAACAACTCACATTACGCAAGTGCTTTTAAAAAATTCTCTTAATCATAGTCATAATCGAAATCTTACTCGTTTTTAGACGGCTGATGCAGATTCAGCCATAGGCTGACAGGTAAGAAAAAGATTAAAATTACGATTAAGAAACCAATTCAACCTTTTGCGTAACATGAGTGAATAAGTAAGATCACTATTGATCTGTTATTCTCTTTATCAACATAGAATTAAAGAAGAGACGGATAAATAGTCCAATGGGATGAAAAAGGAACTAACTCTTCTATATGGTGAATAACCTGCCATCGGATGTTCTTTTTTTTAACAGTAAAGACAATCGAAATATGCTTCATCATCCCGATGTCCTTTTCAATTTCATTAGTCTCGATCCACACGAAGTTTGGGCGGGTCGCTTATCTGAACAACGATTGTATAACGCGTATCCTTTGAGGCGTAGAATGTTATCGTTGGCGATACCGACTCGTTCTGTATTACTGCCGTAGCGGTGATATTTCCTGAGGCAGCAGATTGGTACGCAGTTGGTTGACCGGCAACAACGTCATTGATGTTAATTGTGTTACCGCCCGATGTTTGTATCTGAAGGTTGGTTTTGTTCTCACGCTCGTTCATAACGCGGAATTTCGGATCGGCTTCATCTGCACAACTAATAAAGCTGAGCAGAAATGCGATGCTGATAATACCGAGTAATATATTTTTCATAAGATATCCATTATTTATTTGTTGTATTATTCACTTGTTTTTAAGAGTAAAGGAAATCGCTTAACTAATTGACCATCGAAATACTTTTGGAAATTGTTTGTAGAGTTTCTTCGGTGTAAGAATAGTTTGCAATTTCGAGCCGTGTGTGTAAAGCGAGTTTCTCCATAATATTGTGGATATGACTTTTTACCGTATAAGTGGAAATGTGAATTTTGCGACCTATCTCTCTGTTACTCATTCCCTCGCTAAGTAAAGAAATAACTTCGCGTTCGCGCTTTGTCATCATAACGGCTTCTTTCAGCGTTGTTTTTCCTTCTAGTACGGCATGGTCAACAATCTGTGAAAAAAGAGAATTAACCAGGAGTGAAGGCAGCACGGTAGAGCCTTCCGCTACTGCTCGAATCGTAATCAAAAAATCATTTAATGAAGCGTCTTTAAGGATAAATCCGTTTGCGCCGGCTTTCACATATTGTAAGATATCAGCCTGTACAGGAGCAAGATCCATCACAACGATTTTTGCTTTCGAAAAATCTTTCTTTACTATTTCAACAACATGTAAACTGTTTTGACTTCGCAAGCCAAGGTCTAAAAGAACTACATTCGGTTTTAACTGCTGAATTTTGACAAGAGTATCCTTCCCATCTCCTGATGCGGCGATAACAACAATATCCTTGTTGGGTTTAAGAATCGCTAAGATTCCGTCTCGAAGTAACCGATTATCCTCTATAAGTAATAATCTAATTTTTTTCATTTTAAAAACTCAAATAACGATTAATTTAAAATCTTGCTTAAGAACTAATTCACACACAGAGTATTTTAAGTAGACAGAAGGATTGTTAGCGAATCTTTAGAAATCAACTGAATTGCTCCAACAACTAAATCATTTTTTCGTATTGCCATTCTCTCAATCCAACCGTAGACGGGTTAGATTATCAAGCGATCTGATTGATAAATGTGCGATTGTCTGTGTTGAACAGTTCTTTATTATTTACGATGCCAAGGTGCAATAAATTGGGGTGTAGAATCAATCGGTCGAAGGGATGAAAAGGGAACTACTTCTTTTGGGGGAATGAAAGAGTGGTAATCATTCTCCAATTAATGAAGGTGAATCGTTTGCCGTTTTATATGATTCTGAAATATGTGCATAGTTAGCTACTTGAATACGGGTATGAAGCGACAATTTTTCAAGGATGTTGTGCACGTGGCTTTTTATTGTGTAGGTTGAAAGATGGAGTTTTTGTGCAATCTCTTTGTTGGCAAAACCATCCGCAATTAGTTCGATCACTTGCCGTTCGCGCTTTGTCATGCGGACAGATTCAACAATTATGGATGGCGTTACTCCGTTTACCGCATGTTCAACTATTTGGCTAAAGAGTGAACCGGTTAGATGAGGAGGTAAAACTTGAGCTCCTTCGGAAACAGAACGGATCGTTTTATAAAATTCAGTAATGTTTGCATCTTTTAGGATGAATCCTGAAACGCCTGCTTGAACAAATTCGAAAACATCTTCTTGCAAAGGAACAAGATCCATAACTATTATTTTTGCATCATGATGCTGTCGTTTTATTGTTTTTACGACTTGTAAACTGTTTTGACTTCGCAATCCGAGATCGAGGAGGACGATGTTGGGTTTGACTTTGCCCATTGTTATTAAAATATTCTCGCCGTTCCCAACTGTAGCAACAACACTCATATCCGGTTGCTTTTTTAGCATAGTGGAGATGCCTTCACGTAGAAGACGATTATCTTCGATAACTAAGATTGAGATTTTTTTCATGGACGTGTTTCCATTCTAATGGATTACAATTATGATGTGTAAAATAATATCACAATCTTTCATTTGCAACTTGCTTGGGAACTTTTATATTACAGAGCGAATGTTATGATTTCTATGAGTTTGAAATAAAACAAATAATAATTAATTTCTCATATCAATTAAAAGATATAAATGAAGGCATCCATAATATCTATTTTCTTTCTCCAATTTTTTGTAAGTTCGTGTGTCTCTTCAAATTGTACTCGGAATTTACAAAATGTAGAAAATGGAAATCAACATGACAATTCGGTAAAAGAATTGGCGGTTGAAAAGTATGGCGAAAGTTTTGATCTTCTTGAAAATGAAACAAGCGAATTTTATTTAGTTATCAGCAGAAACAAATCGGCGACTGAAACCTCTGTAAAATTTTTCGTTTACGATCAAGGAAAACATGCGGTTATCCTCGAGGATTTTATACCGCTTGGATCAGTAAAATGGACCGGCTCATATCATATTAATGTTCAAAAATTCCCCGGAACCGTAAGAATTGATAACCCCAACTCGGGTAATGCCGGATATTTGTTCAACGTTAAAACAAAGCAAGAAATAAAAATTAATTAATCAATAAATAATTAGGGCATGATCATGAAAAAAATACTAACTGTTGTTTCGTTTGTTAGCATCTTCGCTATAGCAGCATTTCTGCTGTTTGAAGGTATCTTAAATAATCAGAAAGAAAAATCTGTTAGAAAGGTCGAACAAAAAGTAAGCAGCAGTCAAACCTCCTCATCAACAACTTCCGGGAAGATAAGCAAAAGTAAAAGCGATTCACATAGCCGGAAATTATTCGCTGCTAACCGGCAATCGGATAATACTGTTCGACCAAGAGCTGCACGACCGGTTTCGAGAGAATTGAGAGAATCTGAACGTGAAAGACGGATGGAAAAAGGAAATAGATTTGATCAACCTGATATGTTCGTTAAGATTCAAAAAATGATTCGTACCGGATCCGGTAAATCTGCACCGACTTATCAACCAAATTATCAGTTTACCGAGTTTAATAAGTTGAAGAAGAACAGTCAGTTCATGAAAAAAGCCGCGAACTTAAATTGGGTTGAAAGAGGTCCTGCAAATGTTGGTGGAAGAACAAGAGGAATTGTAGTTGATCCTGATGATGCAACTAAAAATACATGGTACGTAGGTTCTGTAGGTGGTGGTATCTGGAAAACAACGAATGCAGGAACTTCATGGCGCGATCTTACTTCCGAGCTGCCTAATTTATCTACAACCACGCTTGATCAGGCTCAAACAAATAGAAATATTTTTTATGCCGGTACCGGAGAAGGTTTCTATAACGCTGATGCAATAGCTGGAAACGGAATTTTTAAATCAACTGATCGTGGTGAAACATGGACTCAACTTGCAGCTACTGCAAACAACAGCGATTATTTCTTTGTCAACCGACTAGTGGTTGATCCTAATAACGAGAATGTAGTAGTTGCCGGAACAGGCAAAGGAATATTTAAGACTGTTGATGGGGGAACGACATGGACGAAAACTTCTTCCGTAGCAAATATTGATCAAGTGATTTCTAATCCATTGAATTTTAAAACGCTTTATGCGACATCAAATGGTAAAGGTGTTCTTAAATCGTTCGATGCGGGAAATTCTTGGTTTGATACCGATAATAAAAACTTGAGCGGTTCAAGAATGGAAATTGCCATTGCTCCTTCAGATACTTCAAAGCTTTATGTTTCATCAGATCTGGGTTCGGGCTCTTCTCTGTTTGGAACCATTAATGGTGGAACAAACTGGACTGAAATCAAAGAAACATCAGGAACAACAATAGATTGGCTCGGCGGACAAGGTTGGTATGATAACACAATTGCAGTTAATCCGTATGACGCAAATTTAGTTTATATCGGCGGTATTGATTTATGGAAGTTAGCAATTTCAGTAGGGACACCCATAGTTGGAATATCATCAACCGAAAAAGACAGTATGGAAGTGAAATTTTCTTTTGTACCGGGTGGACTACCTTTCGAAAATGGTGGGGTTGGAACTGGGAATGATTATTGGAAAAGCCAATATTTATCCCAATCTGATTTTTTCAACGTTGAACTTCGCTTCGGTCCCGGGAAGGGTCAAAAAGCGGCTAGGTTCATTAACGCTACGATGGATTATCAAAATTATATAGACGTACCATTTGAAGCGTGGGATATAAGTTCGAATCGCCAATTGATGGTATCTTTTCAAGATGCTAATAAGAGTGGCGGATTTGATGTCTCATCTTTGAGTGGAGATAAAATTCATTTTCATAATGTAACATATAATGCTGCTACTCCCAATGACAGCGTTGCAAAAATCAACGGAATAAAATATAAGAACAATTTTGTGGTACTTCTTAGAAAAGCCACCGGCACAACATGGAATCCGGCAACTCTCCCGAATGCATGGTTAAGAATAAATGTCGGTGAGTTTCCTTCTCTATTGAGAGCTTCCACACCTATCTCTGATGCGTATGGTCGATACTCCGGTTCTCAAGCTTATGTTCATCCAGACCAGCATAACATCGTTTGTGTTCCCATGGATCAAGCAAGTAAATCGATTAAAATGATTAACGGGAACGATGGGGGTGTCGCTCTCTCTACAGACGGTGGAACAACTTTTAAAGAAGTTGGAGATGACGGTTACAATACTTCCCAGTTTTATGGCGTTGATAAAATGTCCGGAAAGCAAGCTTACTTTGGAGGAATGCAGGATAACGGAACATACTTCTCCGATCCGGCTTTGGGCAATGCCAATGCTGCAACAAAATATAATTTTGTGATCGGTGGAGACGGCTTTGAAGTTGTCTGGAATCCGAAAGATCCGCTAAAAATGATCGGTGGTTCCCAATATAATGGTCTTTCAAGAACTGTCGACGGTTGGATAACTAGAGAAACTCCTAATAAAGGATTTGACGATCTCGGTGATGCAAATAATTCACCTTTTATTACCAAAATTGCCGGCTCAAAACAAGACCCCGATCTCCTTTTTATTATAAGCAGAAAAGGTGTTTATCGATCTGACAATTTTGCAGATAATTGGGTACTTACACCAATTACAACCTCATTTCAAAATGGTGGAAGTTTCACTTTTGCACAATTAGCTATTTCATCTGCAAGCCCGCAGGTGGTTTGGGCTGGCGTGAACATGAGTTCTGCTGGAAAAGTTCAGGTTTCCAAAGACGGCGGATTAAGTTTTTCTTCAACAAATAATTATTCCACTGCGCTTGGACTTTTGTCAGGCTTAGATACTCATCCGATAGACCCGGCGACTGCTTATGCGATCTTTTCTATACAGGGTGCGCCGAAAATTTTACGCACAACAAATTATGGCGGAGCTTGGACAGATATTACCGGATTTGCTTCATCCACAACAAGCACAAACGGATTTCCAGACGTAGCTACTTATTGTGTTCAAGTGATGCCTTACGATCCTAATATTATTTGGGCTGGAACGGAAATTGGGATTATCGAATCGAACGACAATGGCGTTTCATGGCATTATTCAAATAATGGTTTCCCGGCAGCCGCTGTTTGGGATATGAAAATTGTAGATGACGAAGTTGTGGTTGCTACGCACGGAAGAGGAATCTGGTCTGTAGCTCTGCCGGAATTAGCAAACTACAAACCGTTAGCTGTTACTCTTTCACCAAGAATAAACGGTAATGTTTATCAAGGGAAGAACGGTATCATTATCAATTCGACTTTACGTTCGGCTTATGATTCTACACAGGTTTTAATTGACGGCGTAAAACAATATTCGATCGGTGCAACTAAGGAACAAGATTCAGTTCTCATCGTTCCTTTCTTTAGCACGGGTTTAAAGAAATTCCAGTTAGTATCATTTAAAGATGGAGTCGGATACAAGTCCGGTGTTAACGAAACTACACTAATTGAAATTTTAGCCGCAAGAAACGGTTATGTAAATGATTTTAACTCAGCTTCAACCGATTTTGCCGGAGACCTAAGTGTTGTTACTGCTCCCGGATTTACAGACGGTGCAATTCATAGTGCACATCCATACGGAACGAATAAAGAATTGATTTATACACTTCGTGTTCCGATTGTTGTTGCTTCGTCAGATGCGACCTTACAGTATGATGATATTGCAATTGTTGAACCGGGTGATCCGGGTTCAGTTTTTGGCGATAGTAATTTTTGGGATTATGTTATTGTTGAAGGTTCTAAAGGAGGCGAATGGCTTCCGTTACTTCCGGGATATGATTGCAGAAGCGATGTAAATTGGTTAGCGGCTTATAATGCAAACGGAAACGGTAGTCCCGGTATGTTCAAAACACATACGATTAACTTACGTGATCATTTTAGCGCTGGTGACCAGGTGTTAATCCGGTTTAGATTATTTGCTGATCAGTTTACAGATGGCTGGGGATGGGCAATTGATAATTTGAAAATTCAAGAAGCTTTTGTTGGTGTTGAAAATGAAACAGTTCCAACACAATTTGAATTGTCTCAGAATTATCCTAATCCATTCAATCCTTCTACCATTATAAGGTATGCTTTACCGAAAGAAGAAAAAGTTACGCTGAAGGTTTACAATAACGTTGGCGAGTTGGTTGCAACATTAGTAAACGAAGTTCAACCTGTCGGCGTGCACCAGGTAACCTTTAATGCAAGCAGATTGGCAAGCGGCGTCTATTTCTATAAAATTGAAGCCGGCTCGTTTAACCAAACGAAGAAATTGATTTTAATGAAGTAGATAGTGATCGGTCGGCAGTCCTCCGCGGCGGATCAGTTGGCAGAAGAAGATGATTTGAATAAAACCTCCGGTGTTTTACTAACACCGGAGGTTTTTTTGTATTTGACGAATGAAACTTTACGTTTGCCATAGAACAAAATAATTAATACCCGGAGCCGTATAAATTATGTGCGGGTTACCAAAACAACACACAGATACCACACACAAAACGGACTTACAAAAAAAGGAACAACTCGATAAGATAAATTTAGTATATTAATTAAGAAGGAAAACTTGGGTACATTTCTTAACATAGTTTGACACGATAGTTACTCTCTCTCAGCGGCGGTGGAAGGGAAAGATGCCGGTAAATGTACTCTTCCTTGTACTTCCCCTCTTTTATGAAACTCCCGAAGTTTGCATTCAAACATTCATTCATTCGTTCAACCATTCATTCATTCACCAAAACTATCCGACGGGATTTATATAACTTCGTATTAGTAAGAAAACTCGACAGTACTAATTATTAAGATCAAATTAAATTTTAAATATTGGAGAAATAAAATGAAAAAATTATTTTTTTCTTTTTTTGATGTCACAAATGTTTTCCTTTTCACAAGACGAAAATTTGGTACACAGGGCGGAGGGAATAATCAGACTTATGAACTATAACTCTACATGGGATGTTACTTTTACCGCCACAGCAGTTAGTGAAAGGTGGGATGAGAATTATAATCCAGCTGATGAGTATGAGTCTGCAACTTTTGATTTGATTGGGTATCAGATTGCACCCCCAGTAACACCAACTGCGTGTTTTGATTTAGTCATTGATAATATCAGTGGATATTATCCTATTGTTGCACTTAGTAAATATAAGATTATTGCTATCGAAAATGGAATTGAACAAGCCTACTTTTATATGGACTGGCGGACATCGGGATATTACGTGTCACCAGATGTTTATTTTTACTATGACATGGCTAACCATGTTTTCCTGGATGGAAGCGGTACCCAAAACATTAGTGGAACGGAGCAGACAATTTGGGCTTTAGTTCCTGGTATAACGCATGAATCCATTGGGTTAGGATTATATACGAGTCAAACTTATCAGAATTCACATCCAGTATTAAGTTGGAATGCCTACAATGGAACATGTACGGGATATTACGTGCATAAAATATTAACATGCGAAAGCGGAACAATAACCACACAATACTTTACAACTTCTTCCAGTTGGTATGATGATAATTTTACCATAACTAATCCAAGGTTTGCAGATGCACAAGCAGAATATTGGATTACTGCAAAGTTATCTGAAACAGTTCAATCAGTTGGAGCTAATCATACATTTGCAACCGGACATAATTAGATAGCATGGAAAGCAAACAATAAAAGTGATGATGTTGTTTTGAGTTATAAATTAAATCAAAACTACCCTAACCCCTTTAATCCTTCGACAACCATTAGCTACGAATTACAGAAACCTGGATTAGTAAGTTTAAAAGTTTATAATATTTTAGGAAAGGTGGTAGTCGACTTAATGAATGATACACAAGAAGCAGGGCAGCACGAAATTTCTTTTAATGCTGTGAATTTACCAAGTGGAACCTATATTTATAAAATCCAATCCGGTAATTTTGTACAAGTTCGAAAAATGTTGCTTTTAAAATAAGTTTATTGATGAAAGTCCGGTTTTAGATAAATCGGACTTTCATACCCAAGTACTAAATTACTTCAAAAGAATTTTAGGAATTAATAAAATGTATAGAATTATTTATTTTGTATTAATTGTCATTTTGGTTTCAACAAATATATATACTCAGATAAAGCAAGAGCTCATACCATGGCCAACTCTATCAAACTCTGCCTGGCCAATGATAAAACATGACCCGCAATTTACCGGAAGGTCGCCATACAAAGGTCCACAAACCCCAACGATAGTTTGGACTGCCGATTTACCGCACGGAATATTCTCCGGTCCGGTTTTGGACATATACCAAAATCTTTATTTTGGTTCATACTACCAAGGTTTTAATAGACAAACCGGTGCAGATCATTTTTTTTCTTACACCACTGATGGAATGATGAATTGGGATGTTAGACTTGGAAGCGACACATTACGCAGACCACCTCAGACGGGCATTTTGATCGATTCAAGCAATACCATTTATTTTGGTTCTTTGGATGGATACTTTTATGCTCTAAACATGGATGGCTCAGTAAAGTGGAAATATCAAACCGAACCAATGGTAGAAGTTGTTATGCCGAATATTGATTTGGAAGGGAATTTATATATTATAAATGGAAAGTCAGGGGAGTTACTGTCGATTCATCCGGATGGTACCTTGAACTGGAAAGTAACTTATGGAGATGGATTTATTGAAAAATCACCCGTCTTTTCTCCCGATGGGAAGACCATTTATATATTCGGAAAGCTTTCTAATCTTTACGCAATTAATTTAGATGGGAGCCTTAAATGGCAATTTAACTGTGGGAAAGCATCCATAGCTCCAATTGTTGATAATAACGGGAATTTATATTTTGTTACCGAAGATGTACCACAATGCTTAATATCACTTAAACCCGATGGGGCAATTAGATGGAGAACCATTATAGTTAGTTCAACACCTATTCCCTATAATTCAGCCCCCACAATCGATAATTTTGGAAATATTTATTTAGCTTTAGGCAGTGCGATTCTTTCTTATGATAATAATGGCAATAAAAGATGGTGGCACATCATAGGGACAAATGAGAGTGAATACGACGATTTTTGGCAACCACTTATTTGTGACAATGAAGGAACGGTTTATGTTGGTTCGACATTCGGAAAAAATTATTACGCAATCTCAAGTGAGGGGAAATTAAAATGGCAACTACCTTTTAATGATTATCAAGTTGATAATACGGGAGCAATCGGTGAAGATGGAACACTTTATATTGGTGTACATAAAAGTTCTCTCTGGGATGGTGCTGAAAAAAATTTAATAGCTATAAGAGATACGGGTGCAGTAGGTGTAGAGAAGGAAGTCATAGCTCCACTCGACTTTAGATTAATGCAAAATTATCCTAATCCCTTTAACCCAAGCACTACCATAAACTACCAAATACCAAGTAACAGTTTTGTAACGCTTAAAGTTTATGATGTTCTTGGTAATGAAGTTGCAACACTTGTAAACGAATGGAAGGAACCCGGAAGTTACAACGCACAGTTTACAACAAGCTCCGCCCGCGGCGGAAAGCAGCTTGCAAGCGGAATGTCCTCCAAAGGCGGATACACCTCCGGCGTATATTTCTACACGTTAACCGCAGGCAAGTTTACGGATACGAAGAAGCTTATTCTTTTAAAGTGATCAGTTATCAGTCCTCCGCGGCGAATCAGTTTTCAGTGGAAAGATATTTTGCAGTTAAATTTACCGGATAGTCAAACCTCCGACGTTTTGAAAACATCGGAGGTTTCGTTTTTGTAAAATGTTACCCCTTCCGGGATATAATTTTACCCTTAGAGGATATAATTTCCATCCCGGAGATGAAAGTTTTCCCCTTGGAGAGGGGAGTTTCCCCCTCGGAGATGAAAGTTTCCCCCTCGGAGAGGAAAGTTTTCCTCATGGAGAGGAAAGTTTGCCTCTTGGAGAGGAAAGTTTGCCTCTTGGCGGATATAATTTCCACCAAAACGGGGGAAATTATCACCGGAAAGGGTAATCGTTTGCCATTGGAGGATAAACGATAATGTCTAAAGGGTAAAAAAGATGAGGTTTTTAGTACTTCATGTGTGGTCGAAACGGAGTTTCGACCTACAAATGAACTATTCTCCAACTATCCAATCAGTTAAAACATTCTGATACTTTACGGGATTGAATTCTCTATACTCATAATCAGCAGCATTGTTTTTATAATAGGGATCGTTAGAGAAGAATGATTTTATCGCTTCCAAAGAATTAGCTTTTGCTATTACCACTCCACCTGTACGTGGATTTTCCGGTCCCGACATCAGTAAAAGATTTTTATCGTAACCGGTTTGTAGAAATTCTCTATGCTGTGCAAGGAGAGAATCAATAATGGTTAAATCGACTTTGTAGGTAATAAGAATAAGAAAGTGTTTCATGTATGCTCGCTGTTTCATTAAAATAAATTTTATTTACTTATCGTACCCGTTAGCAAAAAAACATTTTAATGCTAATCGTGTTCTTAATCGTAATCTTAATCTTACTCGTTTTTCATGTTTCTGAATCAGATTAAGATTATGATTAAGAGTTATGCCCTTGGGTTGGGCAACGCAGGTTATTTATCAAGCACCTTAATCACCGCATCATGGATAACCGGACGAAGCCTTATAATTTTTGTGTTTTCACGTGTTGGGTAAACCCGGTTCGTTAGTAAAATTACAAAAAGTTTTCTCGTTGGGTCTGTCCAAACCGAAGTACCTGTATAACCGGTATGTCCGTATGAAAGATTCGAGAATAAATTTCCAGCGGAAGAAAAACCTTCACCATCTTTCGTATCCCAGCCAAGTCCTCTTGTACTATTTTTCGCTTGTTGCTTAATGAACAATTCAATGGTAGAAGATTTAATAAATTGTTTTCCTTGATATGTTCCTTTTTGCAGCAGCATCTGTAACAGTTTTGATAAATCATCGGCAGTAGAGAAAAGTCCTGCGTGTCCGGCAACTCCCCCCAGCATAGCTGAAGCTTCATCATGCACTTCGCCGACAAGTTGTCTATGTCTCCAGTAATCGTCATTTTCAGTTGGAGCGCAACGGCTTATGAATTCTTTCATAGGATTAAAAAATGTTTCCGTCATTTCAAGCGGAGTGAATATTTCATCAGTACAAAATTTATCTAACGATTTTTTTGTGACCTTCTCAATTATTTTCCCGAGGGTAATTATTCCCAAATCAGAATAAACTGTTTCCGTTCCCGGTTCGTAATCAAGTTTGGTGTTATAGATCTGCTCGATTACCTCATCACTGGTTTTGCAAGTAAGAAAAAATCGTATGAACGGTGGAAAGCCGCTATTGTGGAGAAGCAGATTCCGAATTGTAACATTTTGTTTTCCGTTCGCGGCAAATTTGGGCAAATACTTTGCAACTTTATCATCAAGTTTGAATAATCCCCGGTCATAACAGATCATCGTTGCGGTTGTGGTAGCGATTACTTTTGTCACCGATGCAAGATCGAAAATAGTGTTGGTCTGCATCGGCGGAGAGGTTTGTTCGTACGTAAAATGTCCGAATGCTTTTTTGTGTAAAACTTTTCCATCCTGCGCGATCAATAAAACCGCGCATGGAAAGACCGTATCATGGATCGCTTTTTCAATAATGTTATCAACCGAAGTAAAAGATTTTCCATTCTGATTCGCTTCTGTTAAAGAAGATTGCCGAAGATCAATCCCGTCTCCTTCTTTGAAAATTGTATTCGGAATAGTAACCGGTAATTTTCCACCAATTGATATTTTACTGCAGACAGCTTTTGCCATCGCTTCTTCTAATATTTCCGAATCACCATAATTACAAAGGAAAGTTTTTATTTCGGGGAAAGAACCTAATACATAAGGACTTCCATGAGACATCCAGACAATCGGTTTTTTGAATTTGATAAGTTGCGAAACAAATTTTATCTGTTCGTCGCTCAATCCGATTTTACCTGAATTTAAGCGAATGCGTGTATAAGTAGAGAGAAGAATAACATTTGCCTTTTGTGCTTCTTTCATTCCGTGGTTAAATTCTCGTTTTGTCCCTTTGTTTGTAAGGGTTACCGATGATACATTTTTCAGTTGTTTCTCTAACAGAGAACTGAAAAATTCAGAGTTAGCTGAATGCCGTTCATCAACGAGAGTGATGAGAAGGATCTTTTTCTTTCCGATTGAAGAAATGGGGATGAGATGTTTTTCATCCTTTACTAAAGTTATAGCTTCTTCCGCCAAAGTTTTTGCAACAGTTTGATGTTCGCTATTCTTAAGTGTAGTGGAGAGGTCGTCTAAGGAAACCGTTCTTTTTTCGGTTAGACCAGCCCATCTTTTTGCAAGAAGGATTTTTCTAACAGATTCATCCAGTCTCTCTTCCGTAATTATTCCGGCATGAACTGCTTGGACAATCGCAGAGTCAACTTCATCGGCATTTGAAGGAAAGAGAAGAATATCGCATCCGGCGTTGAAGGCTTGAACAGCGGCTTCGGATGGAGTAAATGAATTTGAAATCGCCTTCATATTAAGTGCATCGGTAACGATCAAACCTTTAAATCCCAATTGTTCTTTAAGTAAACCGGTAACAATTTTTTTTGAGAGTGTTGCCGGAATTGTATCGTCATCAAATGCGGGAACAGCCAAATGCCCGACCATTATCGACATAACACCGTTTTTAATTTCCCGGATAAAAGGTTGTAATTCAAATTGAAAAAGTTCTTCTTTGCTGCTGCCGATAACCGGCAGGTCTTTGTGTGAATCGGTTGAGGTGTTGCCGTGTCCCGGAAAATGTTTTGCCGTTGAGAGCAAATGGTTGTGCTGCATTCCTGTAACAATTGCGTTGCTAAGTTTAGTAACGGTAGAAGGATTTTCACCAAATGCCCGAACATTAATGATTGGATTTAGCGGATTGTTATTGATATCTACTACTGGCGCAAAATTATAATGGACACCGGTTTGCCTGCTTTCTTCCGCAATAATTTCCCCCATTTGATGCGTTAGAGCCTCGTCATTAGCGGCTCCCAGCGCCATGTTGCTCGGGAAGATCGTTCCGCCGTTTGTACGGAAAGAAACGCCGTTTTCATAATCTGCTCCGATGAGCAGAGGATATTTAGAAATTTGCTGAAGTTTATTTAAAAGAAAAGTTTGAGCGTAAACTTCCGAACCTTCGGCATATTGATAGACAATAAATCCGCCTACTTTAAGATCGTTTACGTAATGAATAATTCTTTTATAGACGGTATCATCTTCATTATAAAACTTTCCAACAACAGCAGGAAAAATAATTTGTCCGACTTTTTCTTCAAGGGTCATTTTAGAAATGGTTTCTTCAACCCAATCATCTTGAACAGAAAAAAGAGAGACATCATTTATTTTATAGAGTGAATCGGTAGAAATTCCTTTCGAAAAAAAATGTCTGGTAACTGTAAACGATGTGATCGCAAGAAAAATTAACGTTGCAGTTACAACAAGTATTGCCGGGTGAAATTTATTTTTCTGCAACAGGGGTTTCATCCTTTTCTTCTTCAATTGTTGGAATGAATAAAAGCGAAAGTAAACCGGGAATCGCCATCAATAAAACAATGGCAAAAAACATTTTGTATCCAACGGCTTGCTGAATATATCCGCTAACTAAACCGGGGATCATCATTCCAAGCGCCATAATTCCGGTTGAAATTGCATAATGAGAAGTCTTATAAATCCCTTTAGAAATGTACATCAGGTAAACCATAAAAGCGGTGAAACCCAAACCATAACCAAACTGTTCAATTGCTACGAGCGGGTAAGCGAGGTAAACCGGCGGTTGCACGAAAGCCATATAAAGATAAGCCGCATGAGGAACATTTAAAATTATCGCCATAGGCCAGATACATTTTTTCAATCCGTATTTTGATATAACCCAGCCGCCAAATATTCCGCCTAAGATTAAACTAAGAACGCCAACCGTTCCGTAAACAATTCCAACTTCCGAAGTTGATAAACCAAGTCCGCCGGCTTCATGTTTATCAAGTAAAAATGGAGAAGCTAATTTTACCAGCATCGCTTCGCCAAACCGGTAAAACAAAATGAAAAAGATAATTCCGAAAATCCCTTTCTGTTTAAAATATTCCGAAAATATTTTTAAGAAAGGAGCGCCTTCTGCAACCTCTTTCGGCGTTCTTTTATTATCAACGGAAGGGTAGGGGAGAATGAACTTATGATATAAAAAGATCAGTAAAAAAATTGCACCGGAAAAAGCAAAAACGATCGTCCAGCTAAGCGGAATATTTCCCAATGATTTTTCCAACTGTCCGGCGAAGAAAACCAAAAATCCCGAACCGAAGATCATTGCAATGCGATAGAATACTGACCGGATTCCCACAAAGAGCGCTTGATCTTCTTTTGATAAGGCAAGCATATAAAAACCGTCGGCAGAAATATCATGAGTAGCCGAGACAAACGCCGCGATAATAAAAGCGAAAAGTGAAACGATAAAATAATTCGGAAGATGGAGCGCAAAAGCAGTGAATCCAAAGCATCCTGCCAAAGTAATTTGCGTCAACATAATCCAATTTCTTTTAGTTGAATAAAGATCAACCAACGGTCCCCAAAGCATTTTCAAAACCCACGGAAGGTAGAGCAAACTTGTCCAAAAAGCGATCTGCGCATTATCAACGCCCATCCGTTTGTAAAGAATTACTGAAACGGTGTTGACCAAAATGTAAGGAACTCCTTCAGCAAAATAAAGTGTGGGAATCCATGACCAGGGATTTCGTGATTCAACTTTTGCGACTGCCATACTAACCTTATTTTATTTTCAGAAATGATTGCGCCATGAGTATAGCTCCATATTCCGGAGGATAATCTGGAGCTTTAACTATGCAATTGGGAATTTGTTCTTTAATTTTTTTTGTGAATAGATCGGAATAGACATTCTTATTGCTTAAAATTCCGCCGATAAAAGCTATAAGCAAAACTTCTTCTTTTATCTTTTCCTGCATCGCTTTCAAATGAAGGATCAATTCATCGGTTTCTTCTTCAATAATTCGAACAGCGGTTTCATCCTTTGTTTCTGCGGCTTGCAGAACGAGCGGTGTTACGGATGCAATATCAAAATTATTCTTATAAACCGCGGTAATTAATTTTTCCGATGTTGAAATTCCGAATTTATCGGAAATCAATTCCGAAAGAAGAGTTCTTCCGCTTCTTCCGTCAAAACTTTTTGCAATTGCGGATAGAGCTTTCCTCCCAATAGAATAGCCGCTTCCCTCGTCGCCGAGAAATCTGCCGAATCCGCCTACACGGTGAATATTTCCTTCTTTATCTTTCCCGAACATGATCGAGCCCGTTCCGGCGATTAAAATACTTCCCGGTTTTCCGCTGAACGCACCTTCAAGCGCAATCCTCGCATCGCTTTCTACACGGAAATTTCTAATCGAAATATTTTTTGAGTTGAGATAGGTTTGAAAATCTTTTTCGAGTAATTCGGCGTCAGCTCTTCTTCCGGCGCCGGTAGTTCCGAGAAAAACGGAGGATATTTCGTTGTAAGAGATGTTTAAATAATTTTTGCATGATTCAACTGACGCAAGAATTGCTTCAGCAACTTTTTCAGTTCCAAGAATTAAAAAGTTGGAAGGTCCGCCAAAACATTCAAATAATTTTTCGCCTTGGAGATTGGTTAAAACAGCATGGGTTTTAGTTCCGCCGCCGTCGATTCCTATTAAAAAGCTCATAAACAGTCATAATTTTTTGTTTAAGCGAAAATAGGAAAAAAGTTGGTAGGAATGAAAGTAACTTCCCCGTTAAATGATCTTTAGGAAAAGAAAAGCCAATAAACTAATTATAGTAACCTTCCAAATGATGCTGAAAGACCAGCGTTTTATTTTTTTGTTCAGTGATTCCGGACGGGCAATAGAAATATCATCCTCGTTCCGGATATAATCGCCGTCTTGAATTGTCCATTTATGGTATTTATTCATTTTTATTTTCTGTTTTTTTTGATTACAAGATAACCGATAGTCACCACGCAAATTGCCAACTAAATCACAAATAGAAGATCGACATTGGCTTAGGTGAGGTAAAAGTGATTTTGTCTTCCAAAGGAATTCTGATATTTTACTTAAAAGAATAAACAAAAATTGAGAAACAAAGGTTCCCATGAATTTAGAAAAATATTTTTCCCCGTTTCGCGAGCAAACCATCGGGCACAATCAGACTTTTCTTTCCCCTTTCGGCGAACAGAAATTATTATATGCCGATTGGATTGCCAGCGGAAGATTGTACAAACCGATTGAAGAAAAAATTACCAACCGGTTCGGTCCCTTGGTGGGAAACACGCACTCGGAAGCAAGTGAAACAGGAACGGCAATGACAACCGCTTACCATCATGCAAAAGAAATTATAAAGCAGCATGTGAATGCAAATAAGGACGACATTATTCTTTGCGCCGGTTCCGGAATGACGGGAGTTGTAAACAAATTTCAACGAATACTTGGACTTCGTGTTTCCGAGCAGCTAAAGGATTTTTTCACTCTTCCCGAAGAATTAAAACCGGTTGTTTTTATAACTCACATGGAACATCATTCAAATCAGACTTCCTGGCTTGAAACCATTGCCGATGTTGTTATTCTTCCTCCAAACGAAGAGGGACTTGTTGATCTCGAAAATCTGGAAGACATGCTTGAAATTTATAAAGAAAGAAAATTGATCATCGGTTCTTTTACAGCGGCTTCAAATGTAACGGGAGTACAAACGCCGTATCATCAACTTGCAAAGCTGATGCATGCTTACGGCGGTTTTTGTTTTGTCGATTTTGCTTGCGCCGCGCCATATGTTTCGATCAATATGCATCCTGATAACGAAGACGAAAAACTTGATGCGATTTTCTTTTCGCCCCATAAATTTCTCGGCGGACCCGGAACAGCCGGTATTTTAATTTTCAGTTCGAAATTATATAAAAATGAAATTCCCGATGATCCCGGAGGCGGAACGGTTGATTGGACAAATCCCTGGAGACAACACAAATTTGTTTCAAATATTGAATTACGCGAAGACGGCGGAACGCCTCCGTTTTTACAAACCATTCGCGCTGCGCTTGCAATAAAGTTAAAAGAAGAAATGGGTGTTGAGAATATTTTAATAAGGGAAGCAGAACTTGTAAAAATTGTTTTTACGGAATTAAAAAAACTTCCGAAACTTCATCTTCTTGCTGAAAACATAGATCACCGTCTTGGCGCAATCTCTTTTTATGTTGACGGAATTCATTACAACTTAATTGTAAAGCTTTTAAATGATCGGTTTGGAATTCAAGTCCGTGGCGGTTGTTCCTGCGCGGGAACGTATGGACATTATCTGCTGCACGTTTGTCCAATTCAATCCCAGCATATTACGGATCAAATAAACCACGGCGATCTTTCAGAAAAACCTGGCTGGGTACGTCTTTCTCTCCATCCCACTATGACGAATGAAGAAATCTATTTTATCACAAACGCAATAAAAGAGGTGATCGAAAATATCTCAACATGGAGCAGTGACTACGACTATTACGTAGAACAAAATGAATTCTTCCACAAAAATGCAACGGATGAGTTGAAGAGGAAAGTGGAAGAGTATTTTGAGTTAAAGTAAATCTTCAACATTTAGAAGTTTTCACATCAACAACAATTTTCATCTCTGCTGTTGTATCCTTTCAAATCCTTTAAATAATTTAATCGATGGATGCAGTTATACCTAATCCTAAAACACCATCGATCATGTCTCGCATTTCTTTTCGTAAATAAACCCTATAAAAAATCTTCGGTGTGAAGGTAGTTCCTTTCCAATGAGCTCCAAAACTTAGCGAATGATTAAAACGATCTTCAAACTTATCGACTTCTGTACTCATAAAAAGAGTGCCGAGAATTTCAACATTCATCAATAGTTTATCGATTTGATATCCCAAATCGAAACCGTAGTGTATAAAGAATTCTGTGGTGGCTCCTTCACCTTCCGTAGGAATCACTAAATTTGGACCGAACTCTAATGCGTAACCAATTCCATCGTCATTCGTTTTTTGATAAGCATAGTTAAAGTATAAACCCAACGAATTTGGCAAATATTTTTGCATATCATAATAATTTATGAAAGCTCCACTCAAGGCAACTTTTTCGTCAGCGGTCGGTAAAAAGATTCCAAAAGTTATTATCGATCTTTTGTTTTCAACTGCAGCCCGATGCGTTTGCAATCCAATAAATATATTCCCTGCCCCATTTGCCTCATATTTGTATTTTCGGCTGCCAAATCCTAAATCATATTCGGTGCTGATATTAATTACCGGGAAATTGCCTATTAGATTAAATTTAGAACTTACGGGAGCGTCGATAAATAATTGGTATATCCCTGTGAAGGTTGATGTATTGACGTCACTGCCGTATGATGGTTTATCAAAGCTGATCCCAATTTGCGTTTTTTCTTTTGGGACAGCTTGCAGATTAATTGTTTGAGCTATATTAACTCTTAAAGAAATGATAACAAATAAAAATATTTGAACTTTCCCGAAAAAATGATAACGCATACTAATTCTCCATTTATGATTGTAAATATTATTTAAAACAAACTACTTTATAAAGCAACTTATCCTCTTCAGCCAAAGGCTGATAAATCTGGTTGATTAATGAGGTCAGGCGGCAAAAGCTATATTGATATTCTTCGGAAGATTACTTATTATTGCTATAGAAAGGAACAATAATATGGCTACCTCAACTTTGGCTCAAATGACTAAGAAAGAATTCACCAAAATTCTTTCTAATGTAGTCGAACAAAAACTAATAGAACTTTATGGTGACCCTGATGAAGGACTCATCATTAAAGATCGATTAAGAAAGAGACTTGTTCGCCAAAAAAAGGATACTTCAAAGGGTGATCGAGGTGTAGATTTATCCTCTGCAATGAAACAACTCGGTCTTGGATAAATTTTGTACATCGTATCTTTCCTTAAGTCTGCAATCAAAGACCTCAGCAAAATCGACAAACTTACTGCAAAACGTTTGGTCGATCACATCCAATGGTTATCCGCTAATCTTGAATTAACCAAGTTATTTCCTCTCAAAGGCGAACTTTCCGGCCTCTTTAAACTTCGTGACGGCTCTTATAGAATTATCTATGAGATAAACCGCAAAGACAAGACCATTATCGTGCATTTTGTCGGTCACCGTAAAGATATTTACAAGTTAAAGTAGAATCCATTTTCTTTTGCTGCCTAACAGCGTGTTATGTTAAAATGCAACACCGCGTATTAATTATTAAAACTTTTCTATTAACCTGCGACTTTAGTCGTGGGGATTTCCAACATATCTTATTCCGCAACCGATTTATCAGTTTCCAAAAGCTAATCCTTTACAGGTGGTTCGGTAGCTGTTGAGCGGCTTGTTATAAGCTTTTTAAAATTTATTTTATTCTTATTCACGAATAATCAAAAGCCAAAACTCCTTGTAGAATATTAAAACTATATTTATGGCTCTGAATTTATCTGAACTTTAATTTCACCTTCATATACAAATGGTCCAAATAATTTATTTGGTTCAGGTTTCGCCATATGTATATCGTTATTCACCGAATAATAATGATCGAGAGTTCCGTTAGGTACAATTGCATAGTGCAAAACGTGGTGTGGACTACCCGATAATCCTTTTGGACCTAAGAATTTTGGGGAATAAGTTACTATAAATTCCTCGCTTTCAACAAGATTTATCAATTTTGGCTCATCAAATACGCTTGCTGCAAGTAGGAAATCATCACGATGAATAATTGGTAATTTTACACGATTATTCAAAATCGGTGATTCTACAAATAAGTATCCGTATGGCTGGAATCTACTTTTTGCTATTACTTTGTTGCTTTCATTTACTGTCGTTCCGTTTCTATCAAATTCAAAAACTCGGAAAACGTAATTTACAATATCCGCCCAAGAAATTTCTTTCCCAATCTCTGGGATAATATCTTTTGCATCAATTCCAGTTGCATCTTTAAACTTTTTTTTGTGATGTTCTTGGACTGCGACAATTTTTTGTAAGGCTACTTCGTGGTCTCCTTTTTCTAAATCTCCTTGAACTAAGGAAAATTCTTCGTCAGAAAATCCAGATTTATTTCGAAAATTATTAACAAGTTTTTCACGTTTTGTCATTGACCAAAGAATTATTAAAATCCAAATAAACAGTAAAGTATAAATTCCTCTAACAAGGGGCATTGTAAACACGAGCGTTATTGCGGAAGATGTAAGAAATAATATTGCTATAATTTTTCTGGTTCCCCAAATTCGAATTGTCGCCATAATTGTAAATACAATCGTTGCTATTGCCGATACTAAAATTAAAATACTCGGCGCAACATAATTTCCTTCAAGGTCCTCAGCATAAGCAAAAACTGAAAGAATATAAGTTGCTATGCCAAAAATTACCAGTGTTTTGTTTTTCATATTCATTACCTAGATGCTAAGCTTATAACGGCGTGGCTTTTCACTTGTCTGCCCATAACAGCAATAACGAACTGAAAAGCTACCACCACTAATTATTTACAAATTTATTTAATAGAAAAAAGCCTAACAACAATGCCTAACCTTTTTACAAAGCCCAAAAACTTTTACAATGCCGCAATGAAAAACAGTTTACCCACCTTTGGCGGGCTGTCCGTGTTGAGCGGCGGGTTATACTGTATTTAGTTTGCTGAATTATGATTTTTATTTGGTCTAAAACCATCAAAATCAAATTCAAGGAGACGATAACAAAATTCCGTTATATGTGAGTCATTAAAAATATCTGAATAGGTAAAAACTCCATAAATATAAACGAAATTCTTTTTTGAAATTAAGTCCTTAACTTCTGAAATAGTGAATTTACGATACATCCGAACTTCGAGTTGATAATCAGCATCTTTAATCAATGTATTATTAAACTCAGTGTTATTGCTCGGGAAATATGGCTTAAGTGGAAAATCATCTTCATAGATATTGATGCAAGTTTTTAGCTGAACATTATAAGCGGGTGTATTACCTATGTTTCTAACATTGAGAAATATTTGCAAAAAAACTATTTCTTGTTTACCATCAAAATCTGGAAGGCTATACATCTTAGGTGTTTCCACGATGACAAATGGTCTATTACTTATTTTTGTTCCTTCTATAGTTTTAAAAAGAGCAATTAATGAAACAATAAACGCTGCAAATGATATTAATATTGCAATCCAATCAAAGGTAATTTTTTTGTTTAAATAAACTCGTTTAAATCTATTTATCTTAATTCGTTCAAAATGTTTTAATGCTTTTCTAATTTCCATAAATTCTTACGGTATAACGACATTGCGTTAAGCCCGCCGCCAATAAATGCAAAGACGGAAATATCAACGCAACTTTATTTTTAATATCAGTTTTGTATTTAAATCACACTTTTAAGAACAACAAACTTTGGAAAAACAAACCCGAAAACTTCTCTACGCCCGATTCAATAGAAGCGGTTAGTCTTGAAGAACTTGTTAAGCATCTGGCTTCATGTCTACCGAATAACAGCATTCTCCAAACTTTTTGCCACTTCCACACGGACATTGATCGGCTAATGTTATATAACTTATTTTAGTAATAAAATCGGTTTCCTTATCATTAAATTTTTCAAAAGGATCAAAGTCTATCTTCTCAAATTTTCTAACTCTCTCAGTTAATTCCGAGGACAATTTTTCATCCTTTTGTGGATAATTTGATTTCTGGTAAAACCACGAAGGATGCCAAGCCGGAATATATTTTTTCCACATTCTATAAGTAATAGACTTTTCATCATCAGGTGGTTCTACATAAAATTTTTCACTCCAGTCAAACTTTAATTCAGTATCCTCACTTTCTAGTTGACTTATGATATTGGCCAGATCAGCTTTTAAATCAACACCATCAACAAAAGTTTGATCTTCAAATAGAAATTTAACCCCAAAATCTTTATGAAAATTATCCTTTGAAGAAAAGATATTACAAAAGGGTAAATAATAGAGATATTGCATATCAATTAATGCTTTATCGGAAATTTTAGAAGACACTAAATTGTATACTAATCCAATATGAAATGCTGTTTCAATTCTATTTACAAAATAAAAGTATGGCGCAAAGTCTTTTATGGATTTAAAATTTTCTGACTCCCAACGATAAAATATTTTGCTTGAGAGCTGTTGATCCAAATTTAGACCTTCTAAAAAGGTAAATAATAATTCCTTTTGCATTGGAATATTAGCTAAAAAATTGTCGGTTAAAGAAAGTAATGAAGAAAAACTCTTGCATTCAGGGACTTTGGCTTTAACGCCAGACCATTCTTTCTTTACCTTTTGAAGATCAATCTGCTTTACATAATTACGCCATTGCGCGGCAAGTATTTTTTCAGTTTCACTAAAATTCCCTTTTTGCCATTCTTTAACCGCCATTTCTTCATCACTTTCTTCAAGAAGATATCCAGCTTCACCGTTTTCATCTTTAACTTTTGATTTAGCTCTAACAATTGTCCTTCTCTCATTTGTGTAATTTATACCCAATAATGATGATATAATTACATTAGTATAATGAACATTGAACGCATTGTCTTTTTGAATGAGTTTATTAGATATTTCGATTACAGTTTTTTCATTAATAGCTTCAGTGTCTTTAACTTTTTTTAGGTCAGCTAGAATCTCAATTGGTAAAATCGGCGGAACATTAACATAATACAGTTTATTAAGAACTATCAATTCTTTTTTTGAAAGGGCTTGTAAAATGGATTTATCTAAAATTATCGTAGGTCCCATATCTCACTTGTTGTCTAAATATTACTCCCCTGCATTGAATTATTTATTTGGTAATACATACCTATATGCAGGTGTAATTATGTAGTTCAATTCGTTTCTTATTCTAACAAACCATCAAACTTTTGCTTTGTTAAAAAATAGTTATCTACTTTTACGTAAAATTCTTTTGTTGTTTTGTTCTTTGTAGGGAATAAAAGGGGAGAGGGTAACGCATCATTTACCCCGTTCGGTAATGTTTTTCTATGTAAAACTAATGAAGAAATAAAGTGCCTCATCTCTCAATAATTATTATGGACAAACCTAAGGATATCCTTACATATTTCCAATTTATCAAATAAATTATTTTTGCTCCTCACTTCGCGTTTCTCTGCCAAAGGCAGACAAGTTCGTGAAAAAACTTCGTGTTCCTCAGCCAAAGGCTGACAGGTTCGTGAAAGAATTTGGTTACACGAAGTTGCACGAAGAAGGCACGAAGTTACACGAAAGATTAACTCCGCAATCTATAAATCCTTTAATAAAATTATTGTTTCTTTCAGTTTCCCGCGGTTTTAGCCATGGGAAATCGGTTACTTCCTGGTTTTCTTCGTTATTACCCCATTTTCACACTTTATGTGAGGGAAAAATCATTTTGCCTTAAGGGAAATCGTTTTTCCCCAAGGGATTTTCTCTTTCTCCTTCGGGGAAATTATTTTTTCCTTACGGAATTTTCATTTCTCTTTTGGGCAAACGTAAATTGACGTTGGGGAGAGCACTTTCTCCTTAGGGGAACTTAACTTTTCCTTACGGTATTTCCTTTTTCCCTTAGGGTATTTTCATTTATCCTTGGAGAAATCTTTTTGCCTTAAGGGATTTCCTTGTCTCCTTTGGGAATTTTTCTTCCTCCTTAAGGAAAATGGTTTGGAATGTAGGGAAAAGCATTTCCCATGTAGGGGATTTCATTTCACCTTTACGGTATTTCTTTTTTCCCTTGCGGCATTTTTCTTTTTCTTTAGGGGAAATTAGTTTTTCCTTAGGGCAAATCATTTTTGCCTTAGAGGTATTTCATTTTCCCTTAAGGGAAAGAATTCTTTGCGATCGTTGCGGTTCGTGGCGAACTTGGCGAGAAAAAAAGAGAAGAGGTTTCTCGCAACGTTCGCAAAAGAAGACGCAACGTTCGCAAAGGAAAAATTAGTAGAGATTTGTGCAAATATGGAGGTTGACACTTGAAAAACTTTGGTTGCCGGCTTCGCCGCGCTACGGCTGCATGATTAAATGAAAAACATTCATCCATTCATTTTCATTCATCCATTCAGTTATACTTTTTTAACCGTTTAATATTCTTGCTTTTACGCAGTCAGTCATCGTTAATTATCTTCGCTCAAAATACTGACTACTGAGGACTTCCGCCAAAGGCGGATCAGCCTATGGCTGAGATAACTGAAAACTACACCTTAAACTCTTTAATAATCTTCATTATCTGCTCTTCGCTTATTCCTGCGCCGTATTCAGTTTGTTTGGCTTTCTTTTCAGTATTGTAATTTTGGTTTACAGCCGGATTTCCTGCACGGGCTCTCAAACGATCTTCTATCTCTTGAATAAAACTTCCGCCTTGTTGCGTAAAAGAAGATGAAGTTTTGCCACTGTTAATAGGATTCGTTTCAAACGCAAGATATTTTATGTTCATCAGGTGTTTTGCAGAAACATTTTCTGAAATGATCGAGCCGCCCCAGGTTCCGGGTCCAAGTGTTAAAGAAGGAAGGAGAGAAGTAGTAAATCCAACCGCGCCAAGCGATGCAACGGTGTTTACCAAAATTCTGAATGCCGGTTTTTCCAGTGCGAACTTCATAATAATTTCGTTATCGTTGCTGTGGATTGACATTGTGTGTCCAACTCCGCCAAACTGCAAAAGTTCAATACATCTGTGGCAGCCTTCAAGCCAGCCGTCAACGGTGTAGAATGCTAAAATTGGTGAGAGTTTTTCATACGAAAGAGGTTCTTGTTTTCCTACCGTTGTGCACTCTGCAACTAAAACTTTTGTTGAATCGGGAACAGAAAACCCGGTATAATTTGCAATCCACGATGCAGGTTTTCCAACTATATCGGGATTAATTCTTCCATCTTTTAATATTGCTTTACCGAGTTTTGTTTTTTCTTCTTCATTTACAAAGTAGCAGCCTTGCCGTTTTGATTCTTCAATTACTTTGTCTTTTAAAGGTCTGTCAACTATCATCGCTTGCTCGGATGAGCAGAGTGTTCCGTTATCAAAAGTAGTTCCGTAAACAATATCGGCAACAGCTTTTTTATAATTTGCAGTTCGTTCAATAAACGAAGGAACATTTCCCGAACCAACTCCATAAGCGGGTGTTCCTGAACTGTACGCAGCTTTTACCATCGGATTGCTTCCGGTTGCAAGAATAACAGCAATATTATTATCGTGCATCAACGCATCCGTTCCTTCTATAGTTGGATTGCTCATACATTGGATCAATCCTTTTGGTGCGCCTGCTTTTTCAGCGGCATCGGAGAGAATGCGTAAAGCTTCAGCAGTGCAATTTCTTGTTCGCGGGTGAGGACTTGCAACAATTCCGTTTCTACATTTCAAAGAAATTATTGCTTTAAACATTGCCGTTGATGTTGGATTAGTGGAGGGAACAAGCGCTGCAACAACGCCCATTGGTTCTGCTATTTTTAAAACTTTTCCTTTGTTAAGACTTTCGATCACTCCAACTGTTTTTAGATCTTTGATCGAGTCGTAAACATTCTTAGTTCCAAATCGATTTTTAGTTATTTTATCTTCGTATTTACCAAAACCGCTTTCATCGCAAGCCATCTTTGCAAGCCGTTCGGCGTTCTGATAACCGGCGTCTGCCATTGCTTTAACTATTTTATCAACTTGTTCCTGTGTGTAATGTTTGAACTCAAGCTGCGCTTCTTTTGCTTTGCGTGCTAATTCGCGAGCTTCCTGTATCGACTGAAGATCTTTTTCCAACTGCATTGTTTCCTCAAAAAGTTGATGCAAATATAGAAAGAAGTAGAAAGAGTTTCAATCTGAAATTACTTGAAGAGCTCTTTTAATTTTTGATACCCCGATTTGCTGACCGGAAGTTTTTTGCCGTTCAGAAGTGTAACTTGATATGATTCTTTCTCCAACAGTTCAATTTGTTTGATTGATTTGGAAGCTACAATATAAGATCGGTGAATTCTGATAAAATCCGTTTGATCAAAATGCTCTTCAAAATACTTCATCGTTTTTTGTTTTAGATGTTTGGTTTTACTTGTGTGTATGTAAACATAATCATCCTGGGCTTCAATTAATTCAACTTCCTCTAAAGGGATAACATGAATTTTTGAACCATCCTTGATTAATATTTTGTCAAGTTTTTCGTTTGAGTTTTTAGAAGAAAGCAAAACCTCATATGAAATAGGAGAATGTTTTTCGTTTGAAATTTTTTCTAAAGTTTTCGTTACTGCACTTTTGAAGCGTTCAAAGGAAAATGGTTTTAAAAGATAATCAACCGCATTCAGTTCAAACGCTTTAATTGCATACTGATCGTAAGCGGTGGTGAAAATGATCTCCGGGGGATTTTCAAGAAGTTCTAACATTTCAAATCCGCTAAGTTTCGGCATCTGGATATCAAGGAAAATAAAGTCCGGCTTTTTCTCTTGAATTACTTTTATTCCTTCGAAACCGTTTTCACATTCGGCGATCACCTCAATCTCAGAGAATTCTTCAAGATATTTTCGTACAAGTTGGCGCGCTAACGATTCGTCATCAATTATTATTACTCGATATTTAGGTTTCATTGACGACAAATTCTTTTAGTGGGAAAAAGAGCATAACGCGAAAAATATTTTCTTCTTTTTCTATTTTAATTAAATCATTTTGGTTATAAAGCATCTGCATCCGCTTGTTAATATTGGTTAAACCGATTCCTTCGCCTTTGTGTTTTTCACCCCCGGAATCAAAATTATTTTCCACTGCTATTTTAATATAACCGGGAATCCTTTCCGCGATGAACTGGATTTGAACTTTTTCCATCGCTTCATAAACTCCATATTTTATCGCGTTCTCAAAAAGGGGCTGAAGGATCATCGAAGGAATTTCTTCTTTTAAAAGCGACTCATCAATTTTTTCTTCGAACGTAAACTTATCACCAAATCTTATTTTTTCAATATCAACGTACATCCGGCAGTTTTTCAGTTCATCTTCTAAAATTGAAAACGGTTTTGTGTTAGTTAATGTTGAGCGCATAAAATCTGCCAGTTTAATCGTCATGCTTGCGGCTTTTTCAGATGAGATATGCGTTAGCGAAGCGATTGAATTCAATGCGTTAAAAATAAAGTGGGGATTGATCTGGAATTTCAAATTTTTCAATTCTGTTTCTGTCAGCAGATTTTTTAGAGAAACTTCACTTTCAACTTTTTCTTTATAATTATCGTAATAAAGAAAAAGATAGTTGAAAGCGGTGATAAGAAAATAAACCGTCATCCCGATGATGATACGAACGGCAATCGACTCATTAAAAAATCTTTGGTAAGAGGTTTGATCGATCATCCAAAATAAAAATATTTTGATGATGCTTACCCAAAGTGCGGAAACAAGCAGCGCCGCTAAAAGATGCGTTAAAAGAAAGCGGGGAAGTTTCTGCCGTTGGAACTCAACAAACTGCGCTTGAAATTTGAAACTTAAAGTAAAAGCGGTATAAACAGTTACCGAGACGAATCCGTCAAGCAAACTCCATCCGATAGTTAAATTCATTCCAAGGTAGAGTATCGCAAAAGAAGCCGCTATTCCAAGAAGCCAAACAGCAATACCGCCAATTAATTTATTATTCATTCGTTAAACTAATTTTATTTCGCCGCCGCCGAAAATTACTACACCTTTAATTCTAAGTGTCTTGTTTTTATCAACTACCAACATCGGGTCTCTTTTCCCTTTAGTGCCAAATCCGCCAAAGAGAGGGAAAACATCTACAATTACATTCCATTCTTTCGGAATATAGATTGAAGTTCCTCCAAAAATAGCTATAACATCGATAATATTTTCACCCTCGGCTAACTTGCAGCCTGATAAATTTATTTCATTACCGCCAAATATGGAGGTGATGTTTCCTCCTCTGAAAGCATCGGAGACAAAAAATTTAGAACTACCTCCGAATATTGAGATCACTTCAAGTTTATCATCTCTAACTTCTTCCGCCGAGCCCATTTGATGCCTCTCATGTATTTCGTGCACTTCGTTAATTTCAATTCTTGGTTTACGTCCGTTATGCTTTACTAAGATCATAAAGCCGACTCCGATAAGAATTAACGGAAGAATAAAAGCGCCGAAATCGATATCATAGTAGTGCGAGATGTGCATAGTGATTCCAACCGCTATTAATGCTATCCCAAACCACTTTTTGTTTGAATTCAATGCGCTCAATATTCCAACAAAAATAAAAACAGAAGGGAATGAAAAAAGCACATGCGCAACATCGAAATTTATAAAATCGAAATTTCGAAGTAAAAAGAGAGCTCCGGCTATTATTAATATTGCGCCGATAAAAACTCTTCCCGCCGGTTGATGATTGTCTGACATTTTGTACCTCATTTTGTTTTTTCGACCGAAACATAAGAATATTTTTACCCACGGATAAACAAAAATCGGTGAAGTGCGGAAAAACATCGGTGAACAAAGGGGAACAAAATATTTTTAAAAAGCAAGAAGAAAAAAAAATATTTTTTTCTTTGAATTTTTTCTTTGTCCGTTACAAAAATATTTTTAGTTTGGTGTCAGAGATTCTTACAAAAAAAATCCTAAAAAAACCGCAAAAAAAATGAAAAATACATATACCAAATATTTTAAAGCTAAAAGAGGAGTCGCATGAAGGTAAAACGTTACTTTACTGAATCGAACAAAGATCAAACTTCTTCCGTTTCCTACGAAAAAAGAATTTCAGAAATAAAAAATCCCGACGGCTCTACCGTGTTTAAGATGGAAGACATTTTAATCCCGTCTACATGGTCTCAAGTAGCTGCTGATGTTATTGCGCAAAAATATTTTCGCAAAGCCGGGATTCCGAAATTTACAAAACGAATAGCTGAAGAAGGCGTTCCGGAATGGCTGCAAGCATCAGAACCGGATACGGAAAAAATGGCCAAACTTTCAGAACAAGAACGTTATGTGTCGGAGAGAGATGCAAAACAAGTTTTTCAACGTTTGGCAGGCTGCTGGACGTATTGGGGTTGGAAGGGAAATTATTTTGAGACAGAAGAAGATGCTTTAGCTTTCTTCAACGAGATTGTTTTTATGCTTGAAAACCAAATGGCGGCTCCAAACAGTCCGCAGTGGTTTAACACCGGGTTGCATTGGGCTTATGGTATAACGGGTCCATCTCAAGGACATTTTTATGTTGATTACCAAACAGGAAAGTTAACAAAATCAGAAGACGCCTATACTCATCCGCAACCACACGCATGTTTTATTCAATCGGTAAATGATGACTTAGTGAACGAAGGCGGAATTATGGATCTTTGGGTTCGCGAAGCCCGGTTATTTAAATATGGTTCGGGAACGGGAAGTAATTTCTCAGACATTCGCGGTGAAGGTGAAAAACTTAGCGGCGGCGGAAAATCTTCAGGCTTAATGTCTTTTCTTCGTATTGGCGATAGATCAGCCGGGGCAATTAAATCTGGCGGAACAACCAGGCGTGCGGCTAAAATGGTTTGCCTGGATTTAGATCACCCGGACATTCTTGAATTTATTAATTGGAAAGTTGTTGAAGAACAAAAAGTTGCTTCACTTGTCGCCGGTTCAAAAGCGTTGAATGTTCATCTCAATGCAATCATCAAAGCCTGTTATGATGAACATCCCGAAAACGACCGCTTCAATAAAAAATTGAATATGAAATTACAGAGAGCGGTAATAGAAGCAAGAAAAGCGTACATCCCTAATAATTATATTGATAGAGTAATTCATCTGGCAAAACTCGGCTTCAAATCAATTGAATTTCCTGTTTATGATGTTGATTGGAATTCCGATGCTTACGCAACCGTAGCCGGACAAAATTCAAATAACTCAATCCGCATCAATAATGATTTTATGGAAGCGGTAATGCGAGATGGCGAGTGGCATCTTTACGGACGAAATGAAAAGAAACTTGCCAAGAAAGAAGGAAGAAAAGCTAAACCTTTCAAAACTTATAAAGCCCGTGAACTTTGGGATGATATTGCGTACGCTGCCTGGGCAAGCGCTGATCCGGGAGTGCAATATCATTCAACGATAAACGAATGGCACACTTGCCCCAACAGCGGTGAAATTCGCGCCTCAAATCCATGCAGTGAATATATGTTTTTGGATGACACGGCATGTAATTTGGCTTCACTTAATCTTGTTAAATTTTATGATGCTAAAAAACACAAATTTAATATTCCGGCATTTCGGCATGCTTCCAGATTGTGGACTATCGTCCTGGAAATTTCTGTTCTTATGGCGCAATTCCCGAGTAAAAACATCGCTCAATTAAGTTATGATTTTAGAACACTCGGACTCGGATATGCCAATCTCGGTTCTTTATTGATGCTTCAAGGAATTCCTTATGATAGCAATGAAGGTTTTAATATTTGCGGATCGATAACCGCAATTATGCACATGACAGCTTATGCAACATCCGCCGAAATGGCAAAAGAACTTGGAACTTTTTCTCAATATGAAATTAACCGTGAACCGATGCTTAGGGTTATCAAAAACCATAGAAGAGCCGCGTACAACGCATCTAAAAACGAATATGAGAAAATATCGATCACTCCAATCGGAATCGATCCGATTTTCAGTCCAACCGATTTATTAAAAGCAGCTCGTGAAGATGCGGATAAAGCTTTAGAGCTTGGAGAAAAATATGGTTTTAGAAATGCTCAGGTAACAGTAATTGCGCCAACCGGTACAATCGGATTGGTGATGGACTGTGATACAACCGGTGTAGAACCTGATTTCGCTTTAGTGAAATTTAAAAAACTTGCCGGCGGCGGATATTTTAAAATTATTAACGCTTCCATCCCACCGGCGCTTGAACGTTTAGGTTATAATGCATCCCAGATTGATGAAATCATTAAATACGGTGTCGGGCACGGAACTCTTGTTGCCGGTCCGTATATCAATCACGAATCTTTAAAAGCAAAAGGATTTACCGAAGACGCATTGAAAAAAATAGAAGAAATGCTTCCTTCGGTGTTTGAAATCAGTTTTGCATTCAACAAATATACCCTGGGTGCTGAGTTTATTATAAATAAACTTGGGATCTCCGATGAACTTGTAAATTCATATGATTTTGATCTTTTAAAATCACTTGGTTTCTCGAAACAAGAAATTGCTTCGGCAAATGATTATGTTTGCGGAACGATGACGATTGAAGGAGCGCCATTCTTAAAATTTGAACATTACCCAGTTTTTGATTGCGCAAACAAATGTGGTAAAAAGGGAACCCGTTTTATTAGACCGATCGCTCACATTAAAATGATGTCTTCGGCACAACCTTTTATTTCAGGCGCAATTTCAAAAACGATTAATTTCCCAAATCAAGCTTCAATTGAAGATATTAAAGATGCTTATATGCAATCGTGGAAAGCCGGTTGTAAAGCGAACGCCCTTTACCGGGATGGTTCAAAACTTTCCCAACCGTTAAACTCTGTTTCCGATGAAGATCTTGAAGCGATTCTGGAAGAAAAAGAAAATAACGATATCGTTAAAGTTGCCGAGAGAATTATTCATCGTTACATTGCTAAAAGAAGAAGATTACCGGACAGACGTTCAGGCTATACTCAAAAAGCTAAAATTAACGGACAATCAGTTTATATCAGAACCGGCGAATATGATAACGGTCAGTTAGGTGAAATATTTATTGATATGCACCGCGAAGGGGCAACAGTTAGAAGTTTATTAAACGTATTTGCAATTGCAATTTCACTCGGTCTCCAACATGGTGTTCCTCTTGAAGAATTTGTTGATGCTTTTGTATTTACACGTTTTGATCCGAGTGGAATAGTTACCGGTAATTCAAAAATCAAATTTTCAACTTCGGTAATTGATTATATCTTTAGAGAATTGGCTGTTACTTATTTAAGCCGGCACGATTTAGCACACGTTGACCCAACTGACCAAGCCAACGCAATTCCAAAAAATATTGTAAAAAAACTTGAACCGGAATTTGAAAGCGAAGAAATAATAAGTGAAAGAGTTATCGAATTAGATAAAAGTGAAGTTCCTTCATATAGTTACAATCTAACAACAACCAAAACGAAGAGTGTTCAAAAGCAGGGAACCTCTCCTTCATATTCGCTTAAAAATAAGGTGCAAGAAGCGATTGAAAAAGGTTATACCGGTGATGTTTGTCTTGAATGCCAAAGCATGACGATGGTGCGCAATGGAACTTGTTTGAAGTGTATGACATGTGGCGCAACATCAGGATGCAGCTAATTAAAGATTAAACATGAAAAATGTTTCTAAAAAAATCGGTTTATTTGCTGAAAACGAAGTATCCTGTTTTTTTTTCAATAAATAATTTGCAATTAAATTTTGTACAATATATATTAGCACCGTTTAGATAAAGTACTTTTTAAGATTATTAACTTAACGCATGACTTTTTATTTACTTAACAATGTTCGAGGTTATATTATGAAAAAATTATTCTTCATTTTGATGGTTATTGCACTTTCATATTCCTTAACCAACGCTCAAATTTCCAAAGATGGATGGTCGGTAGGGTTTGGTGCGGTTTCACCAAGACTTTTTAGTGACGTTACCGCAGAAGATCTAAACTTTGGTGGACGTTTGTTTGTTCAAAAAAATCTAAACGAAATGACTGTTGTCAGAGTTAGTGCGGATTATCTGATGTTCACCGGAAAAAATATATTACCAGCAGTATCCTCAAAATTTACAAACAACACAATTAAACTTGGATTGAGCGGGGTCTATACTATGGCTCCATGTATGACTTTCAGTCCTTATTTCGGTGTTGGAGGTTCAATCCTTTATTATACATTGAAAAATGCCGGTAATGTTTCAAACAAATCTTATTTTGGTGAACTTACCGCAGATATTTTCTTTGGTGGTAGAATGTTGCTTGATGATAGGTGGTACACAACTGTTGAATTGGGACAACATACTGCTTCTACTGATAAATTTGATGGAACAATCGCACCGGGCAGCGGCGGTTTCTTTGGCGGTCCTCTCGATTCTTATACATCGTTGTCTTTAGGATTTCTTTACTATTTTGAGCCGGGTGAATACTCAACAATGTGTGATGACGAAGCCGGCTTAAGTAAATTCGATTATGCAAAAATTGAAGAAATTGTTAAAAAATATGCAGCTACTCCAACAACTATTGATGTTGATTACAACAAAATTGAAGATATTGTTAAAAAGAACTGCGGTACTTCTACAACAAAAGAAAGAGTTGTTACTTCCGGTAATTGGGTTTTAGTTGGTGTTAATTTTGAATTTGGAAAATCTTCCTTAACACCTGAATCATATCCTGTACTTGTTAATGCAGTTCAAGTGCTTCTTTCAAATCCTGATATGAAGGTTGAAATTCAAGGACATACGGACAATATCGGTTCAGACTCGTTCAACAAAAAATTATCTGAACAGAGAGCTGAAACCGTTAAGAGATTTTTAGTTGCAAAAGGTATAGCAACTTCAAGACTTTCAACAGTAGGTGTTGGTTCTTCTAATCCAGTAGCAGACATTAAAACTGCTGAAGGAAGATCATTAAATAGAAGAATCGAATTCAAAGTTTTAGGAAAATAATCTAAAAGTTATTCCTCGAATAAATTAAAAAGGGATGTTGAAAAACATCCCTTTTTCTATGCACATCAAAAATATTCTTCTCATTATCCAGCAATAAATTTACGAGATACAGAACCATAAACCAACATTCCGATGTAAGAATTAGGTTGATGAACCTATATCACATTTACTATTCAAATAAATCTTATTTCTAGATAGCAATAATTTATTTCCAGCCCAAGTTTAACTTCCCTGACGAATATCTCATTCTAAAGATGTAGTTCCTTTTTCATCCCTTTGACCGATTTATATAGGTACAATATAAATGTATGTTTCTATCAAGTAAATAACAAAAACTTATATATCAAAGTTGTAATCACTTCTACTCTGGACATAACAACACCAAGAGTTAGTTTAACAAATCTAGGGAAATTATTATGAAAAATTTATTCTTTGTTTTGATGGTTCTTACATTCTCATGTTTCTTGACCAACGCTCAAATTTCCAAAGATGGGTGGTCGGTGGGATTTGGTGCCGTTTCACCAAGACTTTTTAGCGATATTACCGCAGATAATTTGAACTTTGGCGGGCGTTTGTTCCTTGAAAAAAATCTAAACGAAATGACAGCAGCGAGGGTTAGTATCGATTATCTAAAATTTACCGGAGTTAATTTTCCAGTAAATTCTAAGTTTACAAACAACACAATAAAATTTGGATTAAGCGGTGTCTATACCATGGCTCCGTGCATGACTTTCAGCCCCTATTTCGGTGTTGGAGGTTCCGTACTTTACTACACAAATAATGGGAGTGGCACCCCTGGTTTAGATGGTTCTAAGTTTGGTGAACTTTCAGCAGATATTTTCTTTGGTGGTAGAATGAAACTTGATTATAGATGGTACGCAACTGTTGAATTAGGACAGCATACGATATCTACGGATAAATTTGACGGAACAATAGCGCCGGGCAGCGGCGGTTGGTTAGGCGGTCCTCTTGATTCTTATACGTCCTTATCTTTAGGATTTCTCTATTATTTTGAACCTGGTACATACTCAACTATGTGTGATGACGATGCCGGTTTGAGTAAATTCGATTATGCCAAAATTGAAGAAATTGTTAAAAAATATGCTGCCACTCCAACATCGGTTAATGTTGATTACAACAAAATTGAAGAGCTTGTAAAAAAGAATTGCGGCACAGTTCAAGAAAGAATTATCACTTCCGGAAATATGTTTTTGATCGGTGTCAATTTCGAATTTGCAAAATCCTCTTTAACCCCCGAATCATATCCCATTTTAGTCAATGCTGTTCAATTACTTCTTTCTAATCCTGAAATGAAAGTTGAAATTCAAGGACATACAGACAACATCGGTTCTGATTCATTCAACCAAAAATTATCTGAACAAAGAGCTGAAACAGTTAAAAGATTTTTAGTTGCAAAAGGTGTCCCAGCATCAAGACTAACAACTGTAGGTTTTGGTTCTTCCAACCCTGTATCAGACAATAAAACTGCTGAAGGTAGATCATTGAATAGAAGAATTGAATTCAAAGTTTTAGGAAAATAATCTAAAAGTTATTTCTCGAATAAATTAAAAAGGGATGTTGAAAAACATCCCTTTATTATCTCCTTTTCAAATCCCTTTTCTCATCCGAATAATAGTTTTACAATAAACAACGCTCCTAAAACTCCGGCTATATCTGCTAAAAGTCCTGCTGCTAAAGCATGACGGGTTCTTTTAATATTAACTGCACCAAAGTAAACTGCTAACACATAAAAAGTAGTTTCGGAACTGCCGAAAAAAGTGGAAGTTAAAATTCCGATAAATGAATCCGGTCCATGAACCGCCATCGTTTCTGCCATAATGCCAAGAGAACCGCTACCGGAAAGGGGACGCATAATAGCCATCGGTAAAACTTCAGGAGGCAAACCAATTAAAGAAGTAACCGGACGCAGCGCAAAAATTAACCATTCCATTGCACCACCGGCACGAAAAATTCCGATTGCCATCAGCATTGCCACTAAATAAGGAATGATTCTTATTGCAACATTAAATCCCTCTTTTGCTCCTTCAACAAAAACCTCATAGACTTTAACTTTTTTGATAAATCCGAATAAAAGAAAAACGGCTATGATCGTCGGAATTGCTACCGCAGATACAAACTGTATGAAATTCTTAAATGCTTCTGGAGTTACGAAAGAAAAAATATTTTTTACCGGGGAAAGAATATTTGTAGTTAGCGCAAATATTGCAACCAACAATATTGAACCGAAGATTAAAAAGAATTTGCTGTTTCCTTTTAACCATGAAAAAAATTCTTTCGAATTGATCGGAAATTTCTCCAATATTTTTGCAGCACTAATTCCCACGATCGTTGCACATGTTGAACCGACAAGTGAAGTTCCAATTATTATTGCCGGTTCTGCGCTGCCTGCTGATGCACGAAGAGCTATCGCGGTTGCCGGGATGAGTGTCATTCCCGCTGTGTTAATAGCAAGGAAAGTACACATCGCGTTAGTTGCAGTTCCTTTTTCCGGATTCAATTTATCCAATTCTTCCATTGCCTTTAGTCCGAAAGGAGTCGCAGCATTTCCCAATCCCAGAAAGTTTGCCGAAATATTCATGATCATCGCCCCAATCGCCGGATGATCTCCCGGAATTTCCGGGAAAAGCAATTTTGTAATTGGTTTTAGTCCTCGCGCCAAATGATTTATAAGACCGGACTCTTCCGCAATCTTCATTATTCCGAGCCACAACGCCATAATTCCGATCAACCCAAGAGCGATTTTGACTGCGGTTTCTGCGTAATCAAGAACAGAAGTTGTTACTTCTTTTATTTTAACAATAGAGATTTCCTCAAGAACAATTTGACACTGATAAACATTGGGCGAAAGTTGTTTAGCAATTTTAATTTTAGCGGTAAGATCATTTTCTTTCCCATTTACTTTAGCCATCTTTTTCCAAATGGAAGGGGAAGAATCATTTGTTAAAAATAACACTTGATAAAATCCATTTTTGTTTTTTGCGCTTAACTGTGTTTCAAAAGAGACAGTTCCTTTTACTTTTTCATTATAAAAAGAAGAAAAATCTGTCTCTTGTATTTGCACAATAACATTTTTGTTTTGAAGTGAACTTGTCCCGGTAGTAGAATCCTCAATTCGCAATTCTGCATTAAGCGGATTTCCCTTTTGATATTTGTTGGATGCTTGTTCCGAAATATCTGTTGAAATAGCCGCAGCCAAACCGAAAAAGATTAACCCTATCCAGACGTAATTAAGCATAGTTGAACCCTTTTATCTTGGTAATTTATCAGTTACAATATCGGTAAATGGAAAAGAGAAATTTCCGTTTTTATTGGCAGCAATAATTCTAATCGATTTTTCTTCGTTTATAAATTTCGGCAGTTCTATCGTAATGGATTTTTCTTTTTCGTTAAAAGTATACTCGCTTGTTTCAGTAGAATCCACAAAAACTTTTATGGATTTCAGATCGATAGAAACCGAATCAAAAATGGAGTATGTCACCAATTGTTTTTTCCCTTTAGTGGTTTGGTCAGTGAAGGTTATTTTCGGAATTCCCGCTTTGAAGTAACGACAGAGCCCTTTAAATATGCCCCAGGCTTCAACTCTGTTAAAATCTTCAGAAGCTAAGCGTGGTTCCTCCCAAGAACTTGTATGGAAACCCGCTTCAATTAAAACGGAAGGAATGGTCGTTAACCGAAGAACGGAAAATCCTTGTTTGGGATAAATATGATAGTCTGAATACGTCCCGTCAAACGAGCCGGGCCCACCGGAATTTCTCATGGCGTAGGATAAGTCACGTTGAATATATTTCGCCAGATCTCTTTCCATCGGCTCGTACTCATAATCAGATTCAGTAGCGTGATAATAAGTTGAAGTGAAATTTGTAGAATTATCTCCCTCTTGCCCCGGTGCATTACTGTGGATGCTTATAAAAATATCAGCTCCACTATTATTTGCCAACAGAGATCTATCTTTTAAGGCGATTGTGGTATCCTTATCTCGGGACATAATTACTTTTGCACCGCTCAACTCAATGAAACTTCTAAGAGCAAGTCCAACTCGGAGATTTACATCCGCTTCAATAGCAAGCCCTTTTGATCCTTTATTTTTACGGTCTTCACCGCCATGACCGGGATCGATGAAAAAAGTAATGTTTTTTAAGTAAGGAGAATAAATCTGAATAAATTTTATTTTTGAAACTTCGTCTACTAATTCACGCGGCGTTTCGTAATAAATATCCGGTTTTGATGAGCAACCGGCATAGAACAAAAGGGAGACAGCTATGATGTAAAAAAATTTCATAAAACCTCAGAGTATCGTTTAATTAATTTCACTTTATTTTATCTAAAAAATACAACTATTCCGGTTATCGGCGAAATGGCATTGCTTACAATGATGAAGCGATCTTGAGAATTCTTTCTTTCTTATTTTGTCTGTCATTTCAATTACAAACGACTCAAGTTGGATAAGTTCACTATCAGTGACCTGATGAGTAAATAATTCATCTGGAAATTTTGTAAAAATAATCTGAAGTGAAATCTTTTCTTTCTCCGGGAATAATTTTTTCAGAATGAACGCATAAAAAGTTAATTGCAGAAAATAATCTTGTGCCCGACCTTTAAGCTCTTCCACCGAAACATTGTCGGTTTTGTAATCAACAATGGTTATGGCTTGATCAGAAAAAATCACTTTGTCTATTATTCCAAAAAGATAAAAATCTTTTTCCTTTTGGTAAACTTGAAACTCATTTTTATAATCGTTTTGTTGTTTTAACTTCATGTAGGTTTCAGAAGAATAAAAATTCGTCAGTTCAATAATTAACATTGTTTGAAAATTCTTGATCAGCTCTTGAGACTGTTCTAACTTTTGAGTGCTGAAATATTTTTGAAGAAATGGTTCAATTCCATCAACGGGTAAATCTTTTTCCAAAATAGAATGAACCAGTTTCCCCTTCGTTTCTGCAGAAATAACATTAGCTGAGTAATTATCCTTTGTCGCTGTCGGCTGAAGAGTATCATTAGGTTCTAAAGTTTCAAATTCGTAATTGGATTTCGGTTGATGATTCTGAAATTGATATTTTTTATAATTATCATATAATTCATTGTACCCATATTCATAAGTCAGTTGATATTTTGTCGGACACTGATTGTATATCGCAACTTTTGATGCCGAAACAATTTCCTCTTTTTGAACATCAATGATTTTTGTAAGATTGACATTATAGTTTCCCGTTGAAGATTTTTTTTCTCTTTTGAAATATTCCGCAAGAAAAAATTCCTTCACAATCTTGACATCAAACTCTACCGGTTTAGCAACTTTTATTTCCCGATTTTCATTTTGCTCCAGAAAAACCAATTCAATTTCTTTGGTAATCTGAGTTGCTGTCAACTCAGAATTTAATCCTTGACTTAAAAGAGAAAGAAAGCTTTTTTGACGAAATTTTACCTTTGGTTTGATCGTGGCGGAAAAATAGAGATAATTTTTTGCACGCGTAATTGCTACATAAAAGAGGCGTTTCAATTCTGCGACTTCTTTTTTTGCCTCAAGAAAATTGTGAAGGTCAACAATCGGAGGAGTAACATACTTCCCAGAAAAATTGTTTTCTACCGGAAGTTTTGCCATCAGTCCAAATTCTTTATTTACTTCAAGGGCTTTTGCAATAAGCTTACCGGAGGCTCCTTCTTTGTTACAATCAAAAATAAAAACCGCCATAAATTCCAAGCCTTTCGCTTGGTGCACAGTCATTATTTTTATTGCGTTTTCGTCCAGCGAAACTTGAGCTTGTCCTTCTTCGGCAACATCGGCTATTGCTTCTTTCAAATAGTTGAGATAATCAAAAACATTTCGGAATCCCTGCTTAAAAAAGTTTCGGGTGACTTGAATAAGCTTTTCAAAATTTGCAAGTTCCTTTTGTCCCTGCTCTCTTGCTGCGATTACCGAAAGATAATTTGTCTCTTCGCTAATGGTGCGAAGTAAAGTAACCAAATCAGATGATTGCATTGCGTTTTTATGTTTTAAGAGAAGCGAAACAAGTGCGGAAAGATTCTCATCATTTTTTGCAGATAAAATTAATTTATCCCAGAAGTTATCTTCACGTTTTAAACTGATCTCCAAAATTTCTGAATCTGAAAGAAAGAAAAATGGAGATCGCAAAATTCCTATTAACGCAGTCTCATCAGAAGTGTTCGCTAAAAAAGAGATGTAGTTGTAAAAATCAAAAATTATTTGTTGCTGATAAAATCCTTTTCCTTCCCAAATAATATATGGCAAATTGAATCTCGAAAAAGTTTTTTCAAGTGTACCGAATGAGCTCCGTTTTCTGCAAAGGATTGCTATGTCGCCAAGTTTAACTTCTGATTTGTCACTGGAAATGAGAGATACAATTTTTTTTGCAACTAATTCTGATTCAGAATTCGAATTCTCATCTTTCTTTTCTTCAGCTAGTAAAATTTCAATAGAAGCGTCAAGTTCTTCTTTTTTTGCACAGATTAAATCGGTGTGTGAAACTTCATTAAAAATGGGATTTGCATCAGCAAATAAATTTCGAAAAAGATGATTTGTAAATGCACACAGCATCGGTGACATCCGAAAACTTGCCGGAAGAATTAAACTTAATCCCTCCTCAGCGTTGATGTCATTTTTCGTTTTTGTAAAGACTGAAAGTTCGGCATCACGAAATTTGTAGATACTCTGTTTCTCATCACCAACTACAAAAAGATTTCCCGTTTTTAATCTTTCCAATATAGGGAGAAAGATTTCATATTGAATTTCATTTGTGTCCTGGTATTCATCTACCATCAAATAACGATACTTTTGCGAAAGCTTCTGCCTAACCTCCGGAAGTTCAAGAACATTTTTTGTTTTGATAAGAATGTCCTCGAAATCGAGATAACCCAATTCATATTTTTTGTTCTCATAAATCTCTAAAACAGAATTGAACAGTATGAGAAAGTTTTTACCGAAAACAGCAAGTTGTTCGTGGAGTATTGGATCGGTAGAAAAATTTTCAAATTCTGAAAGTGGTGTAAAGTATTTTTCTACCGATATAATATCATCGAGCAATTCTACCGGCACTTTTCTTCCCAAATAACCGTCCTTTCGAACCGTCAATCCACTAGTTAAAATATTGTTTTTTATCAAGATTAGTATTTTAAAAACATCGAGCGCGGCAGCCTTACCATTTATTTGCTGAAGCATTTCACTTATGTCTTCAGCGATGGTGGAATCATTTTTTAATGCGAATGAATTTATTCGGTCAACATGGAAAAGTATCTGATCAACTTGAGCGAGAAAGATTTTGGAGATATAGGATTCAATTTTCGCATCAAGAAATTGAGCGATATCACCTGGCTTTTTATTATATATATTTTTAGATAATTCAATTACTGAGTTACGGTGGTTTATCGCTTGTTCAAGTTGCGCAGCTAAACTTTGTATAGAACCAAAAATTCTGATGAGCCATTTAAGAACAACATTTTTCTCCTCACTTTTTTCAAAAATTCTTAGTGCTTCATTCATTGAAAGATTAATCAATTCCTTTGAAAGCGATGAATCAATCGGAGAAAAATTCGCATCGATCCCGGCTTCGATCGGGAACTCACGTAAAATTTGTGTGCAGAAAGAATGGATGGTTGAAATGTTTGCAGATACCAATTGTTTTCGAAGCTGCTCATATTTTAAACGATCACTCCGGGTTTCGGCTTTTAACGAAGCCTCCAAAATGCTCCTGGATATTTTGGTGTACAATTCCCCGGCTGCTTTATCCGTAAACGTAATGGCGGCAATTTGCTTTAATGAGGTGTTTGTTTTTAGAAGAATCTCAAGAAAGCGCTGAGTTAAAACAAAAGTTTTTCCGGATCCGGCGTTTGCTGTTAACGTAACATGCTTCTTAATCTCAAGCGCATTTTTTTGATCTTCTGTTAAATTATAAAGCGTCATCGTTCGTTCGCGTTTCTTTCAAAAATCGTATTAAGAAGGTAGTGCCGGAAGTTGATGACTCTTTTACTGAAATATCACCGTTTACACTTTCAACAAATTTTTTTGCTAACTTCAAGCCCAAACCCATTCCGGTTGACTTGGTTGTAAAATTTATTGAGAAAATTTTGTTAAGAAACTTATCGGGAATTCCTTTGCCGTTATCGGAAACGTTTATGAACAAGTACTTTTCATCCTCATCAACTGTAAATGTTACCGCATCGGCATTAGCTTGAATTGAATTTCTAATGAGATTGATAAACATTCTTTTAAGTTGAGATACATCTCCCATCAAACACAAAGTCTTTGCATTATAGTCCAGCCTGATCGAAATATTTTCGTCATTAAAAAGCAATATGATTTCACTGAGTGATTTTTTCAAATCAATTTCAGTAACATTAAGTGAAGGCATTTTCGCGAAAGAAGAAAACTCAGAAGCGATCTGGCTGAGTGTTTCAATTTGCGCTAAAATTGTTTCAGAAACTTTTTCAAAGAGAGAGTCAAAGTTTTTTGATTTCGCCCTGTACATTGCTACCAATTGCTGAAGAGTCAGTTTCATTGGTGTTAAAGGATTTTTAATTTCATGCGCAACCTGTCTCGCCATTTCTTTCCATGCTTGCTCACGTTCAAGTTCTGCAAGTTCCTGTTGATTTTTGCGAAGCTCTTCAGTCATAATATTGAAGCCGCTTATTAATTCCTTCATTTCACCCATCGAATTATCATTGAGCATCACATTAAGATCACCATGTGCAACGGCGCGTGTAGCGCGTGTAAGTTTTCTTATCGGCAAAGAAATTTGATCGGCAAGCAAAGAACTAACAATAATTATTAATACGATTGCAAGTGAATAGACTCCAAACAAAAAGACGTTTACTTCTACAAAATTGAGCGCAACCGGAATTTGATTAAAATAATCGTTAACCTCCAGAAGCAGTTCTTGATCATTCAATGTGATCGTTCGAAAACATGAAATAACTTCACGGCTGCCGATAAAATGCTTTATAAAATAACCGTTACCCGGCTGATCTTTCTTCATTACCAGTAAAGATGAAATGTTTTTACTTAGGAGAGCGGCATCATAAAGATTTTGCTGCGAACTGTAAATCAACTGTGAATTATCAAATACCGAAAAGGAGAGGAGAAGATTTTTATTCGACCCTTCAAATAATTTCCGCAATTCTTTGCGATCGTTGTTTGAAATTTGCGTTTTAAAATAATTCTCGGCTAAGTTCGCTTTTTCTTTTAACGAGTTATGAATTAAGGTTATATTTTTTTGTTCAATACTGTTTTTATTGTAAACCGCAAGTGCAATAATGGGAAGGACAGCTATTAGTAAAAAAGCAAACAACAACTGCGACCGGAACGTTAAACGAAATCTTCCTTTTATTCGGGCGATGAAAAAAACAAGTAACACCGAGAGCAAAAAAGTTGAATGCACAATGAACAATTTGAAAAAGTTGAAAAGACTAAACGAAAATGCCGTCTCCTTTTGCGCTACGATTAAATATGGATGGGAACCGGCATTGATCCGCTGAATACCAAAACCCAATAAATTTTCGGAAGCTCCTTCATATTTTATCCACCCTTCCTTCGCATGGGAGAGATATGAATATAATTTGGAAGCATCTTCCGGAGAGGGCAATACATTTCCACTGATCGTATAGATCTTATCTTCTGCCAACAAAAAAACATTAAAATTTTTCTCACTTAAGGTGCGAAGATTAAGTTCAGGTTGTTGAAACAACGCGGCGGTTGAATTAACATTTAGAGCATTTTTAACCGTAAAAATCACGGTTGAAGCGGCATATCCGACAATCTTGTTTCTATCGGTGATCGGAATGATTCCACATAATATTTTTTGCCACTGTTTAGTTTTATCTGAAATATCAAAAATCTGCAAGTCCTTTGTAATTGTAGCTTGTGCAATTTGGGGAACAAGCTGTTCTCCCGGTACACCACATGAAAAATATCCGAGTATTTTTTTTCGGTTGTCAAGCAAAGTGATGGAAGAAATTACTTTTTCATCACGCAGGGAACTTTGCAACCATAAAGCCAACGATAGGGAAGAATAATTTGTCGCAGGAGAAAGATAAAGGTCGGTCATCTTTGGCTGCCGGATGATCTTGGTAAGTGATTCGTTCAATAAGAAGTTTAAATAACTTTCCTGAGAGCGTGAAAGAAAAATTGCCGTTCTTTTAATTTCCTCTTTCTCAAGTTCAGTATTGAAAAAATTCATTAAACTGATCGTTAGCAGTGAAGATGCAAAAGAAATTACGAGTAGATATTTCAGAACTTTTGTCTCTCTGATTTCAGTGATAAAAAAAACAATCAGTGTGAGAATTATGGCGAACAAAAATAAGATGAGACTTACCAGCGGTTGTTTTTGAACCAGAACAAAAATAACCGCAAAAAGAGGAATAATTAAGAATGGTATAATTATTTTCTTCATCTCCGAAAACGTTTTAGGAAGAGATAAATAAATTATTTTTAGTAGTATTTGAATTAGCACGATTGCCGAAAGCGTAACTAAAAATATTGCAATGTGCATTACCAAATGTGGAATACCGGGGATGAGGTCGGCGGTGTCAAAATATCTAAGAGAAGAATCGAATACAACGCTTTTAACGGCAGCGGCAATTCCGCGAATCGAAAGGAGCAATGTGAAAATCGAAATGAGTGCGATTCCAATTCGTAAAACACCGTTTTTTAACTTTGTTTCGAAAATATTCTCGATCTGGTTTTTAGAATAATTCTTTATGTAAAAAACTATTAAACAGAAAAAAAGTGCGGTTAGCAAAAACTCCATCGGAGACTTTACGATTCCTCCCGCAAATGCAGAAGAAAAGTAATTTGGATTTGTTAATTCTTCCGGGAAATAGTCTATCGGAAATTTCAATGCGAAGAGCATCCAACGTAAAAAAACTAAGAAGAGAATTTCGAGAATTGGCTTAACCCATTTCTTTTTAAGTTGTTTTGTTTCATTACGGAGTATAATGCCCAACAAAATAATCCCGGCTACGATAAAAAGAGATTGTGTTTTGCCGGTATCTTCTTTAAAGGTTTTTAACTCAGCTTTTAAGGTTGGTTTTGCAACGGTGATTAGACCAATTTTTTGACTATGGTTGTTCGGTATCTCAAAAGAATAATATCGCCCATCCAGCGATTTGGCTTTCGCCGGTGTGTAAAAAACGTCCACCTCAGAATCAAACCTGTTCACTAATTCGGAAGAAAAATTATTGTCCGGAATTACATCTTTTGTAATATAATCTGTTTCAAAAATCGTTGCGATAATAAAAGAATATGTTCTTCCCTCAATTTGAAGTTTATCGGCATAACATAGAAGAGATAAAAGGGGAGTCGAACGAAAAAAAGTAGTTTTAAGTTTAACATTATTATCCCAAACATCTTTCCCACCAATACCGGTTTGTACATTCGAAGCAGCTTCGGTTTTTGTTGAATCGAAAATATAAATTTGGTATTGCCCAAAATTTTCATCCTCATTCAATGCCGCTTCAAAGGAAGAAAAAGTTAAATCTTTATTTTTTTCGGCAAAACTTATAAGCTCGTTTGCGGTATTTAAGACTTTTAATTGTCTTTCATCGAAGATTGACAGTGATGCTTTTCGAATTTCTGATAATTTTTCTTGAAGTTCTTGATTCCAATTCGCTTTTTTATTTTGCAGAAGAGAAGGACTGATGAACCCGATAAAGATTACAACAAAGAAAATTGAGGCAAGGAAAACATATAATTTCTTTTCCCCTTGTAAATACGCCGATATTTTATCTCTTACTATTTTATAGTAATAAGGGAAATTTTCCACTTGGCTCCCGAAAATTCTACCGAAATGAAAACTTGCGCAGTTCCCTTCTTATTTCTGTTTTCAAAAGTAAAAATGCCCGTAGCAAATCCATTTTCTGAATAGCTGCGCTGTGTGAATTTGAAATTTATCGGCTGATAAATCTGAAAGAAATCTTGTAAAATATAATAGGCTTGATTGCTGCTGTAGAAACCGTTTACCCCATTTGAGAGACTCAAATATATTTGAGAAGGGAAATACGCAGAGATCAAGGAAATATTTCCCGAAGAAAATGTCTGTTCAATATCGGAAAATATCTGCGGTTCTTTTTTCTGATTTTGCTCTTCTTGTTCCGGCATTGCAGCAGTCACATTCGGTGCCACGAATGTCAGCATCAGAAGGAGAATCTTAATATGGATAAAAAATTTCTTCATTACTTTCGGGAAAATTAATCATTCTTAAAGACTTATACTAAAAACAAATGGACTGAAACAAAAAAGAAATGTCAATCTTTAACTGATTAAGATTGACATTTCACAAATAGAAATCGGTTATTTTTTAGAGAAATTATTAACGGTTTCTGACCGGCATTTCTAATTTTCCTCTTTTGTGTTTTTCACCTGATACTTTTAGCTGCGGATTTCCCTTGACTAACTGGAATGCCCAATCAAATACTATTCGATCCCGGGTAATTGTTTTTACCCGAACTTTTGCAAAATGATTATCAAATGTCCAAATAACATACGTGTGTCCTTCGATAGCAACTGCATAATGATCTGGAGCCCATCCGCTCTCAGGAGCAAATGCAATATCATAAATATCTGTTGTTGCGCCCATATCTTTAATATCGGTATCATTATAAACATCCAGGTAAGGCGTTCCCTCAAAAATATCAAAAAAGAAATCAACCGTATTGATTGTGTCGTCAAATGCTACAGTGGAATACGTTGTAAAACTATAGCCGGAATTATCCGGGAATCTATTATAGTCAAAAATACTTTGGTTAAATCCTTCAGGTCTTGGAGTTGCGTAAGCTACATCGGGACTCAGTTCGCTTTCATTATTATTATAATCATAAGCAGTAACGGCATAATAGTTTAATACACCGTTTGTGGCGCCGTCATCAATGTAATAATTATCAGCGGTTGAACCGATCAATTTATATTTCCCGTCATACGAAGTGCTGTAATAAACATTGTAACCTGCAATATCTCTCTCACGATTATTATTCCATGAAAGATCAACACGGTTGTCTCCGTTTAAGACCTGAACACCGGTTGGAGGATTTGGAGGAACATTATCATAGTAATCATTCATGTTATTTTCATCACACGAAGCGATTCCAAATGAAAGGAATAATAAGACTGCGATTATTGATATATTTTTCATGGCTTCACCTTTTGTTGCTTTACTTCTTACTTAGCAAATTCAACGCCAGAAAAAATCCACATAATTAAAGCCAATTGAGCTTAAAAATTTTAAGAGATGTAGAATTATCTATACAATTATGTCTTTTCTAATTGAAAGACAAGAGAAAATCGAGGTGAACTGTTTTGAAAAATTTAGGAATGTAGTATAATTAGTTACACAATTAATTCTTTTTATGTCAATTGAAACCAGGGAGTGAAAAATGAATCTTGACGCACTTGTTTTTGGAGCTCATCCCGATGATGCTGAACTTTCAATGGGCGGTACAATTGCAAAATTAACTTCACACGGACTTAAAGTTGGGCTTATTGATTTTACAAAAGGGGAAATGGGAACAAGGGGAACATCAGAAACACGCCAAAAAGAAGCTTTTCGTGCTGCAATAGCGCTTAAAATTGCAAATAGAGAAAATCTGAATATTCCGGATGGTGACGTTTCAGTTTCGAAGGAAAATCTGACAAAAGTAATTCGGGCGATACGTAAATTCAAACCGAAAATTATTTTTGCTCCGTTTAAAAATGATCGTCACCCCGATCATATGCATGCCAGCGAATTAGTTAAGCAAGCTTACTTTTTTTCCGGTGTATTAAAAACGAAAACAGTCGATAAAGAAAAAGCCCAGGACGCCTATCGCCCCAAAAAACTTTTCTATTATATGCAGACTTACACCTTTGAACCCAGCTTTATCGTTGACATCGGTGAAACTTTTGAAACGAAGATGAAAGCTGTCAAGGCGTATGCTACACAATTTTTTAATCCGAGAAGTAAAGAACCGGAGACGTATATCAGTTCGCCCGAATTTATTAAGTATATTGAGGCGCGGGCTGAATTCTACGGATTTAAAATTGGGAAAAAGTACGGTGAACCGTTCTTCACTGAAGAAGAAGTTGAACTTGATTTAGTTCATATGGTAAAGGGAATTGAACACTCTAAAGCGGAGAAGTAGAAATTAAAAGGCGGTTTTGGAAAATTCAAAACCGCCTTTCACTTCAGAGACAATTATAATCCTTGATACATTCCTTCAATTAAATTTTTATACCGATCTTCAATTACTTTTCGTTTTAATTTTAGAGTTGGAGTAAGTTCACCGGTCTCTAAACTGAACGGCGTATCAAGTAGTGCAAACTTTCTGATGCGTTCAAAGTTGGCTAAATTTTTCTGAAATTTACCAAGTTCATCATCCATCAAATCATAAATCTCTTTCACGTCGACTAAATCATTATTGGTTTTGTATGGAATATCATGGCTGTCGGCATATTCTTTTAGTGCTTCAAAATCAGGAACGATGAGTGCCGATAAAAACATTCTTCTATCTCCGATAAGTACAAATTGGTCGATATACTTGCTTGCAAGAAAGAGATTTTCGATTGGCGTAGGTGCAATATATTTTCCGCCTGATGTTTTAAAGAGATGTTTCTTTCTGTCGGTAATCATTAAAAAACCTTCGGCATCAAAAACGCCGATATCACCGGTGTGCAGCCAGCCGTCTTTGATGGATTCATCTGTCTCTTTTTTGTTCTTATAATATCCTTGCATGATGGAAGCGCCGCGGGCAAGGATTTCGCCGTCGCTGGCAATTTTCACTTCGACGGAAGGGAAAGGTTTCCCGACAGTTCCGAATTTATAATTATCAACACGGTTTGCTGCAATAACGGGTGATGATTCCGTTAATCCATAACCTTCAATGATAAGAATTCCAACTGCTTCAAAAAATTCGCCAAGTTCCCGCGCGAGCGCTGCACCGCCGGAAATAAAGAAGCGAAGTTTCCCACCGGTTTTTTCTCTGATTTTTTTAAAAACTAATGTATCGGCTATTTTATGTTGAAGCGTTAATCCAATCGGAAGGTTACCGGCTTTTTGTGCGGCGTGGTATTTCTTTCCGATGCCAAGCGCCCAATTAAATATTTTTTGCTTTTTCGCCGGTTGGCTTTCGACATTCTTGATTACTTTTGAATAAATTCTTTCAAACAACCGCGGTACACTAGTGACAATTGTCGGATGAATTTCAAGTAAGTCACCGGCAACAGATTCAATGCTGGTAGCGTAACAGATCATTGCACCGGAAGAGAATGCCGTGTAATAACCTGCCATCCTCTCAAAAATATGGCAAAGCGGTAAGAATGAGAGAAAAATATCATCTGGTCCAATTGGAAAAGCTTTTAAAGCATCGAGAACATTTGCGACAATATTTTTATGGGTGAGAAGAACTCCTTTGGGTTCACCGGTTGTTCCGGAGGTATAAATAATCGTGCAGATATCATTTTCTTTTATGCGCATCCTCTGCTCTTTAAAGAAATGTGGATTTTGTTTTTTGGCTTCCGCTCCTCGTTCTTGAATTGATTTTAAAGAATAAATGTTGTTTTCGTTCGGAGAATCTTTTTCGTTCATCACAATAATAAATTTCAGCGAGCGGCAATTATTTCGGATCTTCAAAATTTTATTTAGCTGAAATTTATTGGAAACAATCACTCCTAACGACTCTGAATTGTTTAGAATAAATTCAATCGAATCTGAAGTTAGCGAAGGATATAAAGGCACATCAACCGCACCCAAACCGAGGATTGCCATATCTGCATAAACCCACTCCGGTCTATTTTCAGCAACGATGGAAACTTTATCTCCGGCTTTCACTCCAAGTGATTGAAGTCCGTAAGCTAAATTTTCGGTTTCTTCTTTTAATTGATTGTAAGAAATTCCTACCCATTGATTGTTGACCTTATGCTTTAGTATCGGTCTCTCCATATTCACCCCGTATTCTTCAGTTAAAAATTCGTAGAGTTCCGGGATAGTTTTGTACGGTTTTAAAATGGGCATAGAAGACTCCTGTTTTTTAGTTTTTTGCCATGCCTTACGGCAGGCAGGTAAAATTAAATAGAAACACCTCAATAATAAAAATTCTTTTGGAAGTAAACCAACAAAATTTCTCTTTTTCTTTTTACTTCTTTCCTTAAAATTATGAAACAATGAATGAAAAAAATATAAGATTCATTTGGTGGAAGAGCTTATGTTTCATTCGAGAATTTTTTTTTAGAGTTTCCCCAAAAATCCTGGTGGGGAATTATAGGGAGAAAATAAATCTAATAATAATAATTTCTGTATCGACTCAAGTAATTTATAATAAAGAAACTTAGGTCGTTCTTTTCTAAAAAAACTAAAATCAGTCAA
>JAUYAB010000099.1 GCA_030693705.1 Ignavibacteria bacterium | reverse complement strand
TTGCTTCGTTCGTTCCTCACACGCAATGACATCATTCTAAGTTTTTAGAGATGCCCTTATGAATTATTCGTATGACTCAACTATGGCACCAGAAGGAAAAACATCTATTGTTATGCGCTATGACAGCCCTTGGAAACTTTGGGAAAATTTAGAAGAAGATGAATATGAAAATGAAAAACTTCAAATAGAAAAAGATGCAACCGGCTTTTTGGAATTAGAATATCCGGGTATTTCTAAACATATTGAAGTAATTGATGTAGCAACACCTAAAACCGATGTTCGATATACAGGAGTAAAGGATGGCGCTTACGAAGGATTTATGCCTTCAAAGGAAAATATGATGAAATCCTTGGATATGCAGCTTCCTAAACTTAAAAATTTTTTAATGGCAGGACAATGGCTATTCCCGGGCGGTGGACTACCTCCATCAGCACAAACAGGTAAATGGTCAATTCAATTGATTTGTAAAAAAGAGAAACAAAAATTTATCTCAGACAAATAAGGAATAAGATATGAATAGTCAAAATAGTAGGATAAATAATACTAAACGTAGAGGTATTGGCAATTTACTAACCCAATTATTTTATTAACAGGAAGAGGATGTTTTAGTACATCTGAGATTTTGCGGCTGGTATGACAAAGTTACAGAATTGCATTACAATTGGCGATACGACCGGTGGAGGTTTAAGTAATAGCAGACAATTTAGTTTATCAAATGGTACGATTTATTCGATTTCAGATCAATTAATCTATGATACAGATACAAGTATTATTGAATCAAAAGGTGTTCCGCCGCAAGTAATCGTAAACTGGAATTTAAATAGCATTAATAATGGAAAAGATCCTGTTTTTGACTATGCTTTAAATCTATTGAAAAATAAATAAATATCTTGATTTTATATAAGAAAGAAACAAGTGTCTTAATAGTAATCTTTTTCTGCATTAACTGCTAAAAAATGAGTAGGATTATGGTTACGATTATGATTATGATAGTTCTTCAATAGTAATTACATAATACCGATTATATGAAAATAGTTTTAAACATCGTACCACCGGGAGAAGTATCCAGACTTATAAATAAAAGTGCAATACTGTTAAGAAAATGACACAAAACAGTTGTATAAAGCTCCGTACTACTTAGAGAGAACGTTATACTACTTAGAGAAAGCAATGTGCTGTTAAGAAAATCACATGGAATAACCGCAAAATGCTTTGTACTACTTAGAGGAGCTTCTGTACTATTAAGAGAATCACAGAAGAAGACAGTAAAAAGCTCTGTACAACTAAGATAGACTGCTGTACTACTTAGAGAAAGCGCTGTACTGTTAAGTAAATCACACGCAAGGGTAGTACAAAACTCTGTACTGCTAAGTGGATATTTTATGATGATTCTATAATTCATTATTCGATTAAGAGAAGTTGATGCGAAAACTGTTTTTGGATGAGGTCTATTGAGTTGCTTTGGGTTGCCGTAAGCTACAACAGATAAATTGAAAAGTATCAGATGTTCTTAATGAGGTACAAACGCTACTCCATGTGGAAAAAATATTTATAAAAATTAAAGGAAATATAAGATGAATAAAAAATTTCTCATATCGGGTTTAATTACGACAGTAATAAACCTTTTGCTTAATGCTGTTGCTTATATATTTATTCTAAAAGACTTCTATCACTCGCATCCTGCCGTATCGGAAGAATTTATGAAGCAACTTCACCGGCAACCGGGACAGCTAATTGTGTGGGCAATGGTTGTTACCTCATTGGCAATGGGTTTTCTAATAACAACTGTAATTAAATGGTCAGGTGCTACATCTTTTTCTTCGGGTTTAAAGAATGGATTCATACTCGCATTCCTATTTTGGGGTTCCGTTAACTTTGGATTATATGCTTCATCCAACTTTTTTTCACAAACAACTGTATTTGTTGATTATGCATGTAGTGTAACTGCAATGACAATATCCGGAGCGGTTGCAGCCTGGATGTTAGGCTTTAAAAGGACGAATTAATCAACTGGACTTATTAATACTCAGCAAAAGGAATAAAATGAAATCAATTTTTGCATTATTAGTTGTAATAACATTAAACACATTTTTATTTGCTCAAGAAAAATCTGTGGCAATTACTATGGATGATTTATTCAGCGCATATAACAATATTGATATAGAGAAAATAGAAGTTGCTAGTGATTCTTTGTTAACTTCTATTACAAAACATGGTGTACCGGTTACTGTATTTGTTGTTGAGAAATCATTCAGTGAAAATGGTGACACCGATAGAAAATTACTTGAATATAATAAATGGATTAATAATCCCCTGGTTACAGTTGGAAATCATACCTATAGCCATCAAAATTATGCGAAGACAGAATTATCTTTATTTGAAGAAGATATTCTCCGCGGTGAAACTATTACAAAAGAGCTGCTTAAAAAGACAAATAAAAAACTTAAATATTTCCGTTTCCCTTATAACAGTACTGGAAAAGATAGTATTTCCAGAGCGGAGATTTATGATTTTTTGGATCATAGAGGATATACAATTACTCCATTTACTATTGAAAGTATAGATTATGTTTATGACGCACTGTACTGTAATTTTATTAAATCAGGAAATACAAAAGAAGCGGATAGAATCATAGAAAAATATATCGACTTTACCGCCGATCTATTTCAATATTTTGAAGATTTATCAAAAGAATTATTCGGTAGAAACATTAACCATATATTTTTGTGTCATACAAACCGGTTAAATTCTGCATGCTTTGAAAAACTTATAACCCGGTTAAAAGATAAAGGGTACAACTTTATTACGTTAGATGAAGCGCTAAAAGATACTATGTATAAAAGTAAAGACTATTATGCCGGACAATATGGTTTTTCATGGATATACCGTTGGATTGAAAATAGCAATGAAAGAAAAATGTTAATGAGGAAAGAACCGTATTCGAAGGATATATTACAACAGTATGAAAATCTGAAGTGAATTTATTTTTTTATGATATATGGCACACTGCTAATTAGCGACACTATTAGATTTTTAGAATTTCGGAGAAATTAAAAATGAGTTTAATAATTATAATACACATAATTCTTTTTGAAATAATATTTTTTATAAAAAGTATTGTTCTCTCAAATAAATTAAGGATTAGCATTCGAGGAAAAAATAAGGAAGCGATTGTTTCAATAATCTTGTTCTCCATAACCATATCAGTTACAATTTTTTCTTTGATATTTGAAAAGCTGCACAACTTATTTTATCCTATTAGTTTTTTATCTAACCCACTATTTAAAAATATAGGTATCAGCTTATTAGTATTAAATATTCTAATCGCTTGTTTAGCTCTAATTGATATGAAAGAATCATGGAGGATCGGAATCAAAGAAGGAGAAAAGACAGAATTGATTACCAATGGTATATACGGAATATCAAGAAATCCGTATTTCCTTTCTTACATCGTACTTTTTATGGCATATATATTATTGATTCCGAACGTTATAGTAATAATATTTTCAATATTATCAATTATTTCAATTCATAAAATGATATTGAAAGAAGAATTGTTCTTGGAAGCGCTGCATGGCAATAAATATAGAGAATATAAAATAAAAGTTGCGAGATATTTTATAATATAAATTACAACCTTGCAGTCTATCAATAACTCAAGTTGACCGCCTATAAATTGGAAAGAATTAAAACCGTCTTCCTTTAGAAGATAAATTGAAACGGTTAACAATTTGGGATTTTGTTTCATTAACACCTCGATTAATCGAGGTGTTAATGAAATAATATGATATGTATTTCAACCGTTTTACCTGTGCGCCTCCGGCGTAACGGTTTATCAAATAGTGCGGTCAACTTGAGTAACAAAACAAATTTATAATTCCTTAAATTTGACTTATAAATAAATGGGAAAATATGGATACTCTTACTAAATCAGAGAAATTCTGGAATAGAATAAAGAATTATTTTGATCAGGAGGAAAGAAAAGATGAATTGCTTCATATTAAGATTATTGAAAAGACAAAAGACTATCTCAAATTTAGCGAAAATGTTTAGAAAAGATTTTAAAAAATCATAGATTTAAAAACATACGAGAAGTAAGCAAATAAATGAAAATTGCCATTATCGGTGCCGGGGGAGTTGGAGGTTACTTTGGAGGCAGGATTGCTAGAGCGGGTTATGATGTAACTTTCTTTTCCCGTGGTGAACATCTTAAAGCACTGCAAACAAACGGGTTAACTGTAAAAAGCATTAAAGAGGATTTTAAAATAGATAAGGTGAATGCAACCTGTAATATTAAGGAATTAAAAGATTCAGGTTTAATATTAATTTGCTTGAAAGCCTGGCAGTTAAAGGAAGTCGCTTTGAAATTAGAGCCGGTAATAAAAGAAAATACAATTGTACTTCCTTTGCAAAATGGTGTATCTGCAGTAGATGAATTAAAAAGTTATCTAAATGAAACTAATATTATAGGCGGATTGTGTTTTATCATAAGCAAGATAGAATCTCCCGGTATCATTAATCATTTTGGAATCGAACCTTCAATTGTTTTCGGGGAGATAAATAATATTAAGACAGAACGGCTTTATAAAATAAAAGAAATCTTTGATATTGCCGGAATAAAAGCAAAATTATCAGAAGATATTAATGCGGATTTATGGAAAAAATTTATAACCATCTGTGTAAGCGGTTTGCTTGCTGTTACAAGAACTACATACGGAGAGTTAAGGGAATTGCCTGAAACCCGGTGTATGATGATTGATTTGTTATATGAAATTTACGAGCTTTCTCAAAAGATAGGAACTAAAATAGAATCAGATTTTATCGAAAAAACCGTTTTGTTGATTGATTCATATCCTTATAATTCCACATCTTCTTTGACAAGAGATGTCTGGGAAGGAAAGCCATCCGAAATTAATTATCAAAACGGAACAGTGGTTAAACTCGGAAAGAAATTCGGAATTAAAACCCCCATAAATGAATTTGTGTACAATAGTATTTTACCGATGGAATTGAAAGCGAGAAATCGTTTAGTCTGAAATAGAAAACTTAAATTAAAACAATAAGAATAGTTGCAACATCATGAGTTGTTTCAAAATTTTATTCCAGAACAATTCTGAGAACAAATAATTTGTTCAAGAATATGAGAAAGCATTATGTATTATAAATGTAAAAAAATAGTAGAGTTTTAAGGAAGAATTAATTATGAAAAAGATTACAGTATTAATAGTCATGTTGATTGCAATCCAAATATGCTATTCAAATAACAATGAAAACAAAGTAAGGAACGTTGAGGTTGCCTATATAGCCAATGAAGGATTTTTAATAAAAGTGGGCGATAAAAAAATATTAATTGATGCGTTGTTTGGGGATAAAGATTACGGATTCTGTGATATTCCAAACGAAGAGACAATGAATTCAATTTTAAAAAATGAAAAATATTTTAAGAATATAGATTTAATAGCAACAACTCATGCACATGTTGATCATTTCTATGCGCCATTTGCAATTGAACATTTGATTAATAACACAAAAGGTCAATCTATTTCGTGTAAACAGACTATTGATGCCCTGAAAAAACAAGAAAACTATGAAAAGGTTAAAAACAATTTAGTTGAAATAACACCTGATTATACTACCTACATAGACACAACAATTAATGGTATCGGAGTTAGAGTTTATCGATTAGCTCACGGACCATATTATACAGATGATCCGGTAACCGGGGAAAAAATTAACAGACATCAAAACGTACAGAATGTTGGGTTTCTTTTTAATATTGATGGAGTAAAAATATTTCATAGCGGAGACTCAAATGAGGATGGAATTGCAGAATACGAACACTTTAGACTTGATAAGGAAAATATAGATATTGCATTTTTAGGGAGGGGTTTTATTTGGGAATCGAATTGTAAAGGAATTGATTTGGTAAAAAACTATATAAATGCCAAACATATTGTATTAATGCACATTCATCGTGATGAGTATAATGAATATAATGAAGTAGCAACTCAACTAAAAAATGAATTTGCAAGTATAAAAATATTTAAAAACGAAATGGAAACTAAAAATTATGTTCTTGATTGATCAATCAATGCTAAAACTAAATCCCAGTTCGTGAGTAACCGTTGCTAAAATGGGTAATTGTAACTAACTTCTTTAATAAGTAAAGACTCAAGAGAAAAACAAATATCGTTGACAAAAAAGGATGCGATTTAATTTATGAAAATTGGAAACATCAAAATAAACAATATGTATTGATAGAAAATGGTTCGCACGGAAAATCACTGTTATACTTTCAAAAGATATAATTTATAACTGGATGACTGAACCTTAAAAAATATCTGCACATATAATACACAGACAATCAAAATGAAAAAAGCAATAATTATCGGTGCGACATCAGGAATTGGAAAAGGACTTGCAAAATTACTTGTCGTTAATAGTTATAAAGTAGGCATAACAGGCAGACGAACCGAATTACTCGAAGAATTGAAATCAGAAAATCCAAATTTTTATTATGTCAAAACTTTTGACATAACAGACATAATAAAAGTAGCCGAAAAATTAGAAGAATTAACAGCCGAACTCGGTGGACTTGACTTGGCAGTTATTTGTTCGGGAACCGGCGACATGAATGAGACTCTGGATTTTAAAGTTGAAAAACGTACTATAGACACGAATGTAATAGGTTTCACTTGTGTAGCGGACTGGGTTTTTAACTACTTTGAAAAGCAAAAATCCGGACATTTAGTTGGCATAAGTTCAATTGCAGGACTTCGTGGAAGCAGACAAGCACCTTCTTACTATGCGTCAAAAGCGTATCAAATAAACTATTTGGAAGGGTTAAGACAAAAAGCAACAAAACTAAAAGGACAGATTTTTGTTACAGATATTAGACCTGGGCTTGTTGATACTGAAATGGCTAAAGGAGAAGGATTATTTTGGGTTGCATCTGTGGACAAAGCAACAAGGCAAATTTATAAAGCAATTAAGAAGAAAAAGAAAATTGTTTATGTTACAAAACGCTGGGGACTAATTGCAAAAATTATAAGACTAATACCAAGACCAATTTATAATCGAATGTAACAATAGAAAAGAGTAACTCTCTGTTCCAACAATTAAAATTAAACCTAATAATATTTCTAAGAGCAATTCTAAAATAATTTTGGGATATAACTTCCTCTTTTATTCATACTTCAAACTTTTCACGGGATTTGCAAGCGCAGCTTTAACTGCCTGATAACCGACAGTAAACATTGCAATAAGTAATGCAATACCTCCGGAGATAATAAAAATCCAAATGCTGATATCAATTCTATAAGCGAAATCTTGAAGCCAGGTGCTCATAAAATAATAAGCAATTGGCCAGGCAATTACGTTTGCAACTATTACTAGTATTACAAACTCACCAGATATAGTTTTAATTATGCTTTGGACGGAAGCGCCGAGAACCTTTCTAATTCCGATCTCCTTTTTGCGCTGCTCGGTTACGAATGATGTTAAACCTAACAAACCAAGACATGCTATAAATAATGCTATTGCTGAAAAAGTAGAAATTACATTGGAGTATCTTGCCTCCGCATTGTACATTTTATCAATTGATTCATCAAGGAAATGATATTCAAATGGATACTCGGGATAGAATTTTACCATTACATCTTTTAGACCCTTAATTGTTGCAGAGATGTTTGCCGAATTAACTTTTACAAAAAACTCCTTAAACCAATTAGGATTAATCATAAATACTTGAGCCATAATTTCGCTATGAAGCGAATTAGAATTAAAATCCTTACTTACTCCAATGATTTGCGGTTTGAACTCGTTTAGTGAAATGAAATAAGATTTGCCAATTGCTTCTTGTGGATTTTTGAAACCAAGATTTTTCACCATTGTTTCGTTCACCACCATTGCATTAGGAAAATCCGTAGAGTACTCTTTAGAAAAATATCTTCCGGCAACCATTTTAATTCCGAATTGATTCATGTAGTCATAGTCGATAGAGTTAACTACAATTGGAAATCCTTCCGGATTTGTTAAACCTTTCGGTCTGCATTCCGTACCAATATTGTTATCATTAATAGGAGCCCCTCGTCCCGCTGTAGCAGTTATAACACCGCTAATATTTTTCAATTCACTTTTAATGGTTTCATATTTATCTCCAATTTTTCCGTGTGCTGGCAATACAATCATATATTCTTTATCAAAGCCCATGTTATAGTTTTGCATAAAATTGAGTTGAAGATTTGCTATTATAGTTCCGGCAATTAGAATAATAGAGATAGAGAATTGCAGAACAACCAATCCCTTGCGAAGAAAGATTGTACTTTTTTTACCGCCGGATGAGAATGTACTTCCTTTAATAACTTTTATGGGTTGATATGATGAGACAAAAAACGCAGGATAAATACCGGCTAAAATTCCTAAAAGAAGTACGCTGCCCAAAATTATTAATACTGATCCCCAGCTATTGTTAAGATCAAATAAAATCTCAGTTCCAACTAATGTAGAAAAGAATGGCTTTAGTACAATAACTGTTACTATAGATAAAACTAAAGAAATCATTGATAGTATCACTGATTCACTTAAGAACTGCTTAATTAGTTGAATTCTGAATGCGCCGAGAACTTTTCTTATTCCAATTTCAACTGCGCGTTTTGATGCCCTTGCTGTAGTAAGATTTATAAAGTTTATACAAGCTAGTATTAGTATAAACAGAACAATAGCACTTAAAACAAGTATTTTAGCAATAGAACTATTTTCTTCAATTTCATTAGCCAAGTTTGAATTAAGATGAATATCCAGAATAGGCGTAGCAGTGACTCTCCAATCCTCACTTCTAATATCCGTGTAAGTCTTGAAAAATGTTTTATTCTTGTTTTCAAATTCATTTCGGTTAAATCCCGGTTGAACAAGCATGTAGGTGAATGAACCAAATGTAGCTCCCCATTGATTTAGATAATTTCCTTCCGGCATTTTTTCAAGTGATGAATAAGTCGCTATGAAATCAAATCTGAAATGAGAATTTAGCGGAACATCTTTAATAACACCAACGATTTCGAAGCTGTACTGGTTGTTGATTTTAAGTTCTTTACCTAGTGGATTTTCATCACCAAAATATTTCTTTGCTGTTGATTCAGTAATAACCATACTGTTTGCTTTTTTAAGAAATTCAGCTTGATTTCCAGCCACAGTTTCAAAGGTAAATATTTCAAAAAAAGTAGAATCTCCGTATGTAAGTCCCTTTTCGTAAAATTTTTTATTGCCGATCTCTACAAGAGCATTATCCGAGAAACAAATGCGTGTAATTTTTTTTATCTCAGGCGATACATTTTTAAGAGTAGGTCCTAATAATGCCGGTGATTGAGCGCTGCTTTCCGTTATCCCGTTTTGAGTAACAGAGAATCCAACACGATAAATTTGCTCTGCATTTTTATGATACTTATCGTAGCTAAAATCTTGCCGGATAAAAAGTCCAACAAGGATACATGCCGAAATTCCAATGGATAAACCAATAATGTTTATTAATGAGTAAAACTTTTGATTCAATAAATTTCTTAAAGCAACTTTTAAATAATTCTTAAACATCTTTCATGTCTCCGATTTAGCATTTTATTATTTGTTTATCCAGCATTCCGATGATGTTAAGTAAAGTAGATTTGCCGGAACCGGATGGACCCATCACCGAAAGAAATTCACCTTCAGGGATTTCAAGATTTATGTTTCTTAAAACATAAGTGTTGATGAATTTGTTCGTATAATACTTTGTGATGTTGTTTAGTTTGATCATCATTTTCTTCCTATTCTTTTATTCATATCTAATACTCTCTATCGGATTCATCGAAGCAGCTCTATATGCATGAACGCTTATAGTTACAAGTGCAATTAACAAACCGGTTGCAAAAGCAAACATTGGATACAGAATTGTTAAATCGACTCGATAAGCGAAATTGCCCAACCATTTATTAATCAAATAATAAGTGATCGGCCATGCTATTAGCGTACTGATAATTGAGATATATAAAATTTCTTTTGAAAGCAGTTTCATTATGTCAGGAACCGAAGCTCCAACAACTTTTCTGATACCAATTTCTTTTTTTCTTCTTGCGGAAGTGATGGCAGCGAGGCTCGCAAGTCCGATTATCGAAATAAAAATAGAAATCACCGTGAACAAAAAGATTGTTTCCGAGAAACGGACATCGTTATCATAAACTTTCTGTAATTCTTTGTCACTAAAGGAAATATTTAAAACCGATTGATTGAAAAAACTCTTCCAGGTTTTTGTAGTTGTCTTAATAGTTTGCTGTAATTCATTTTGTCTATATCTGATCGCAATTTTGTAAGAAAACATCGATGAGTTTTGAAGAATAACCGGCGTCATCGGTTTGTAGAATGATTGTGAAAAGAAATTTTTTATCACACCGATTATTCTATATTGACCGCCAAAGTGCATTACTCTCTCACCGATTGCGGATTTTTTATAACCAAGTTTCTTTGCCGCCATTTCATTGATTATCACATCTTTCGTATTGCTATTTGCATCCTTGAAATTTTCTCCTTCAAGAAGCTGTAGTTTCATTGTCGGAATATAATTCTCATCGCAAGTAATTAATTGTGCGTCAAACAATTCTCCCGGAGTGACGGGCGTTGCGATCTGATTAAATATCGTGTTACCAACCGCGGGAGGAAGCGATGATGTGTATGAAACATTTACAATACTGTTCTGGTTTTTCAACTCATTCACAAAAGCCGCTATTCCATTCGTATATTTTTCATCGGGGCTATCAATTATTAATAAATTATTTTTATCATAACCAAGGTCTTCCTTCATCATCATATTCATTTGTTTATAGATGACGATGCTGCCTATTATTAGACCAATAAAAACAATAAATTGAAAACCAATTAACAAACGCCGCAAAGAATTACCGGACGAAATCACTCTTGCTCTGCCATGAATATCTTCAATCGAAATATTTTTCAAAGAATAAATTGCAGTTAATAATCCTGAGGTAATTCCCATCAGCATGGGGACAGCGAATAAGTATAAAGCTGAAACACCGGTGAAAATTGTAAATACATTTACATCACGGTTCATCGTTTCAAAAAACAAATCGCTTGAAAACTCCATAAATGCAAATGCTACCGGTAATGAAATCAGCGAGAACAAAATTGATTCGAATATGATTTGAAAGAAAAGCCGCCCCCGGCTTGCACCAAGCATTTTTCTTATGCCTATTTCTTTAATACGAAGAGAAGCGCGTGCAGTATTGAGGTTTACAAAATTTATACAAGCGATAATGAGGATCAAAAATCCGATGAACGTAAAGATATAAACTTTTTCGAGACTCCCTCTTTGCCCGAAGAAACCAAAAACATTCGATGAATAGAGGTGAACATCGTTTAATGAAATTACTTTGAACAAATCTTTTTTTCTGAAATCAGGCATAAAACGGGATTGTATATTTCTAATTACGGAAAGCAATTGGCTTGATGCAATTCCTTCGTGCAGTTTGAAATAAGTAACCGGATTGTTTACGCCCCAGTCATCAATATATTGAGCCGGCATTTTGCTTTTGAAGTACGACATTGTGAAAAGAAAATCAGGACGAAAATGGCTGTCTTCCGGTCGATCTTTAATAATTCCCGAAACTAAAAAGTCTTCAATATTTTCTGCGCTCTTCATTTGGATAATACTTCCCGGACTTACTTTACCGTTAAAATATTTTTGCACTGCCGATTCGCTTAGCAATACAGCATTTATATTTTCTTTGAAGTTATTGAGGCTTCCGGAACTTAACCGGAATGAAAGGATATCCAAAATCTGCGGCTCGGCATAAAATACTTTTTCCGGACTCATTTCATTTCCTTTGTAGGAAACTTTTAATCTGCCGTAATCAAATTCTTCACTTATTTGCGCACATGCAGCAATATTTGAATAATTTTCTCTAAATACTTTTGCAAGAATATATGGCGAGGTTCCATAACTACTTTCTCCTTTGACATCGCTCCAGTACACATTGTAAATTTTGGAAGCTTTCTTCTCTGAAGATTCAAATTTCATCTCAAACAAAACAAATGATGAGATAAGAAAGAAGACTGCCATGCCAATGGAGAGTCCCAGAATACTTATAATCGAATAACTTTTGTTCCTCGAAATATTTCTAAACGCTAATATTAAATATTGTTTAATCATAGAGTCTCCTATTCGTAACGTAAACTTTTAATTGGATTTGCAACCGCCGCTTTAATTGCTTGATAACCTACTGCTACCAGAGCAATTAGTAATGCCGAAGCGCCTGAGAAAAGGAAGACCATAAAACTGATATCTGTTCTATAAGCAAAATCTTGAAGCCATGTATTCATTAAATAATAAGCGATTGGCCAGGCAATTACATTTGCGATAATAATCCATTTGATAAATTCCTTTGAGAGTAAAACTAGAATAGATTGAATTGAAGCGCCAAGCACCTTTCGAATTCCTATTTCCTTTGTCTTTTTCTCAGCCGTATAAGCTGCCAACCCAAACAATCCCAAACACCCGATCATTATTGCAAGAATCGAAAATGCGGCAAATAATTTTGATGTTCTTTCTTCACTCTTGTAGAGTCGATCATAATCTTCATTAAAAAATGTGTATTCGAATTGCTGTTTCTCGGCGTAAGTAGCCCATATTGATTTGATAGCCTGTAATGACTCTCGAATATTGGTTGTTGAAAGTCTTACTGTGGTAAATTTTCCAAACCCGCCTCTATTATATAGTTGCATGGCTAATGGCTGGATTGGTTGATGCAAAGATTCAAAATGAAAATCTTTTATGACTCCAATTATTCTCCAAGTTTTATTCACATTATTATCTCCGATCCCGGTTTCATAAATTTCAGAACCCACCGGATTTTTTAATCCCAAAACCTTGGCAGCAGCTTCGTTTATAACTAACGAATTAACGGTATCTACCGTCCATTCTCTTGAATAATAACGCCCATCTGCCATTTTCATTTTAAATGTTTGGAAGAAATCAAAATCAGCAAAACTTCTTTTTAGCAACTGTCGTTCAATTTTCCCACGCGAATGAGCTTCATACAGATTGTCGCCGTAATTCATTCCTGGAAGTTCATTCGAATTAGTAACACTTTTTACGAATGGATTATTTCGCAAGTCATTTTTAAACGCTTCAATACTTTGTCCAATGTCATCCGTTTTTCTGATGACTAATAATTGCTCCTTTTCATATCCCAAGTTTTTGTTTTGGATATATTGAAGTTGACCATAAATAACAATTGTCCCGATAATAAGAATGATCGAGATTGAAAATTGAAAAATCACTAAAGCACTTCTGAAAGCTTTTCCTTTCACGCCATCTTTTAGTCCGCTGCCTAACACGGTAATCGGCTTAAATGAGGCAAGGAAGAAAGCCGGATAAATACCGGCTGCGCCTCCAACAAACAATATCAGCAGCAAAATTAAAGGCAAGGTGTAGTAATTACTGAATAAATTAAAACTTAGTTCTTTTCCGGAAATATCATTAAAGAGGGGCATAAGAAGATAAACCAGTACTATTGAAATTAGCACGGCAAAAAAGGTCAAGATAATAGACTCACTTAAAAACTGTCTAACAAGCTGCCCAAAATTCGAACCAAGAGTTTTTCGTATTCCAACTTCCCTTGCTCTGCTTGAGTAACGGGCAGTTGATAAATTCATAAAATTAAAACATGCAATGCAAAGTATTGCGAAAGCAATAAGGGAGAAAATGTATACACCGGCAATATCGCTATTGGGTTCATATTCATATTGCAGATGAGATTTTAAATGAATATCTGTAATGGGCTGTAAATAATAATTGTACTTTGCGCCTTGCTTAACAAGCGACTCCCATGAAGTTTGAAAAGCCTGTTCGACCTGTGGTTTTATATATTTTGTAAAAGCGCTTCTCATTTTTGTGTTTACCACTTTCCAATCAGCGCCCGGCTTTAATAATACATAGGTGTACCAGTTGTTTTGAAACCAGATTGGACTTCGGCTATCTCTATATCTTGCAAGCGATTCAACAAAATCGAAATGCAAATGAGAATTGGTTGGAATGTCTTTAATTACGCCGGTTACTACAAAATCACTTCTTTTGTCCGAGTTGATTACTTTTCCCATAGGCTCTTCGTCACCAAAGTATTTTTTTGCCATCGACTCTGTTATAACAATTGCGTTGACATTATTTAGTGCGGTCTTTGGATCACCTTTTAGAAATGGAAGAGTGAAAACATTAAACAATGTTGAATCTGCCCAGATAACTCTTTCTTCACTAAAGACTTTATCTTTGTAATAGAAAACAGGGAATCCGTAATTCCTTAAACGTACAGCAGACTCAACTTCCGGAATTTCTCGAATAAGTGTTTCCGCTAATGGAGCGCTGCTTCCGGCTGCTTCCGCTGAGACTTCTCCCACTTTTGCGTCAATAGCCACACGAAAAATTCTGTTAGAATTTTCATGAAATCTATCATAACTGAGTTCATCTTGAACAAACAGTAAAATCAGTAAACATACAGCAACGCCTATCGCTAAGCCTGCAATGTTAATAAATGAATATCCTTTATGCTTTTTGATATTTCTGAGTGTAATTGTTAAATAATTCTTAAACATTTTTATGCTCCTTTTTTTCGAAAGACTATAAGCAATATTTTATATTGCAAGTTTTATTGCTGATTTTCAATCCAACCATCATTCAGTCTAATAATTCTGTTTCCATACTTAGCATTTTCTTCTGAGTGAGTTACTTGTATTATTGTTGTGCCTTCTTGATTTAATTTTTTGAGAAACTGCATAATTTCTTTACCCTGATCAGAATGAAGATTGCCTGTTGGCTCATCAGCAAGAATTAATTTTGGATTTCCAATAATTGCTCTGCCAATTGCTGCAAGCTGCTGTTGTCCGCCGCTTAGTTGATTTGGGAATAAATCTTTTTTTGCAACCATATTAAAGCGGTCAAGTATTTCGGCAACTCTTCCTTTACGTTCATCCGCTTTTACTTTTTGATAAAGAAGCGGCATTTCTATATTTTCATAAACAGTTAGTTCATCAATTAAATGATAATTTTGGAAGACAAATCCAATATGATTTCTGTGCAACTCAGTAAGTTGTTTTTCACTTTTTTTATGAACCGGTTCGTCAGAGAAATAATATTCTCCACTAGATGGAGTGTCCAGCATTCCAATTATATTTAACAAAGTTGACTTCCCGGAACCGGAAGGACCCATTACAGAAAGGAACTCGCCTTCCGGAATTTCTAAATTAATATACCTCAATACATATGTCTGAATGAGTTTGTTAGTATAATATTTTTCGATGTTCACAAGCTTGATCATTTTGAATGCCTTTAAAATTTCTAATTAGACATAAAATTTATTGTTAAAATTTTCCGTAACAATATGTCCATCAAACAAATGAACCACTCTGCTGCCGTATTCGGCGTATGCCGGTGAGTGCGTTACCATTATCACCGTTGTTCCGGCTTCATTCAAATCGCTTAACATCTTCATAACTTCATCGCCGTTTTTAGAATCCAAATTACCGGTCGGTTCATCCGCCAGGATCAATTTTGGATTGCTTACTATTGCGCGTGCAACCGCTACTCTTTGTTGTTGTCCTCCGGATAAATGTTGTGGAAAATGATTTCTTCTGTGCATTATTTCCATCCGCTCTAATACTGCATTTACCTTTTTCTTTCTTTCCGTAGCAGATACTTTCAAATACAAAAGCGGCAGTTCAACATTTTCAAAAACTGTTAGTTCATCAATTAGATTAAAACTTTGAAAAACGAATCCGATATTTTCTTTTCTGAAATGTGCGCGTTGTCTTTCGGAATATTTTGCAACATCAGTTCCCAGAAAATGATATTCGCCGCCGCTCGGGTTATCGAGTAATCCAAGAATGTTCATCAGAGTGGATTTGCCGCATCCCGAGGGACCCATTATTGAGACGAATTCTTTTTCGTTTATTTCAAGACTCACATTATCCAAAGCTGTTGTTTCAACTTCTTCTGTTCTAAAGATTTTTTTAAGATCAACTGTTCTTATCATTTGCTGCTCCGTTTATTATTGTTATTTCAAAATTAATTTTTCAATATCGCCGTAATTATCATAAGAGGATGAGACTACTTTTTCTCCGGGTTTTAATCCTTCAAGTATTTCGTAATAGAGAGGATTTTGTCTTCCTATTTTAATCGGTTTTCTAACTGCAAAAGATTCGGTCTTATCAACAACAAAAATCCATTGACCGCCGGTTGTTGAATAGAATCCGCCGCTTTCAACAAGCACTGCGTCTGACAGTCCGCCGAGTTGAAGTTTTATATGAACCGTCTGACCTCTTCTGATGTCTTTTGGTTTTTCAGAAGTAAAGAGCATATCAACATAAAATCTTCCGTTAGTAACCTGCGGGAAAACTGTTTTAATTTTTAAAGTATAACTCTTCTCATCCAATTGATATTCGCCCGTTTGTCCTTCCATAACTCTGGAGATATAGTGCTCATCAATTTCCGCCCGCACTTTTACCGAATCTATGTTGTCTATTTGCCCGATACGATAACCTGAATTAACGGATTGCCCGATTTCAGCATTAAGAGAAGTCAGTTGTCCCTTGATTGGCGCTTTAACCGTAAGGTTTGCGAGCTGGTCTTTCACAAGATTCAAATAATTTTTAGACATTTC
>JAUYAB010000081.1 GCA_030693705.1 Ignavibacteria bacterium | reverse complement strand
TATCATTTATTATTCCTGTTGCGTTTTCTTTGGAAATTTTTAATTCATTTTGGAACAGTTCAGACATTTTTTCTTCTGTTAATTTTTTATCAAAAAAATCTTTAGCGGCTTCGTTAACTATTGCTAACCTTGGAGTTTTGTTTTCATTTTCAAAATCATCGGTTGCAAAAAATTCTTCTGTTTCAGGGCAGCAAAGCAGAACCGGATTTGTGACTTTCTCTTTGATCAGTTTGGATAATAGGTTGAGTGTGTCTGCCTCCGGACTTACCGCGTAACTTTCTGCCGGAGGGAACATCGGAGTCATAATATAAGAGGTTTTACTCTCAACTGTATTCAAATAGATAGAAAGCTGTTCAATCTCTTCAACGTTATCATTCATGTTTTGTATAAGTGTTGTTTCAGTAGTAAGCGTGCCTTGAAACCTTTTTGAGAATTGTTTTATTCCGTCTAAAATTAGTTCGTACCGTAGTCTTTGATGAGGACGGTTTATTTTCAACCAGGTGTCTTCTTTAACCGTATCAATTTTAAGTGAGACATAATCCGCAAACATTAAATTCTCTTGCACGTTTTCGTTCCATATTAAAGCTGAGTTTGTGAAGACTGCTATTTTGTAACCAAATTCTCGCAGCAAAGAAATTTCTTTTGAAAGATTCGCATCAAGTGTTGGGGCTCCGCTTCCGGCAAAAAGAATATAGTCAATCTGTTTCCCGCTCTTTTTAATTTCTTCAAGTTTATTTTTAACTGAGATATAAAGTTCGTAAGGTGATAAACAATTATCTGAGCAGACGGAACACCGTGAGGTTTTTCCGCTTGGGCAATAAATACAGTTATACGAACATGTTTTTGGCTTTGCATTATTAATCCCCAACACCACACCAAGCCTTCTTGACCGTACCGGTCCATAGACTACTTTGTTTTTAAGTGATTTATTAGAGAGGATACTCCTTTCCAATTTTGCGCAAAGTGTTTTTATTGCGTTTCTAAACCAATTAACTATTTTACTATTCATTTTGTAATTCTCGTATTAAGATCAATTCTGTTATGCTAATTGTGTTCCAAACAAATAATGTTTTATTCGTTCGATTTTGAGCATTCTGAAATGGACGACATTGCATTATCGCAATGAACATTGCAGCGCCATTGCATTTCTGCATATTGGTGCTTATATTTTGCAACAATTTGGAGAAAAAAATGGTAGATGTTCAACAGATAATTGATAAGAATAAAGAATCCTTAATTATTCCCGATGGAATTGCAGTAATAGGTAAAGATCAAAACATCATCGTGTTCAACGAAGCTGCTTCCCGGATCACCGGCTATTCTGAAGATGAAGTGATCGGAAGAAAGTTTGAATTTCTTTTTGGGGGAAAAATTGATGAACGGAAATCTATTCTTGAATCGTTAAAGGAAAATATTGCATTTAGCAACCTTGCTATTAACTTAACAGACAGTAAAGGTCATATCAAGAATGTTCTCGCCTCAATTACTCCAATTAAAAGAGATGAAAATGTTTTAAGTGTGGTCTTTGTTTTCAGAGATACGAAGGAAATGCTTTCTTTGGCGGAAGAAATTCAGCAGAAAACTTCTGAGCTTATCAATCAAAAAAATAAACTTGATGCGATCTTTAACAGTAATATTGAGGGGACATTTACAATTGATAACGACTGGAATATAACTTCATTCAATACATCGGCAGAAAAAATAACCGGGTATAAAAAATTTGAAGCAATCGGGAAAAAATGCCGGGATATTTTTAATTCATCCCTTTGCCGCAACGGATGCCATATGGAAGAAACGGTTCAAAAAGGAAAACCGATGATCGGCAATGAATTGGAGATATTGCATAAAGGAGGAAAAATAATCCCGATCCGTGTAAATTCCGCTATTCTTCTAAATAACAAAAATGAGAACATCGGCGCCGTTGAAACATTTATGGATATCTCGGAGATCAGAAATTTATCCGCGCATCTACGTGAGTTTTTTAAATATGAAAATATCGTTGGCAGGAATAAAGAGATCAAACAAATTATTTCTGTGCTTGAAAGTGTATCGCAGACGGATAGTTCTGTTTTAATAACCGGGGAAAGCGGTACGGGAAAAGAATTAGCGGCACGCGCTATTCATCTTAATAGCTCAAGAAAAAATGGACCATTTATAGCGGTTAACTGCAGTGCGTTTGTAGAATCGCTAATCGAAAGTGAATTGTTCGGACATGAAAAAGGAGCTTTTACCGGGGCAATTAAAACAAAGATTGGAAGATTCGAACTTGCCCAAGGAGGGACGTTGTTCCTGGATGAAATCGGAGACCTTTCTACTGCTGTGCAAACAAAACTGCTTAGAGTTTTGGAAACGCGTGAGTTCGAGAGAGTCGGCGGGAATAAATCAATTAAAATGGCTACAAGAATAATAGCAGCTACTAATAAAAATCTCACTGAAGAAATATCAGCCGGAAGATTTAGAGAAGATTTATTTTACAGGATCAATGTAATCAATATTCATCTGCCTCCGCTAAGGGAAAGAATGGATGATTTTCCATTACTGGTAAATCATTTTATTGAAAGTTTCAACAAAAAATTCAATAAACACATCAAACAATTTTCATCATCGGCTTATGATTTGGTAATGGATTATGGCTGGCCCGGGAACATTAGAGAACTGGAAAATGCTATAGAACATTGTTTCGTTTTATGTAACGGAGATATCATCCAGGTTGAGTGTCTTCCTAAAAGATTGAGAGAACCTAGTAAAATAACTATAGTATTGAATAATCCCGATGTACAAAAAGGTTTTAAAGAAACTGAAAAAGAATTGATCATTTCTGTTTTAAAAAAGAATAATCATAACCGGACTGAAGCTGCAAAAGAGCTAAATATTGATCCCTCAACTCTTTGGAGAAAAATAAAGAAACTTAGTATTGAAATTTAAAACTCAATAAAAGAAGATGACGCAAATAATCGTTTAAGTTTTTCAAAGCTGCATGGTTTTTATATTGTCAAACCGGAATACCGCGGTATGGTGGGCTATGGTATTCAAATATGGAATACTGGAATTGCTTACCTTTAAGGTCGTATTATCGGACTAGATGGTGTGGTCGCTCAACAGGATAATTACAAGAAGTCAGGATTTGTTTTGGCTTATAGAAATATCCGGTATCAGGGAACCGGTGGAGGAAATCCCATCACTGATTCCGGCATCGTCCAATTATCCTCAATTTCTTTTAATGAACTCTGCGCCTATGATAAACCTTTTTTTCTGGCAGTCGCACACATTTTCAAGTGTTGGATCAATCAACCGCAAACCAATGCACTTGGTATTCTTAGGAACAATAAACTCGCCGGTTATGGAGTAATGCGTATTTGCCGCTCCGGATATAAGATCGGTCCGTTGTTTGCAGACAGTTCGGAATTAGCAGAACGTTTATTTTTATCATTAAAATCATCTGCGTCGGAAGGTGCTCCAATTTTCTTAGACACACCGGGAGTGAATTCAGCGGCTATTTATTTAGCTAAAAGGTATAAAAATGTCCGCAGCGTTTGAAACAGCAAGAATGTATAAGGGAAATATTCCAGAACTTCCAATCAACCGGCTGTTCGGTGTTACTACTTTTGAACTTGGATAAAAACAATTTGAACTAACTTCAGTCAAAACCTCAAAGATTTTAATTTTATTTCTTTCATGAACAGATACTCTTTTTCCGCTTGATAAATCTCTAAAAACTATTTACGTTTGGTTGTACAAAAAATCATTACTAACATTATGATAATGAAATTTATTCTAATATTTTTTTTCTCTTTCGTAATTTCGTTCAGCATCTGTGGGCAAGGACTACAGCAAAGCTCAAAAGAAGACTCCACACCGGTTAAATCGCAAACCCATAATGCTCCGTTATTTTTTTCATCTCCTATTCTCTCGCTCCCATTTGCATTTAGTACGGTTCAGGACAATTATCCTGAGTCTCTTCATTTAAAATTCGGTTCATCATCAAATTCTCTTCATTCAATAATAGAACAAAATCTTGATGTGTCGGAAATATGGAAAATCGGAAAGTTAAAGGATGACGAACTGAAGACTCTTAAATCTATTCTTGGTTCCGTGCAACTCGGAGGTGTTGCTTATCTTGCTTACAAACATATTAAGAAATATGGTCTAAGGTAAAATGGTTTTAACTAAAAAATGATTCTGGAATTGGGTTAAAGTCCGTTTTTTTAGTTGTAACCCCGGCATGCTTGTTACTAATAGTTCTAAATGTCGGAGCTTTTCAATTGTAATTTTGCGTAACGTGTGTTATTAAAATAGAAGGTGATGGAGTATGAAAACATTAATTCTTGTATTTAGTTTTAATTTCTTGCTCTCCCAAATTCTTCAGGGACAAAATTCAAACATTAATGTTGTAGCTTATGATATTAATGTAAAAATTTCCAAATCTTCAGAAACAGTTGATATTGTTTTGCTTTGTAAGTTAAGTGTCAACAATCCTACCGGTCGTCTGCAATTCATCTTCAGTTCGGATGCTGTTCTTCACGCAGTAAAATTACTTAAAAATAAAGATTGGATAAATGTTCCGTTTGAATTTACTGGAAAAGATTCTCTGCTGCTTACTACCGGAAACAGTCTTGCAAGGGATAATATGTATTCATTTAAGTTTGACTACTCTTTTCCCACCGGTTTACTAAATGATACGCTGCTTTATTTAGACAGGGGTCATAGATGGTACCCTCTTATTATGGATCAGATTGCACCGTTCAAATTAACGTGTGAAGTTCCTAAAGGATATTCCGTTCTTTCTGCCGGGGACCTATTAGAGATTGATAGTACGCGTGATAAATCCGTCTTTATCTGGGAAAGTTCTTTGCCGGTTTTTAAGCTTCCGTTAATACTTTTTACTCCCGGTACGATTAAAAAGATCTCAGATGGTAAAATTGATTTATATTATTCAAGCATCAATTCTGCAAATGCTAAAATGATAATTACTAAAGCCAATGAAATTGTTACATATTACAACAACGTCGGGGTTTTTCCATATAATAAACTTACCATGTTTGAAATTAAAGATTTTCCCGGGGTAAATACCTGCAGCGGACTATTGATGATTGGGACTCAATCGTTAGAAGCAATAGCACATGGTGATGAAGATATTATCATTTTAACAATAGCTCAGCAGTGGTTCGGCTCCGGAGTGTTTGCACGGTTTGGAGAAAAAGGGTTCTTTTTTCTTTCACTTTCTTTACCCCATTATTTACGTTTAATGTTCATCCGGCAAGAACAGGGCGAGGAAGTTTTTCAGAAATCGCTGCTGGACCCCCTTACAGGTTATAAGGAATTTGCAGGGACGGAAAATGACATTCCGATTATTGATGTTGATTTACCTAATTCTAGAGAGAAAGGACTGATCTTATACGCAAAAGCTCCCTTTGTTTTAAGTAAAATTGAAAAAGAATTGGGTCGTGATAAATGGCTCTTATTCATCCGGAACCTTTATCATTCCTTCCACGGGAAGATTTTATCTTTTGAAGAATTTAGTAAGTCCCTTGCAAAATATGATGCTAACGGAGACGTATTGACGCTATTAAATAAATTGATGACCGGGAAAGGAATGCCCATAGAGTAAATTATTTAATGAATTTGTGAACTAAAAAAATAAAGAAAACCTACCTTTACTACGTAATACTCGTTTGCAGTCATAATTGTGCGCCTAAAGCATTTAATTTGTCCGGGAAAATCATAAATATTATTTTGTTTTTGTCAATCTAAAAAAAAACACCGAAATAAGAATTGGCAGATAGCGCACATAAATGTATTGTCGATGATCATTCTTTCAACTCCGGTTCATTTGTATTAGTTTTAATACCTGTTATGGGATATTCACCTTTTACAAATTCGATGATGCAACGCTATTTCAACTTAAGTACTTTTTTATGGATACTTGATTCGGTGATACTGTTCTAAAAACACAACAAACAACAAAGGATACACAATGAATTTTCTTGGCATTGTTGATTGGTTAGTAGTTGGGGTTTATTTTCTGTTAATCGCCGGTATTTCTTACTGGTCTATCAGAAAAAGAAAAGATTCTCCCCAGGATTATTTTTTAGCGAATAGAAATTTAGGATGGTTCGTTATTGGAGCTTCCATCCTTGCCTCTAATGTTGGTTCCGAACATATTGTTGGTCTCGCAGGAACCGGGGCAAAATCCGGTTTGGCAATGGGGCATTACGAACTTCATTCATGGATCGTGCTTACACTCGGATGGGTATTTATTCCCTTCTACATGCGAAGCAAAGTTTATACGATGCCGGAATTTCTTGAGCGCCGTTACAACGAAAAATCCCGCTGGCTCCTTTCTATCGTTCAATTATTTAGTTATATTATTGCTAAAGTATCGGTAACTATTTATGCCGGCGCTGTTGTTTTTAATTCCTTTTTAGGAATTGATTTTTGGACCGGCGCAATTATTCTTATAGTAATTACCGGTATCTACACTATTTTTGGAGGATTACATGCGGTAATGTACACTGAAACGCTGCAAGCAATTGTTTTACTCGGCGGTTCAATAGTTTTAACTTTTGTCGGTATTTCTGAAATAGGCGGATGGGGTAATCTTATGAATTCTGTCTCAAAAGATCACCTGAATATGTTTCTCCCTCTTTCAAATCCCGATTTCCCCTGGCTTGGGATCTTGTTCGCATCGCCTATTGTCGGTTTATGGTATTGGTGTACCGATCAACATATCGTACAGCGTTGCTTAGCAGGCCGTGATGAAAGACAGGCTAGACGCGGGACTATCTTTGCAGCTTATCTTAAATTATTGCCTTTCTTTATTTTCATGATTCCCGGATTAATAGCTTACGCTCTTGCTTCCTCCGGAAAAATTCAACTTCCTCAGTCTGACCAGGCATTCCCTACCTTAGTTAAAGCTTTAATGCCGATTGGTCTGCGCGGACTATTAGCCGGTGGTATTTTAGCGGCTCTTATGAGTTCACTTGCCGCTGTTTATAATGCATGCTCTACCTTGTTTACGATGGATATTTATAAAAAGATTAAACCGAAAACTTCCGAAAAAGACCTGGTTAAAGTCGGACGTATTACCACGGGAGTAGTTGTTATACTCGGTATGATCTGGATTCCTGTAATGAGAGGTATTTCCGATATTCTTTACCAGTATTTGCAGAGCGTTCAATCATATTTGGCGCCTCCTATCGCTGCGGTTTTCCTTTTGGGAGTTTTTTCAAAACGCATTAATGCCAAAGCTGCCTTTACTACAATGGTCGTTGGGTTTGCTATCGGGATGCTGAGAATTGGACTTGAACTGATGAAAGAGTCACTTACCGGTATTCTTTACGAATTTGCGACAATTAACTTCCTCTACTTCTGTATTTTCCTGTTTGTGTTCTCAATATCTTTACTGATAATTGTAAGTTTAATGGGAGAAAAACCGTCCGAAGAACAATTGAACGGACTAACGTATGCAACAACCGTTGCCGAAGATAGGGCTAGTTCCCGCGCAAGCTGGAGTAAGTCCGATGTTATCCTCTCCGCGATTGTAGTTGTAATTATTATTGCTGTGTTTTTGTACTTCTCACCGCTTGGTGTTGCAGGGTGATAGTTTGATAGAAAAACAAAAGACAAATATCGAATGACACAATTGAAATTATTCAAAAGAATTTTGTTGTTTGGTATTTGTTTTTTGTGGTTTCCGGATTGCATAGGGGTGTAGTTAATTCTTATCTAAATATTTTATGATCTACTTGCTTATCTGCAAAAACCTTTTTACGTTTGTTTGTAGTAATAATTAAGAAAGCCGGAGTCTCTATTTCTGAGTTAGTGTTACATAATAAATCTTTAACGAACGGGGTGTTCTCCTTTCCTCTTGAGGATGCTAAAAATATTGAACTGAGCTTTTTTAATTCTGTTGCATCTCTTTTTTGTAAGGGTGTGTATAGTAAATTAAACTCACCTTCAATTAAAATAACTTCCCAATCTAAATTATCTTTTAAAACTAAAACTTAAGCGGGACGTGAATATGAAAAAATCTATTGGCTTTTTATTTCTAATTGTGACATTGAGTTTATTTCTTCAGTCTTGTGCCGGTCGAGAATACCTGGTAAAAGAAAATAACAAGTATAACATTTCATACAAATATTCACCATGGACTATAAGTTTTCCGATAGACAATTATCAGTTTAAGTATGATAAAAACACTTCGGATGATGCGTCATGTTACTATCTGTTTACAAATAATGAAAATAATTTAATTGTTTCCTTTTACCTTGAGCCTGCAAAAAAATCCGAGGATGCAACAAGTTATAGGGATCAAACTTTTTCAACATTAAAATATTTATATCCGAAGGTAGAACACGTTATTAAAACTAATCTGAGGGACTGTTCTGTGGTTGAGTACTATATACCTGAACTCTACAGCGAAAAAATAAACCAGCAGAATATGAATGCCCACTTTGTTAAAGATGGGCTCTGGGTTGATCTCCATATCTCAAAAGTTAATTTCCATGAAAGCGAAAGAGAAACTTTTTACAACTTTTTGAAATCAGTTAGTTTTAGTCCCGCTAAAATGGAGGGAGCAATCGTTTCATCTCCCGACTCATTAAAAGAAGCACAGTTAAGTTTTATGGAAAAAGCTAGCGCTTACTATTTGTATCACGATCTTGATAATGCCATTAAGTATTATCAAAAGGTTTTAGATATTGAAATGGCTAATAATCTTTTAGAAAAGAAAATGTGGTATGTATTGGTTGATAATCTCGGTATGGCTTATGGAGTAAATGGTGATTTAAATAAGGCAAGATCAATATTCGAATACGGTTTATCAAAAGATTCGTCATATCCTCTGTTCTATTACAATATAGGTTGTATCTATGGGGAAAAGGGAGATTTAGATAGTTCAATTGTTTACTTGAAATTGGCTTTTGAGCGAAAAAGTAATGTTTTAGAAGGTGAAGATATGCCTAACCCTAAAGATGATTCTTCTTTCCAAAAGTTTATTAATGATGATAAATTTAAAAAATTGTTAAAAGAACTTTATCCTGATTAAAAGTAATTTACCAACTGCAGTTGTGTATCGTTGTTTTTTCGGAGCAGATATTTTTCTTCCCCGTTTGCTAATTTCCCAAAACCTATTTACGTTTGCTTGTAATAATAATTAAGAAAGCCGGAGTCTTTTATTTCTCAGTTAGTGTTACATAGAAAATCCTTACCTCACGGACTGTTCCCCTCTTCCCTTTTATATTTCGTAAGCAACAAACAGACAAAAAATAATACTTTTATAACTCACGTTACGCATGATTAAGTTATCCATAGCCACGACTTTTAGAAACTGTGTGAAAATTATTGTATTACAATAACACCTCGATTAATCGAGGTGTTAACGGAGAGATGATAGGTATCTAAACCGTTTCAATTTATCTTCCAAAGGAAGACGGTTTTATTCGAATATTCACACAGCCTATTTTAAGTAGTGGAATAGATTGAAAACCATATTCTGGGCTTTAGCCCAAAAACGACTGTTTTCTGTAGCTAAAGCCATTATTTATGGTGTCTATTAGTCCACGTCCAGAAAGCTTTCGGGACGTGGCTATTCAATTATCGTTAACATGTTATCGATAGCAATTTTCTAAGAGCCTAATTAGCTCCTAAAAAACTTAAAAAACATATTGTCATCAATTTGCTTCATCCGCGTTTATCATCATCCAATAGAATTAAAAAATATTTTCCGGAAGCACCATAGACGGCATTTTCATTTTGCATGTTACGTCAGACTTTCTATAATACTTTTGTGCTGTGGAAATAGTTTTATCAAATCTTCCCTCTTCGCCAACTCAAAATCTGCAAAATCAAAACCGGGAGCTACGGTACAGCCGATTAATGAAAAAGAGTTTTTATCATTCACCTCTGCGGCAAACCAGGTGCTCTTGGGAATAATAAACTGAAGCGCTTCACCTTCATCTAAATTTCTTCCAAGTTTTTGATTAGCATATTTCCCCTTTTCATCTATCATATAAATTGTAAGCGAGTGACCATAATAAAAATGCCATATCTCATCTGATTGTAATTTGTGGAGATGGGAGACTTGTGCCTTTGCAAGTAGAAAATAAATTGAAGTAGAGACATTCCTTTCGGATGAATATCGACCGGGTAACGCCTCTTTTGCAATTACTTCCTCAGACCGGTAAATCTCTTTATAATATCCGCCTTCGGGATGTTTGATTAAGTCTAATTTGTTGATCCAATAGTTTGCGTTCATAATACTTATCCTTTTTTATATCTGTAGGGCGAAACTCCGTTTCGCCCATACCTTCGTATTTCGAAACTCTGTTTCGACAGTTGTAGCTCTATCTTCTGTTTCACCGGGTGGTCGAAACGGAGTTTCGACCTACATACCTTCTACAATCTTTATTTCTTATTCCTTTAAACCGTCAAGTTCATAGACAAGCGGGTCTAATAATTGGATTGTCAATTTTATTTATTTTTTTCAGTAATAATTTCTTTAAGAAATTTAATAAGCGGCGGAAGATTATTTTTTGTTGTATTCCATACAAGATTTATGTTTACATCAAAGTAACCATGTATTAACCTATTCCGCATACCTACAATGTCCTTCCAGGGAATTTCAGAATATTTCAATTTTGTTTCTTCAGAAATCTTTGATGCCGCTTCTCCTATAATTTCAATGTCTTTTATTACAGAGAGAATAAGAATTCTGCTTTGCGAAAATATTTTTTTATCAACATCATCAACAAAAGATAACGCTTCTTCAGCAGCATCTATCATATGCAGTATTCTTATACGGTCTTCATTTTCCATATTTCACTACTGCTTCTTTAACTACTGTGTCTCTAAAATACCTGCTCAGTTCTTCAGAAGTGCGGATGTCAACTTTCTTTCCTATGCTCTCGGTGAGTTCTCGTTCCATTCTGGCTACATCAAGTAAACCGTATTCGGTGTCAGCTTCAAACTCCACAAGTAAATCTACATCACTCTCTTCGTTATACGTGTTCCTTAAATATGAACCGAACAAAGAAAGCTTTTTTATTCCGTTTGCCTTACAGAATTCTTCTAATAATTTATTGTCAATTAAAATATTAATATTCTTCAATGTAAATGTCCGTTCTTAGCTCGACTTGAAATGATTTGTTTTGATCTCGCATGGTTTGATCTTTAACTTTTATTTTTGTTGCAAAAATAACAAACCCCGGTCACTATTTACAATTCAAAAATCTGGCATTCGTAGGGCGAATCTCCGATTCGCCCAATATTTATTACAGAGAGTAAAATATTGTTGTGTGGTCGAAACGGAGTTTCGACCTACAAACCTACTACAATTTTTATTTCTTCTTCTTCAATCAATAAAATGTTTAACGGTTTGCTCGGATGAAGTTTTTGAAAATCAACCGTAGAGACATGCCATGGCATGTCTCTATTATTTAAAAACCGGTGTGTAAAGCGAAATATTGTACGGACAAGGAAGATGTTCCGGTTTATCTATAAATCTAAAATTATATTCTTCTATTAATTCATTTGCTTTAGGTAAGCGAATAAGAAAAAATTCAGGGTAAACCGTTTTGGTAACTAAAGTAGTACCGGGTTTATTGCAGCCTCCGGTTGGTTGCCGATACCACGCCATAGTAATATTAAAACCCAGAACATACAAACGGCGAAGCTTCTTTTCCGGACTCAATAAATTATCATTGTAATCACTCTCATGATAAAGGTAATACGCTCCGCTGTCCGGAAGCATTTGTAAATCTAATTCCTCAATATTTGTTTCTGCAAACGTAGGTATTGGTCCTTGAGTCTCTTCGTTCCAATGCGATTTATCAAATTGCTCCGGAGACATTGAACAATTAAAAGAGAAAATACTTACAGCAATGCAAGACAACACCATTGCTAATTTTCTCGACCGGAACATTATGTGTTCTTCACTTTCCAAAGATTAAACGTTCCTTCAAATCCTTTTAATGAGACATTTGGAATTAACTCCCACTGCAAATCTTTATGCTTTGGATGACGAAGTGTATCTACATCCTTCTTAAACTCATCGGACACGACTATTTCATCCGCATTTGCTAAATGCGCAATACGAGCGGCTCTGTTTACATGACTCCCAAATAGATCGTCATTGTCTATACTTGTTATGCCAATATGAGCGCCTTGACGAATTTTAACCAACTCATTTCCTGTATTATCCCTAAAAGCACGGGTAAAGTCCAAAACGTTCTCAACGTTGCGGAATGCAACCATTAAGCTGTCACCTATGGTTTTTATAAGAAAACCATCATGCTCTTTTAATACCTTTTCTCCTCTTTCAATATGTTGTTGCCTTATCATATTCATTTCCGTATCACCGAGTTTTTCACCTAACGGAGTACTATCAACAATGTCTGTAAAAACAATAGCAAGAGTAACCTTTTCCCCACCCGCCCATTTTCTAAGATCATCTAGTTTATCTTGTATTTCTTGTTGAACACTAAAGTAAATGTTCTCTATTTTCTCTGCATAGTTTACCTGCCCGCCTTTTATTACAATATTGTTAATTTTCATAAAATTAATCTCGGTTTATTGCACCAATTTCATTGCCAAAGTTTGCTTGCCCACCATGCAAGTTAAGGTTGTTAATTGCCATTCCTTTTTTTAATTCCTCGATTTCTTTAATTTTTTGTTTTGAAGACTGAACCCCATCCAACAACTCTTTGACGTTAACATCTTCAAGAGAAATTTCGCATACTATTGAGTCTCTTTTAATCTTGTCATATCTTTTAAGCAGTTCATGCGAATAATAATGAATTTTCTCCGCATCTGTTTTTTTACAAAGCGAACACTTGCACGGCTGCATTTCCTCAACTTCAATGTTCTTAAAAGACGTTCCATGAATCTTTTCAATTTCATTTCTTATTATTCCAAGAAGTTCTTTCTTGTTTTCTAATTCACCTGAAACTGCGATATCAATAACTTTTAATCCTTGTTTGTTTTCATCTCCAAATATTAAAGCTAAGGTTCTTTTTCGATTTATTTCAAATCCATCTCGCCAAATCTTGTCCTTATAGTTTTTTGAATCAATTAATGAACTCAACCTGACTATTAAACGGGAAATTATTCCTTTAGGCATAAACCTGTATTGATACCTAAACTTTAATGTCTCCGGATATTCCCATTTTTTTATATACTCTGGTTTTTCTATTGGCAGCAATAACGGAAATAAATATTTCTCATTGTTATGATCTTCAACCTTATAACAAAGATCAAATTTGTCCCTTAACATTAAGCTCAATAGATTATTTTTTTCTGATTCACTGTATTTATCACCAAATAGTTCGAACAAATTCTGTTTAGTAATTAAACCGCAATCAGTACAAAGGTCCTTGTCTTTTAATACGGTATAAAGCGAATCAACCACCCATTGGGGATTGATAAAAATATAATCAAATAATTTCGGATCATTTTCAAAATGAAGAAAAACTCCAAGAGTATGAAAAGTGCTTGAAATGGTTTTTATATCTTGCTCGGAACTAACATTATATTTTTTGCAAATATCCAGAAAAGCTTGATGTGTAATATGGTTTTCACCCTCGATCTTCTTTATTTCATTTCTTATTGGAATCCACTGCTTTGGTAATTCTTTACCAACCGATTTTAAACTTGTAACCGATACTTTAATTTTTTCGAGTAGATCATAATATTTATGATCTACTATTGCTAAGTTTATTTTCCTCTCGTCCATGCTTAACTCTTTATATCGTTTTTGGTAAGCAGAGAGGGAAAAATCAAATGTACTATTTTTATTTATTTCGTTTAACACAATCAAAATGGGACTACCCTTTCCAAGTAATCCGATAATATTAAACCAATAATCAAAATTTGTTATTTCCTTTCTATCATCCGATAACAATATGTAAAGAGAATCTCCTGTAAAAAAGAATTGATGAATTGAATATTGTATCACCTGCCCGCCAAAGTCCCAAAGATTTGTTGTAAAATCAATATCAGTTTTTTGCGGATAAGGATATTTCCAACGTTCAATTTGAATTCCAACTGTTTCCGGTTCTTCCTTATTTGGTATTTGGTAGTTCTTATCAACAATTTTTTTCATTAGAGAGGTTTTCCCCGCACCGGGTTCCCCGACAAAGAGGATTTTTGCTTCATATAAATAATCTCGCCCCTGTTCTTCAATCTGTTTAAAATAATTCCTTATCCCCTCCATACCTTGTTGAACAATTTCTTTTGGCGGGGTAGTGAATGGATTTTTCCTCAAATTAACATAAGTAAGATTCTTGAGTTCTTTGAGAAAAGTAACATCGGTTAACTTGTTATTGCTTAAATCAAGCAAAGTAAGATTCTTGAGTTCTTTGAGAAAAGTAACATCGGTTAGGTTGTTGCCGCTTAAATAAAGCGAAGTAAGATTCTTGAGTTCTTTAAGAAACGTAACATCGGTTAGGTTGTTGCCACTTAAATAAAGTGAAGTAAGATTCTTGAATTCTTTGACAAACGTAACATCGGTTAGGTTGGGACTACTTAAAGAAAGTAATGTCAGATTCTTGAGTTCTTTGAGAAACGTAACATCGGTTAGGTTGTCGCCACTTAACGAAAGTGAGGTCAGATTCTTGAGTTCTTTGAGAAAAGTGAAATCAATTAGCCTGTTCGGGCTTAAACTAAGCGAAGTCAGATTCTTGAGTTCTTGGAGAAATCTAACATCGGTTAGGTTGTTGCCACTTAAATAAAGTGAAGTAAGATTCTTGAATTCTTTGACAAACGTAACATCGGTTAGGTTGTTGCCACTTAAATCAAGCGAAGTAAGATTCTTGAGCTCTTTGAGATAACTAACATCTGTTAGGTTGTTACCACTTAAAGAAAGTGAAGTCAGATTCTTGAATTCTTTGACAAAAGTGACATCTTTTAGTTTGTTATACCTTAAATCAAGCGAAGTCAGATTCTTGAGTTCTTTGAGATAACTAACATCTGTTAGGTCGTTAAAATTTAAATCGAGCCAAGTAAGATTCTTGAGTTCTTTGAGAAAAGTAACATCGGTTAGGTTGTTAAAACTTAAATCAAGTGAAGTAAGATTCTTGAGTTCTTTGAGAAAAGTAACATCAGTTAGCTTGTCATTCCAACTCAAATTTAGCGAAGTAAGTTTCTTGAGTTCTTTGAGAAAAGTAACATCAGTTAGCTTGTCATTCCAACTCAAATCAAGCGAAGTCAGATTCTTGAGTTCTCTAAGAAAAGTAACATCGGTTATGATGTTATTACTTAAATTAAGTGAGGTCAGATTCTTGAGTTCTCTAAGAAAAGTAACATCGGTTATGATGTTATTACTTAAATTAAGTGAGGTCAGATTCTTAAGTTCTTTGAGAAAAGTAACATCGGTTTGGTTGTTGTTTCTTAAATTTATCGAAGCAAGATTCTTTAGTTCTTTGAGGAATGAAAAATTCTTCATCTCGTAAACTCTTTGAATAACAAAAGAAATCACTTCTTTGGAAGAATCTAATAAAATACAAATTCCCCTAAAACTATAGTCGTTTTTTTTCTTATTAAATTCTTTCTCATCATTAGAAACAAAGAATTGACAATCTTGTTTCCTTGCAATTTCTCTAAGGAGAGCAATTTCGGCAGTATCACTATTCATATTAAATAACCTTCCAATAATTGTTGCAATAAAATTAAATAAATCCTCACTACATACAATGAAATATTCTCAATAATATTTTTTATTGTTTACTCTACCAAGCTCATCTGTAGTGTTAATCTTTGTTTCAACCATCCTTCTCGTAAGTCGAAACTCCGTTTCGACTACTTTGTTATTTATAAATTGCTTCCCCTTCTACACTCCGGTCGAATCGGAGATTCGACCTACAATAGTAAGAGACAGCGATACCCCTATGGTTCCTGTTCCGGGTACCGCCGCTCTTGTATCGCTACCGTGAGGTGCGGTCGGCGCGATGTTCAATAGTTCTGTCCTCACTTAACACGATTCACACCAATTGCTTCTGTTTATATTTTTTATTTAAACCGCAATCCTATTCTCAAATCAGCTTCCCGTTGAAACAACGGCGGCAATTCTCCATTTACCCATTTGGCAACAATTGCAATTGACTCTGAGAGATCTTGTTCGAATGTCATTTCTATATATGAGCGGGGTTGATACCCCTTTTGAAAATAGACAACACTATAAATATTGATATACTGGTTGCTCTTGGTTGGCAAATTCCATTCACAATGAAACGAACCTCGTAGATATGA
>JAUYAB010000079.1 GCA_030693705.1 Ignavibacteria bacterium | reverse complement strand
GTACCCAATCGGGTTTGTATGTTTTGTAAATAGTAATCGCCTCTTCACCGGAAGATGATTCGTAAAACGTATCAAACAATGGAGCGAAAAGGGATTTTTCTAATTCACGGATTCCTTTATGGTCATCAACGAGTAATACTGTCATAAATTCTCCTATCTGCATGGTTAAACTTGCTTAACGCAAAAAAGGAATGAAATAGAGATGACTACTCATTTTATATGAGTAAGACTACTTAGATGTGATATGGATGAGGGTTGAGGGAAATAAATATTTTAAATCTTAAAAAGTAAATCTCAATAATCAAGTTCAATAATTTTGAATGTCGTTACAATCGTATCAATTCTAGGAATAATTTGTTATTTGGATTTTGTACTTTGGATTTTTTTTAGAAGTGATGTTTGTTTTCCAATGCAAATTTTAACAGGGCATTACTGCCGTGTATGGAAAGTTTGTTGCAAATGTTCATTCGGTGATTATCAACGGTCCGAATGCTGATGAAGAATTTATCGGCAATCTCCTTACTTGTTTTATCTTCTGCGATCAAGCTTAAGATTTGTTTTTCCATCGGAGTTAATTTTTCGATTGCCGATTTCCGTTCCTCATTTATTTTCAAAACCATACTTCGGTTTACTAAATAATCTGAAATGACGGGACTTATATAATGTTTTCCTTTTGCAACAGATAGAATACAATCAAGAATATCTTTAGCAGCGCATTCTTTTAAAATATATCCTCTAACTCCAAGATCCATAGCTTTATTGAATAATTCTTCTTCGTTGTACATAGTTAGAAAGATGATGAAAACGGGTAACTTTAGTGATCTAACTTCTTTAGCAACATCAAATCCATTCATCCCCGGCATGTTAATATCAAGGATCGCAATAGAAGGTTTTGTTAATTGGATCAACTCTATAGCAGAATTCCCATCCTCCGCTTCGCCACATACGAATAATTGCGGAACATCTGATATCAATTCAACCAAACCTTTTCGAAAAATAGGATGGTCGTCAGCGACGAGTATATTAATTTTCTTTTCCATGTTCATTTATCGGGATAATGATTGAAATTGTTGTTCCATTATTAAGTTGTGAAGAGATTGCTATTTTACCATTCATATATTTTACCCGTTCCTTCAAATTTCTTAAACCGAATCCTTCGGATGAAGTTAAATAATTTTTTAGTTTTTCATCTGCGATCCCTTTTCCATCATCACGGATAAGAATTTTGAGGGTATTTTCCACCTTCAGAATAGAGATCATCCCATTTTTAGCATTCGCATGTTTGGTAATATTATTTATTCCTTCTTGTACGATCCGATAAATATTTAATTCGTTTTCATTTTTGAATAAATTGTCTATATCATCGATTGAGCTGGAGTAAGAAACGGAAGACGATCCTTCAAATTTTTTGATCATCGACTGCAAAGTTTTTGTTAAACCAATTTTGTCTAAAAGATTCGGATGCAGATGATGAGCGATGTTCCTAATTTCATTTATTGAATCCGCTGCGGTTTCATTTATCGAATTCAATTGTTCTTTCATCTTCTCAGGATTCTCATCCATTAATCCGATTTGCGCCCTATTGCTGATGATCAATAAACTTTGCCCGATACCATCATGCAATTCAGAAGCAATTCTTTTCTTTTCCGCTTCCTGCAGCTCAATCAACTGCTTTGAAAATTTTTGCTGAAGTTGTGTTTGTCGTTTCAATTTGTCCATCTTCAGTTTGAAGATATACGTAACAATCGATAAGAAACTTATCAAGGCAAGCGTTCTAAACCACCAGGTGCGCCAAAACGGTGGCGCTATTGTTACTGCGATGTTTATTCCCTCCTGATTCCACACCCCGCTATTATTGGATGCGCGTAAAGAAAAAATGTAATGCCCCGCATCGAGTTGAGTATAAGCTGCATACCGCCGACTTCCGGAATAAATCCAATCTTTGTCAAATCCTTGCAGCATATATGCATACTGGTTGTTCTCTGGTTCGGTATAATCAAGAGCAGCAAACTCAAACGAAAAATAATTGTCTTTATAGGTAAGATCGATGTTATCTCCATCTTTAAAACAATTAAAATAATCTAAACTTTTGTCGAATATCTTAAAATCTGTAACTACAATGTTCGGGACATATTTATTCTCAGAGAGACTATCGGGATAAAATGACGTTAACCCGTCAATTGTGCCAAAGTAGAATTTACCCGAACTACTTTTGCAGAAGGCTCTGGCGTTGCATTCATTATTGGGTAGTCCGTCTTTTGTGTTATAGTTTTTGAAACTATTTTTTTGTGGTGAATATTTCGAGATTCCCTTATTTGTACTAAGCCATAAATTATTTCGGGAGTCGCGTATGATTCCATAGACGACATTATTGGGTAATCCGTCGGTTTCAGTCAAACTCTTAAATGTTCCTTTAGAATTATCAAAGTGAATTAACCCGCCACCGTGCGAAGCAAGCCAATACTTATTATTTGAATCTTCAAGAATAAAATATACGGCATTTGCCTTTATTCCATCCGGGTTAGAAGCTGAGTGGACGTACGAGATAAATTTTCCAGTGGCTTTATCAAATTTATTTAGTCCATTCGAAGTACAAATCCACATTATTCCTTTGCTGTCTTCAGTTATATTAAAAACAACATCATCACTAATTGAATTTTTATTTTCTAAATCATGCAAGTAGACTTTAGAATTTTGCGTTGATGGATCGAAACGAATCATACCTGAGCCCCAGGTTCCCAACCACAATACCCCATTTTTATCAGGATAAACATGTTTAATAAGATTGAAAGGAATGCTTTTCTTTCCCGATGAATACTGAAACCTTGTAATTTTATTTTGGGAAAAGCGAATCCGGTTCAACCCATTTTGAGTTCCCACCCAAATATTTCCTTTTTGATCTTCCGCAACACTCCAAATCCGGTTATTTGAAATAGTATTGCTATTTGAAGGAGAAAAATAGAATTTTTTTAATATCCGGTTATTTTTATCAAGTACATTCAACCCGTCGTTTGTTCCAACCCAAATATTGTTTTTTGAATCTTCGAAGATAGGCCAGATGTTTGCATCCGTAAGACCCGATTTATCAGCAAAAATGTTTTCGAAAAATCTTCTCGACCTATTCAATTTTGTTAAACCGGCAGAATGCGTGCCTGCCCAAATAATTCCATTATCATCTACAAAAAGAGCGGTAATATTATTTTCTTTTAAAACTGAAGAATTATTCTTTTCGCTCGTAAATCTTTCGATTTCTCCCGATTGTTTGTCTAAATAAAGCAAACCATCTGTTTCAGTACCAATCCACAAATTATTCTTTTTATCTTTACTGATCGATTGAATATTTGCATTCTGAATAATGTTTTTGTTCGCTGCATTAGTAACTAAATTACTGATCTTGTTGGAAGTAATGTTCAGCAAGTTCATTCCCGAAGCTGTTCCAAGGTAAATATTTCCATCTTCACCTTCTTGAAAAGTATTCACAAAATCATTACTGAGTGAATTTATATCTTTCGCATTATGATTAAAACGATAGAACCTCCCGGTTTTTTCATCAAAGCAATTTAACCCGCCGCCAAATGTACCGATCCATAATTTCCCATTTTTATCCAATACTAAAGCCATAATGTTGTTATTGCTTATGCTGTTCCGGTCGTTTGGAATATTAATAAATGTTTTTGTGGTTCCATCTTTAGGATTAAATCTAATAAGTCCGCCAAGATGGGTACCGATCCAAATATTTCCCTTTGTATCTTCGGCAAGAGATAAAACAGACTTTCCTTGGAGCGCAGTTACATCATCTTTCTTATTGAAGTAATGAGTAAATTTACCGGTTCTCTGATCATATTTATTTAATCCATTCAAAGTCCCGATCCAAATTGATCCCTCTATATTTTCAAGCATGCAGTTAATCATATTAGCGGAAAGCGAATATGGATCGTCAGGTTGGTTTTTGAAAACTTTAAAATTATACCCGTCGTAGCGGTTTAATCCATCTTGCGTTCCAATCCACAAAAAGCCGTTTTTATCTTGAAGAATACACCGGACGTTGGACTGCGAAAGTCCTTCTTCAAGAGAAAGATGCGTTACTTTTACCAATGGATTTTGTGAAAATCCGGAGATTTGAAAAAATAACATTAAAATAAAAAGACAACTATTCTTCATACTTCTTTAGAAAATAATCGGATACATCCCGTACGGATAATTTATGTAATTAAATTAAATAAAATAGTTTTAATTAAAAACAGTAGTACAAATTTGATTTATATTTACCTGATCATTGAATTAAATATTCTTGCTTAATGTTCTTTTTGCAAAAGAAAATTTATAATGATAATTTTACTAATAATAATTGGAGATTAAATGTATCTGATTCTTTTTGGAGCCCCCGGTGTTGGAAAAGGAACTCAAGCCAAAATTTTGAGTGATAAATTTTCAATCCCGCATATTTCAACCGGTGATATCTTGCGTGAAGCTGCAAAAAACGGCACTCCGATGGGCTTGGAAGCTAAAAAACTGATGAATGCCGGTCAATTAGTCCCCGATGATATAATGGTTGAAATAATCCGTGAAACGCTCGCAGAAGAACGTTGTAAAAACGGATTCATTCTTGACGGGTATCCCAGAACTACGGCACAAGCGGAATCTCTAAACCGATTATTTAAAAGATTGAACATCTCCGATTATGCCCTTATCTGCCTTGAAGCCAATGATGAAGAGGTTGTAAAACGACTTACCGCACGCCGAGCCTGCAAATCATGCAAGGCTATCTTTTCATTATCAGAAATTGAAAATGATATTCATTGCCCGGTTTGTGGCGCAGAAAATAGTTTTTACCAGCGCAAAGATGATACTGAAGAAGTGATTCGTACAAGGCTGGAGGTTTTTAAATCTTCTACAAAACCGGTAAAGAATTTTTATAGAAATGAGAATAAATTACTTGAAATTAATGGATTGAATTCTATTGAAGACGTTACAGATGAAATTATAAAAGGACTTGAAAAAACTTTTTCATCAAAGTGACCGTTTCGTTAATTTCTAACTTCTTTTATTAATCCATTCTCAAGTTGAATTACACGTGCGTTGGATTTTTTAAGCAATTCATAGTTGTGCGTTGCGACTAAAATTGCTGTTCCCCTATTATTTATTTTTTTAAGCAATTCCAAAATTTCCATAGAAGTTTCAGGGTCTAAATTTCCGGTTGGCTCATCAGCCACAACCAGCAAAGGTTCATTAATAATAGCCCTTGCGATTGCAATGCGTTGTTTCTCTCCTCCGGAAAGTTCTTTCGGCAAGCTTTTTATTTTATGCGAAAGTCCGACATCTCCCAATACTTGAGTAATTCTTTTTTTAATTTTTTTTGCGGGAGTATTTACGGTTTCAAGAACGAAGGCGAGATTTTCATAGATTGTCCTGTCTTCGATCAACTTAAAGTCCTGGAAAATAATTCCGATTTTTCTACGGCACAGCGGCAACTGTGATGTTTTTATCGAACCGGTTTTATAAGTGTCGAAAATGATTTCACCTGAATGCGGTAAAAGGTTAAAATATATCATCTGCAATAAAGTGCTTTTGCCGGAACCGCTTTTCCCGATCAGGAAAACGAATTCACCATTTCTCATTTCGAATGAAATAGAACGAAGTATTTCATCTCCATCGTAACTAAATCCGACATCATTAAATTCAAGCATTTTGATTTACCTTTTTCAAGATGAATTGAACCCGTTTACTATCTGATTTTCCCCTCTTAAAACCAAACGCTTCTAAACAATCAACAATATAAAAATTACTCTTTTCAATTTCTTTAAGATAAAATTCGAAGGGAAATATTTTTTGTTTGTGAATTTCTTTCTCCATCAACTTGCCGTCTTTATAAAAAGCAAATTCGTTAACATGAATTCTGCTAACTTCATTATAAATGCTGTGGTGGACTATCTTTTTATCTAAGTGATTATAACTTTTCTTCTTCCCGGTTTTGTGCGGAAGGCTATTTTTTTCTAAACTCACATCAAACGTAAAACTTCCGTTTTCTTTTAATATTTTTGAAACTACCGACAACAAATCTGCAAAACCTTTTTTTGAGGTTAAGTAATTCACCGTATCAAATGCTGCAAAGACAAAATTAAAATCTTGACGAAATGGGAGGGCGATCATATCGCAGACAATTCTGTTTTTTATAATTTTGTTCTTCTCAAGCAGAAATGGTGATTTATCGGAAAGAAAATAATTTGGAATTTTCCGGCTTAAAACTTTGGCTAATTTTCCATTTCCTCCACCAAGTTCTAAAACTGATTGGACATTAAGATTGTACTTATTGATAATATCCAAAAGATATTTTGCCCACGAAGAGTAATCAATATTTCTCATCAGAATAGGATAAAAAGCGGCAAGCGAAGTGTAATTTTTTTTAATTAATTGCGGCACATTTCTTCCGGTTTTCGCAAATCTGGATTGCAAGTTTTGCCGCGTGTATTATACTCGAAGGATCAGCAATTCCTTTGCCTGCAATATCGTAAGCAGTTCCGTGATCGGGAGAAGTTCTTACGATCGGCAATCCGGCAGTAAAATTTACACCGTCAGAAAAACTAAGCATTTTAAACGGTATCAGCGCTTGATCGTGGTAAGCTCCAACAACCACATCAAACTCCTTGTAAAGATGCATCCCGAAGAAAGCATCGGCTGGAAACGGTCCTTTCACAAACTCTTTATACTCATCAACAAAAGGATCGAAGATATTTTTTTCTTCATCTCCCAATAAACCATTCTCACCGGCATGAGGATTCAATCCCAATAATGCGATGCGTGGTTTTTCTATGCAAAAATCTCTTCGAAGAGTGTGCAGAATTATATCAATTTTTTTTCTAATGAGATTTTTATCCAAAGAAAAAGAAACAGTTTTTAATGGAATATGGATCGTCAAGAGAGCCGATTTTAGTTTAGCGGAATGGAAAAACATAACCACATTTTCTGTCTTTGTCCAGGATGCAAATAATTCAGTATGCCCCGGAAATTCAATTCCTGCTTTATAAAAGGCTTCTTTTGAAATTGGGGCAGTGATTATGCAATCAGCTAAATTCTTCTCAACAGCTTGAAAGGATTCTTGCAACGCTTTGAAAGCAACTTCGCCGGATAATTTGGTAGGCTTACCACTTACAACATTTGTCTTTCCCAAATTAATAATTGAGATGATGTTTTTCAGCGGTGAACTCTGCTCGATCTTTTTTACAACTTCATATTCAAGATCAAGTTGAAGTAAATTTAGAACGTCTTCAAAAATATTCTTCGGGACGGCAAAATAAAGTTTGTGCTTTTTTTGTTTGCTGAAGTAGGCAAGAGTTTTGGTAACAATTTCGGGTCCAATTCCATTACAATCGCCGCAAGTAAAAAAAAGTCTCATCTTTCTTTTACCAGTTGAAAACTTCCATTGCCCAGATTGTCTCTGAAATAGTAGGGTTTGCTTCTTCCTTTGTAAAACCAGACTTCTATATTTTTACCGTTTGCGGAAGTGGATCTTTCAATTTGAAGCGGCGAACCATACTTAATATATATCTTACCACGATCTGATAGAATTCCATCCGGCGTAGCAAAATTTGAGAATGATTTTTGAGCATAGTCAACTCTCAAATAGAACTCCTCCATCAAGTCGTTATAAGTAGAATTGGGGGTAGGATCGTACTTTTTCCAAAATTGATTAAAAGCACGATAACCCAATTTATTACCCAGGTCTTTTAACGAATCGATAAGAGATTTGGATTCAATAATGCTTAACGCTTTTAACGATATTTCATAATTTAAAAGTGAAAGAGGTTTATTCCACCATTTTACTTCGAAGGAAGTTTTTTGATTTTTCGGTTCATCAATCTTGAACTTTCCTTCCGGAAGTTTTAAAGAGATATCGTTAAACAAGTAACTTTTGGTAAACGATGTTTTGGATGGTGTCAGGTAAATACCCGATGAATCCTCTTCGAGCAGAAATGAAGTGTCGAAAGATTTTGAAGAACAGAAAGTTACTGAATCACTCAAAGACTGGAATCCTAAACACAATGAATCGTTAGCAGTTAAAGTTCTACCAGATTCATAAATTAACGAATAAGCCGCCGGAGCAAACGGAATTGTTCTCCTCCGATTTGCCAAATAGTACTTCTGATTATCAATTGAAGAAACGACATAATTTATAGGCTGATTTAGGGATAGATCAATGGAGAATTTCGGAAAAGTAAAATCTTTATTAGAAGAAAGATCCGTTAGGATAACCGCGGCAAAATATTTTTTCTTTTCAAGATTGATATTCAGTAAACCTTGAACCGACTTCACTTTATCAAGAGTTTCGTCAAAAGAAGAAGTGGTGATGCGTTTATCTCCATTCGTTCGTAAGATATTGTTGGTAGTAGAATCCTGCAATTCCAATGTAACGCGGATATTTGCAGAATAGCTTTCACCATCTTTTATGAAGAACAGCTTATCGTAGTTAATCCGGTAAACAAATTGAAATATTCCATGACTCGAATCACTTTGAGAAAAATAGTACTCATAAAGCAAAGGCGGTTCTAATTCGAATTTTTGCGCAAAGAGTGGGATGGAAAGAATCGAAAATAAAATGATCTTTATTGTTTTATTCATAAGTTATCAGCAGAAAAGAAAGGAGACATTTCCCTTCCGATTTTTTACCATTTAAGAAAAGTCAAATTAACTGTTCATGTTCAACAAATATTCTTTATTGTTTTTGGTTCCTCTCATTCTTGAAGTCATAAACTCAATGGCTTCAATAGGATTGAAATCACTCAAAATTTTTCTAAGAATCCAGATGCGGGCTAAATCGTCTTCTTTTATCAGTAAATCTTCGCGTCTTGTTGAAGAACGGTTAACATCGATTGCCGGGAAAATTCTCCTATCGCTTAAATCTCTATTAAGTACAACTTCCATATTTCCGGTACCTTTAAACTCTTCAAAGATAACGTCATCCATTCTACTGCCGGTATCAATTAATGCGGTTGCAATGATAGTTAAACTTCCGCCGTCTTCAGTATTTCTAGCAGCGCCGAAAAATCTTTTTGGTTTGTGTAATGCGTTTGAGTCAACACCACCGGACAGAATTCTGCCTGAGTGAGGAACAACTATATTATTGGCGCGAGCAAGACGAGTAATACTATCCAGGAGAATTACAACATCTTCATTCGCTTCAACTAAACGTTTTGCTTTTTCGATAACCATATCCGCAACTTGGATGTGACGATCAGCAGGTTCATCAAACGTGGAGCTAATAACTTCAGCTTTTACGCTTCGTTCCATATCGGTAACTTCTTCAGGACGCTCATCGATCAATAAAATAATCAGTTTTACTTCGGGATGATTTCTTGTTATGGAGTTTGCGATTTTTTGAAGAAGAATAGTTTTACCAGATTTAGGAGGAGAGACGATCAACCCTCTCTGCCCTTTTCCGATTGGCGCAAGAAGGTCTAATATTCTCATCGAATATTCACCCGGAGCTGACTCAAGAGTAAGTTTCTTGGTAGGATATACCGGGATTAAGTTATCGAACAAAGTCCTATCTCTAATTCCATCAGGACTAAGCCCGTTTACTGCTTCTACTCTAAGTAAAGCAAAAAAACGTTCCCCTTCTTTTGGAGGACGGACTTGACCGCTTACAAAATCTCCCGTACGCAGCATAAACTTTTTAATTTGCGAAGGTGAGACATAAATGTCATCCGGCGATGGGAGATAATTATAATCCGCAGAACGGAGGAATCCGTATCCGTCCGGCAATACTTCCAACACACCTTTGGAGAAAGTTAAACCGTCTTTCCCGGTTTGCGCTTCGAGGATTTTAAAGATTAATTCTTGTTTACGAAGATCGCTATAACCTTGAACGCCGAGTTCTTTGGCAATATCATTTAATTCTACGATCTTTTTGGATTTCAGTTCAGAAATATCCATTGGCATAATTTGACCCTTATTGTTTTTATTGTTCTAAAATTTGGAAATATTAATATGTTTCTAATTAAGTACCAGTGATTTATCGATTGGCTTAAGAGGTTGATTCAAAATTGCAATTATTTTTTCTCTTTGTCAAGTGTTTTCTTTAATTAAACCCTTTTTTATTTCGCCAACCAGATACATGCTGCCCAAGATTATGAGGCACTCATCGGAATTAATCATCTTTTTAAACTGAAGAAAATACTCGGTAGGGTTCTCTACCACTGATGAATTCAGATTAAGTTTATTTCCTACCACTAACAAATTTTCTTTTTTTTCAGCCCGTTCAAACGGAATATCGGTAAAATGTATCTCGTCAAACGCCGGTTTCAATTTGGAGAGCATAACTTCAATTTCTTTGTCTTTCATTACCGCAAAAAGGAGGTGAGTTTTCTTATATCTTGGTTTTTCTTTTAAGAATTCCGAAAGAAAGCTATCGATTCCTTCCGGGTTGTGGGCGGAATCAAAAATGATCCTCGGATTCTCTGATACAATTTCATACCTGCCTTGAATTTTTGTATTCTCCACTACGTGTTTCAGTCCATTTTCAAACACGTGCAAATCCTCTAAACCAATTGTTTTATTCACCGCCAAAGTAGCTAAAGCTGCATTATATTTTTGATAGTAACCGTGTAACGGGGAATCTAATCTATCAATATCAAGCTCTTCTGTATAAAGTTCCAGATAAGTTTCACGCTCAATGATAAAATCTTCAAGTTCAAAAAGTTCGCAATCAACTTCCTCACATTTTTGCTGAATAATCTCATCAGCTTTTTCAGGTAATAATCCGAGAAACACTTTAGATTTTGGTTTTATGATCGCAGCTTTTTCAGTAGCTATTTCTTCGATGGTGTTACCTAAATATTGCGTATGCTCAAGGCTGATTGAAGTAAGTACGACTGCCAGCGGTTTCAATACATTCGTTGCATCCAACCTACCGCCTAAACCGGTTTCAATCACCGCATACTTAACTTTTTTTTCTGAAAAATAAGTGAATGCGAGTGCTGTGGTAACTTCAAAAAAAGTGAGTTTGTTTTCGTTAATGAATTGCTCATGTTGATTATAAAACGATGCGATAAATTCATCTTCAATTTCAATTCCGTTAATACGGATGCGTTCATTAAATTTTACAAAATGGGGTGATGTATAAAGTCCGGTTTTAAATCCTGCAGTCTGTAAAATGCTTGCAATAAATGATGCAGTACTTCCCTTTCCGTTTGAGCCGGCAACATGAAAACATTTTAAGTTGTTCTGCGGATTTCCGAGGAGTTGGAGAAATTTGCGAATATTTTCTAACCCTAACTTCATTCCAAACATTTGGAGAGCATAGAGTTTTTCTAAAGTACTTTCGATATTCATTTTAAAGGATGTAGGAACCGGTTAAGTTTTTAATTGAAGTTATTTTCATTTTTTCACAATATAAAATTAAATCATTTATCATAGTTTCGGAAATATTCGGGTGAACAAAATTTACGGTTCCCAACTGGAAAGCGGATGCCCCGGCGATCATAAATTCAACCGCGTCTTTCCAAGAAAATATTCCGCCGATACCGATTATGGGGATATCAACATTCCGTTTAATCTCCAAAACTTTTGCAAGCGCTACAGGTTTAATCGCCGGACCGGAAAGCCCGCCGGTAACATTTTTTATTTTTGGTTTCCTGGTATTAATGTCGAATGCCGTACCGACCAAAGTATTTATTGCTGATACCGCATCCGCACCCGCTTCTTTTGCGGCTAAAGCAAACTCGGAGATTCGAGAAACATTAGGAGATAGTTTGATAAATACCGGTTTAGTCGAAACTTTTTTCACTTCCTCAGTAATTCTTGCCACGGCTTTTTTATCGTTACCAAATTCAAGTCCGCCTTCTTTTACATTGGGACAAGAAACATTTATTTCAAATGCGGAAATTGTCTCTTCCGTTGTTAGCAACTTAGTACATTCAACATATTCTTCAATCGAACTGGCGGCAATGTTACAGATTATTGCTGTATCAAATTTTTGCAAAAAAGGAATTTTTGTTTTAAGAAATTCTTCCACACCAACGTTTGCTAATCCAATTGCGTTTAACATTCCGGAAGGAGTTTCAACTACTCTTTGAGGAGCGTTTCCTTTTCTCGGTTTTAAACTTAATGATTTTGTAACTATTCCGCCTATTTTATTTAGATCAACAAACTCGGCGATTTCGTTTCCGTAACCCACAGTTCCGGATGCCAAAAGAATCGGGTTCCTAAGTTTTAACGATCCGACGGAAACTGATAAATCTACCTTACTCATGGCAGTTCAATATCCTTAACATTAAAAACCGGACCATCTTTACATACCAACAAATATTTATCTTTGTTTGTGGTTGATTCAACCGGACAACCCTGGCAAATTCCAAATCCGCAAGCCATCGACGATTCCGTAGAAATGTCTCCATCAATATTATTTGAAATACAGAACTTTTGAAGCGCTTTTAACATTGCATTAGGTCCACAGCCAAATATTTTGATTTTATCATTTTTACCCCTTTCAGGCGGGTCAATTTTGGAAGCGAGAAGTTCTACCACATTTCCTTTAAATCCCAAACTTCCATCATCCGTTGCAATTGAAACATTTTTCATCTCGTAAGTGATGCAGTCATCTTTTGTTCTTCCACCAGTGAAACAAGAAATCTCTTTTCCACTTTTGACGAGTTCTTTAATTAAAAATGGAAACGGAGCTGCGCCTATTCCACCTGCAACAATAATCGCTTTATCAAAATCATCATTTAAATAAAATCCGTTTCCCAACGGTCCCATAACATCAATCGTTTCACCATGCTGTTTATTTTGAAGAATCGAAGTTCCTCCTCCGATCGAAACAAACATAATCGAGAAAGAATCTCCATCCGTTTCACAAATGCTGAAAGGTCGGCGTAAAAGCGGGAAATCTGAATCTGAAACTTTAATATTTACAAATTGACCGGGCTTTGCATGATAAGCAATTTTTTCAGAAATCAATTTTAAGAGAAAAACATTTGTTCCGATTTGAGTAACAGAATCTACCGTTGCGTTCTCAAGAAACAAGGGACATCCTTTTAGTGGTATTAATAATCATTAATTTTTGAGCTTATTAGACAGGTAGTGCCAATTTATCTTCAGCTTAGTCATCATTATTCCGGCAAGACAGAAGTATTATTTTGAACTACCCAAATTTAAAGAGAATTTCATTCCCTACAAAATGCTTACTTCAAAACCACCAACTTTTTTGTTTGCACAAAATCACCAGCGCGTAACTGGTAAAAGTAAACTCCCGATGTTAATTCGTAATCCGCCGCCGGTGGACTAATTCCTAATTCGTAATTATGTCTTCCTGCTTGCTGGAATTCGTTCACCAAAGTGGCGACTTCATTGCCCAGAATATCAAAAACTTTTATAGTTACATAACTGCCGACTGTCAACTGCCAACTGATTCTCGTTTCCGGATTAAATGGGTTTGGATAATTTTGATAAAGCGTTAAACTCTCCGGAGTTAATTTTTCTTTCTGTCCTTCTGCGGGAAGTAAAATATTATATTGGGCGTCGTCAACGTAGAGTATGCTGTTTTTTGTTCCATTGGGTGTTTGCTTAACAACGATGCTGTTAAAGTATTTTTGTCCCGAACCGCCGATCGTAGATTTTGGGATTCTCTTCAACAACCATCCCGACCAGGTAATTGTATCAACTGTTACTTCCGAAATTGCATTGCTCTCATCATTAAACCAATATTCTAAAACATTGTAACTTAAATCTCCTTTCACCCATAAACCGAATTCCGATGAAACATCTGAACCAATAGACGGTTTTGCAGCGTTAAAATATTGGCAAACGCCGCCGTTTGGTTGAGTAAACACATACGCTAATCTTCCCGATTTCACGCCGCTATATTTGTAACTTACTGTAACATTGAACATTGATTTTGCAGAATCGATACCGGTTGAACCGGAATTTAATCCGGGATTTTTCCATTGCCCCACAACTTCAAAGCTATCGACAATAGTTCCCGATAAATATTTTTCAGAAACCGTTTTAAAAACTATAGTGTCCTTTACTGCGGTCGGAATTCCTTCCGAATCTTTCAATGATTCACCAATTACCAATCGATAAGTGCTATTTATTTCTAAACTACTTTGAGGTTGAAATGAAATAATTCCGATTCCATTATCCAAAGATGTAACTATCGAGAGAGGAACCAACACATTTTGCGGTGAATAAAGTAAAACATTTCCACTTACCGACTGACTTAAAATTGCAGCATCAAATCTTGCACGCCCAAAAAATGTTGTGCTGATTCCCTCTTGATTATTAACCGGATAACTGCTTAATAGATTTAATCTATTTCTACTTTTCGTTGTAAAGGTGAAAGAATACGGTTCCGCTATGGAAACATTTGAAACACTTTTTGCTCCTGTGGATACGGTTATCGTATAGGTTGTCAATTTTTCATAAGTTACAGCCGGTGTAAACGTTAACGTCATGTTTTGATTTGCCCAACTCAATGTTCCTTCAACTAAAGGAGAAATGGAAAATGCGTTTGCTGTTGCGGTGGTAGACATTGGCTTATCAAAATTGATCTGCACTTTTGTGATAGTTGAAACGCTGTCTCCAAAATTTGTAACAGGCGCATGCGATAAAATTGTTGGAGCGATAGTTGAATCATACAACATCAACTTATCTGAAAATACTGTCTGATTGGCAGCGACTACAACGGTAGAGGAATCTTTCACATAGTCCGGCGATTCAAAGTAGAGTTTATATGTTCCCGGTGCAACACTATCAAACATATAAAAGCCGTTATTCAGATTGTCTCCTTGAAAAACTCTATCCCCCGGCTGAAGCGTTACTTTGAGATTATTAACAGGAACTTTTGTATCTCCTTTGGAAGAAATTGCATAGTAACTGACTGTTTTGTACATATCTCTTGCTAATCCGGCAATTATTCCGGTCGAAAATCCAGGCTGTGCAAAATATTTCAGAAAACCTCTGGCGATTGCCCACGCTTCATGTTTTTTGTAAGAAGAATTCATCAATCGCCAAGATTCCGGGATGTAATCATGAAATGAGCCTTCAGATAAAGTACCGGGAACATTTAAATTTCTGAAAACGCCTAAATATGGTGTTGGTGAATTGTAAAATGACATATCTCCACGATTATATTTTGCCGTAGTCCGATTGGCTTTATAAATTTCATCCGATAAGTAGCCTCCCATTGTTAAAGAACCTGAATATGTTGGAGCAGTATCAGTTCCTTGGTAAAGAATAAGCGTATAATTTGATTGACCGTTAAATCCGTTGCTATGAATTGAATGAAAAAAATCAACGTTTTTGGCGTTACAATCTGCAACAATTTGTGAAAGCGGAAGATCATCTGCATCTGCATTCGCAACCCTGGACATATAGACCGTAGTATTGAGCTGCAGTAAAATATTCCGGAGAGCTAAACCTTTGTCTAAATTAGAAACCGATTCCCAAAATCCTGTTTGCGAAACAAATCTATCGTTTGCCGGGTCTAATCCGCCGTGCCCCGGATTGATATAAATTTTTGTGCCGAATAAATCCTGCCCTAAAAGTGAACGAGTAAGTAGGATGAGGAGAATTAGTTTTTTCATGTTTTTCATTCTAATAATTTTTTTCTACAGAAAGATAAATGATTTTCCCCTCGGCCGTGTGACACACAATAGCGTTCATCGAAGGAGACCATTCGGGGAATTGTTCGTGCGAGTCTTTGCTTTCAGTAAGTTGAATTTTATTTTTACCATCAGCAGAAAGCAAGTAAATGTCTGATGAAATAATTGTATTTCCGTCATCTTTGTCGTCCATGTAAACAATCCATTTTCCATCAGGCGACCATCTTGGAGCGTTGGCGTAACCAACTTCAAGAAGAATGTTACCTGCTAAATCAGAAATGTATGTTCCTTTTCCCATAAAAGTAAAAAGAATTTTTGATTTGTCGGGTGAAAATGATGACCACAGATAACTTCCGTTACCGAACGGATTGAAAACTTTTTTTACTCCATTAATAAGCAGAATTAAATTGTTTTCGCTGTAAAACAACATCGTGTCTTGCGGAATTACATTAAGCTGTGTCGTTTGTTTCAGTTTATTATTTACCGTTATATCGGCATCAATTTTGAAAATGCAATCACCGCTTTTTAGAATTTTAGGTGCAGAAAGATTTCGCTTCTTGCTTTCGAGCAACTCCGATTTATTAGTACGGATATCTAAAGACTTAATATCGGAATATTTTTTCCCATTGAGGAAAGTATCCGTTCTGTAAAACACTTTGCTGCCGTCATCGGTAAATTGATATTCGAATCCTGAACCTGGATCACTTGTAATATTTTTCAGTTCGTTTGAGAAAAGATTGAACGATTCAATCCCTTGATAGTATGCACGGGTGAAATAAATAACCGAATCATTTGCAGCAAATCGCGGGAAGAAATGTTCACCAGCTTCCGGAATAGTTATTTCCTTCCTCTCTTTCATCTTAATTGATTGCGCTTCGGTTGCAATCTGAAACGAAAGTAAAAGAAGAAGTATCGTTATAAAAACATTTTTCATTTAAACTCCGGAATTAAAGATTATGATTTTCAATTTCTGTTATTTTGTCAAGCCGCTTCTGGTGTCTTCCACCGCCAAATTTGGTAGTTAACCAGGTTTCCAATATTCCTTTTATAGTCTCTTCACCAAGAGCTTTTGCTCCAACAACTAAAATATTTGCATTATTATGTTCGCGTGCGCTCTTTGCGGAAAACTCGTTGTAACATGTCGCCGCGCGGATTCCTTTAATTTTATTGGCTGTTATCGCAGAGGGAATTCCCGTTGCATCTACAATAATACCAAAGTCAGCTTCGCCGCTTTTCACTTTCTTGGCAGCGGCATAAGCAAAATCGGGATAATCGCAAGAAACTTCATCGAATGTACCGACATCCTGAATTTTGAATCCTTTTTCAATGAGAATTTTTATCAAGAGATTTTTTACTGTAAGACCGGTGTGATCGCATCCAAGCACAACAACATTTTTTATTTCTTTTGAATTTGTGAATTGTGGAAACGTTGGTTGAATAGAATCGGTAACAACTTTTTTAACGATCGTTATTCCCAAATCTTTAATTTTATCCTTAGCGGAAGGAGTAATAATATCACCGTCTCCAACCGGAAGAACTCTCCCGCCACTTTTAAAGCTCAAAACAACATCGGCTTCGGTAATAACTTTTTTCATTTTATAAATAATCGTTCAGCTTATTCAGTTTAATGAAATCAACAACTTTTTTAACTTCCTGGGCGTTTTCTCTTTTGCAAACGAGCAGAGCATCATCGGTGTTAATTACAATTACATTATCCAATCCGATAACTGCAGTAAATTTATTTGGTGAATAAACATAAGAGTCGGATGTTTTATCGGTGTAGATTTTCCCAACCAACGCATTATCATTTTTATCTTTGCCGGAAAGCTGATGAACTTCTTCCCAGCTTCCAACGTCGCTCCAGGTAAACTTTCCTTTTATCAGAAATACTTTGTGCGATTTCTCCATTATGCCGTAATCGATTGAAATACTTCTAAGCTGTCCATATTCTTCCAACAATACTTTCTCAAACGATGATGCGTCTGCTATTGCAATGTTATTCAACGCTTTTGATAACTCAGGCATAAGAAGTGAAATTTCATTCAGGATTTCATCTGCTCTCCAGACAAACATTCCGCTGTTCCAAAGAAAATCTCCGCTTTGTACAAAGCTAAGAGCTGTATCATAATTTGGCTTTTCCGCAAAGGTTAAAACTTTAAAGATATTTGGTTCTGTTTCATTCTCATCAATTTGAATGTAACCATAGCCGGTCTCAGGTCGCGTTGGAGGAATACCGATTGTTAATAATCCACCTGAAATGTTTGCATAGTTTGTTGCAGTTTCTAACGATTCCTTGAAAATATCTTTTTCACGAATAATGTGATCTGCCGGAAGAACAACTATCACCGCTTCCGGATCAATTTTCTTTATAAGAATTGAAGCGAGACCAATTGCCGCAGCAGTATTTCTTCCGAACGGTTCTTCAATTATGTTTCCATCGGGAATTGCCGGAAGTTGTTTACAAATTTCTCCTTTCTGAAGTTTATTCGTAACAATAAAAATATTCCGCAGCTCAACAAATCCTTCAAGTCTATCCACCGTATTTTGTATCATGGTTCGATTATCAAAAATCTTCAGTAATTGTTTAGGTGATTTTTCGCGGCTTCTCGGCCAAAAACGAGAACCAACACCCCCCGCCATAATAACGGCAAAAACTTTCATTAACTATTCCTCATTTTTAAAGTTTGTAATTTCTTACCAAAGTCTTCCGCTTTGTTCAAATAGTATGTAATATCAATATCTTTGTTTCGCACTAAAGCCACAATAACGATCAAGCAGGCGCGCATCGCTTCGATCATTTCTTTTTCAGGCTTCAACTCCTTTAACTGAAGCATGTGAAAAGCCTTCGCCAATATTTTATGCATCTCGGTAGTTATATCCGTACCGAATTTTTCCGATAACGATGCGTTAACTTTCATAACCGATTCGAATTGCCTCAACTCAAGTGATTTTATTTCTCCAGTGCCAAGATTTTTTAGTACGGTTTCAATTTCTTTTACCGGCTTCAAAATTGTCGCTTCAAAATTTTGGAAGAAAAGATGGTCATCGTTCGCTTCTTCTTCAAAAATATAATTCTCTTTTATCTTATCGGTTTTCATTTTTTCGGTAAAAGAACTTTTTCTCCCGGTCATATCAATTGTTAACGAATCATCTTTCCGCTCTTCTTGCACGCTGCCATGGTTGAACTCATCCAATTTCTTTATAATTTCTTTGTAAGAACTTGGCGTTAATGCATCAAGAACTAAATTTAGATCTTTGATAATGAGTTGAGTATGTTCCTTAAATTTTTCCGAGAGTTTAAGGAAATCAATTTTATTTAACTTCAGAAAGTTGTAAATCTCCTGCAGTTTTATCGCCAACCTTGCAAACTGGGTGATCTTCTTCATCGAGGCGATCAACGTTTCTAAATCACCGGAATTGAGGATGGTTTCCTTCAACAGTCCAAGCACTTCAATTTTTTCGCTGCTCAAACGTAAATTATTTGCGGCAACGCTTATCGTTTGGATAATATATTGTTTCTTTAGATCCATTAACTGATATAAACTCTCGGAACCCGTTTTGAAATGTTACAAGTTATTTCGTAAGGAATTGTATTTAGCGCTTTGCTCCAATCCCATGCATATATTTTATGATGTTTACTTTCACCAAGTAAAATAACCTTGTCGCCAATTTTAATATTTGCTTTACCGATGTCGAACATAATTCTATCCATAGTTACACTGCCGACTTGCGAAAAGCGTTTATCTTTAATAATACAAAACATCTTGTTAGATAAATTACGATTTAAACCATCCGCGTAACCTATCGGTATCGAAATGATTTGCGATCTTTTTTTAAGGATGAACTTCCTTCCGTAACTAACCGATTCACCTTTTTCATACCATCTGCATGAGGTAACTTCAGAAATTATTGACATAACCGGTCTAAGTTTAATTGGAGAAGTTATTTCATTTGAAGGCGGATAACCGTAAAGCGAAATTCCCGGACGAACCATATCTAAATATGCTCCCGGCATTGATAAAATCGCCCCGCTATTGGCGATATGTGTTATTCCGATACTAATATTTTTCTTTTTAAGTTCGGTTAGAATTTGATTAAATCTTTTTAACTGAAGCTCCGCAAAAGTTTTATCCTTCTCATCCGAAGTTGCAAAATGAGAATAGACTCCATCCAAAATAAATTTGTTATTCAAAGAAACCTGCTCAATAAACCGAACTGCTTCTTGATGCTTGATGCCGACTCGTCCCATTCCCGTATCAATTTTAACATGAACTTTAATTTTTTTTGCTGAGTTACTTTTCGCTTTACCGGTTCTTGATTCAAGTTTTTCTTCAATCAACTTTATATGTTCACTTGAAAAAATAGTAGGGATCAAATCATATTTTATAATCGCATCAACATTATATTTGCTTGGTGGTTCAAAGATTAAGATCGGCTGTTTAACTTTTAACTTCCTTACTGCAATTCCCTCCTCAGCAAGTGCAACCCCGTAATATTCAGGTTTTTCGCTTAATGAATTTAGAGCAGAAACTACTTCTTCATATCCGTGTCCGTAAGCATCTGCTTTAACTACGGCAAGAACTTTAGTCTTTGTCTTTTTTCTTATTGCTAAATAATTCGCTTTTAAATTGGCAAGATTTATTTGTGCTATTGTCGGACGCATCAACTCATAATGTTTATTTTTTCCTACTAAAATATAGTTTTTCTTTAAAAGAGAAACAAAGGAATGAGATGACTTTTAATGAGCGCAGCAGCAAATGTTATAATATCCCCGGTTGAACAAAGTTTTTTCTTAACTCACTTCAAAAGTAACATCTTCTTCTGTGCCGAATATGAACCCGAAACTATTTTATAAATATAAATTCCGCTCGAAAGTTTTCCCGCATCAAATGAGGTAGTGTATTTACCGGATTCTTGATATTCATCCACGAGCGTTTTAACTTCACAGCCAAGCATATCATAAATTTTAAGAGTTACTTTTCCATCTGTTGGTAAATCATAGTCAATGCTTGTTGTTGGATTAAATGGATTGGGATAGTTTTGAGACAAATTATAATCTGTTGGGAAGTCAAGATGAGTATTTTCGATTTTTGAGAGAACACTGCTTATTAATCTATGCTGGTAAATATAACCGGACATGCAAGTGCATCCATCAGTCCCATGAAAAGAAACAAGACCTACCCCATGTTTAAAAATAAAATAATTAAATCCAGGCCAGCCCATAGTAGCAATATATCTCAGACTATCTAAAGTTGGAGGATAAAATCTATATACCATTGCTGTATCGGGAAAATCTGAAGCAAAAGGAATTACAGAATTTCTAACGAAGTTGCCAATAAGCGGCGCCCCAGAACAAGGATGCCGAATAACAGCAACTACTTTTTATTTGTTAAAATATTTTTTTAGAACAAACTACCTTAAAGAGCAACTTGTTTTTGATAACCAAACCTAATAATTAGAACAATGCCGCACTGAAAAACGGCGTCCGCCTTGATTGGCTGGTTATACCTATAATCCATTATTTTATTATTAAGAAATCTTTTAATAGCTCAAATAAATTAATTGGTTTTTGCAGTAAGATCATCTTTAATATTAGTAATATTTCAACATTTTGCTGAAAAGAAAATCAAGTCAATTATTTCAAGATTCATTTGCATCGCTGATATAAGATACTTTGACTGTAATTCTATTTAAACAATACACTATTAAGAAAAAGTAAAATAGCTGCAACCAAAACTATATTAATCGAAATTAGCCATTGATAAAAAAGTGAACCAATCTTTCCAGTTTCTTTCTTTGTAATATCTTTATACTGATATGCATATTTTAGTATAAGAAATTTCAAAACTAGGAAATTGACTTTAATCCCTCTTTTACGCAAAGATTCATAGATTAAGATAGTAGTTACAACATACCAAATCACTGCAAATGCGCCTATGAGAATGAAAATATTATTAAGTTCCATTTATCACACCTTTTATTTATTGAGGTAATACATTATGATTTATCGATTCAAATAAATATTAGTCACTTAATTATTTATAAGAATTATAAATAGAAATATTATTTATTCTGTCTAATAACCATTGTTTCTTATAGGTATAACTATCGAATTATCTCCAGTAATATAAAGTCGATGCTTACCTTCAAGGCTTTCCACAAGTTCAAGTGTATCTATTTTTGTTGGGGAAAGAGTTTTTCTGTAGTCATAAAATTGGTATAAATCCTTAGTCGATTGCACTTTCCAAATTATCGAATCAGTCAGATCAGTCTTATCAATAATTCTAATTTTCACAATTCCACTATCACCTGATCGAAAAAGTGGAGAACGGGAAGGATCATAGTATGCTTCCCAATATGCATTGTACGTCCACTCGTTACCAATTGCAAGAGGAAAAACATCAACAACAGAATCACTTTCAACTTCAACATTTCTAAGATTAATGTTGAATTGCGTTTGCGAATTTATCGAAATAAAAAACAACAAGAAGAAAAACAATCTTTTAATCATAGCGTTTGGTCCCTCAAAAAAATGAACGAACATTAAAGATCTTTTCTAAAATAATTTGATAGATGAAATTACTACTTTTATTTATTCCTTACAAAAAATTCCTATCGACTGCCAATTGCTAACTGCCGACTGACACACTTACATCTCCTTCTTCAACTCCTCAATCCTCTTCATAAACTCCGGCACCTTATGCATGGGAATATCCTTAGCAAGCTGCACAAAATCGGAAATCTTTACCGCCATTAATTGCATCATTGCGGTAGGAGCGGATATATCATCCTGTTTATCCGGTGTCCACTCCATTAAATCATTTGGTGTGCAATTAAACCATCTGCAAAAATCCTCCATCTGGTATAATTTCAGATTTTTAGCGATCCCGTTTACAATTCTGTAAGCAATATCTCTACTATACCCTTTACTAACCAAAAATTGAACGGGATTATTTATTCCTCTCATCTTAAATATCTTATTCAAATTGTACTTTAACATAAAACACCTCGTTTTTTGTTGATAATCGCGCTTTATTAATTTATTTATGTCAAAAATAATGACATTTTATCGAAAAGCAAAGACATTTTATCGAAAAGAATTAACATTTTATCGATTAGTTTTTATATATTATCAAATAGAAACGACATTTTGCCGATTGGATTTTATAAATTAGCGATTAGTTATGATGTTTTACCGGGTAGTTTTGACATTTTATCGATAAGATATGACATTTTACCTTTCGGTAATGATGTTTTATCAATAAAGAACCACTTGAATTAGCAAATTTCCATAATATTTAGTAAAGGATTATCCAAATCCAGGATTTGTATTGCAATTTGAATAGAGAACATCGAACAATGAATACTGAACTAAGAAGTTTTTCCTTCTAAATTCTACATTCTTTGTTCGAATATTCATTATTTTGGGGGGCAGCTTGCTCGCTTAAAAGAAAAAAGGTTAGGATGAAAAAAAAAGTGTGCGGAAGAGGGGACTTGAACCCCTACGCCCTTTCGAGCACTACCCCCTCAAAGTAGCGTGTCTACCAATTTCACCACTTCCGCAAAAAAGGAGCACAAAATTACGTTCTTATCAGAAGAAATGCAAGAATTGCAGCTAAATTTTATTCGGGAATCGGCTTATTTCTTCCGTGCAAAATAATTTCTTGCATTTCTTCTCTAAACCGTTTTTCAAAAGCAAGAAATTCCGCCATTTGCTGTGGTGTTAATAAATTTTGCAGCGAATTAAAGAAATCAAGTTTGTTCCTTTGAAGCGTTTTTTCTGTCGATATAAACTCGTCAATAATTTTCTTCCATTCCGTGGCTGAGGTTTGCTCATCTTTATTTGATGATTTTTCTCTTATCAAAGCTGAGAGACTGTCGATCTTTTCGTTCAACCGCTTTCCTTTTTCGCGGAATTCATTTCTCTTAGCGAAGAACTTCATGGTAACCTCTTCACTCATGTGTAGCTCTTCAATTAGTTTAATTTTTTCCAATTGATCAATTCTGTCACGGAAATTTCTTTTCCGGTCTCCCATCCTGTGTTGGGCGATTATTCCCGTAGATAAAATGGAAAAAGCCAAAAGCATAAAGAAAAAATATTTTTTCATATTGACACCTATAATATTTTTGTTTGCTCAAGCTGAGCGTAAAGTGTTTCAAATTCTTTATCATCTAATTGCGAGAACACCTTATCATAATCAGCATCGTTTTTAATGATGCTGTAATCCGTTCCGTTCCCGTTTGATCCTTTCAAAGAAGCATAAAGAGTTTTATCAAGTGTTGATTGTATTGCTTCGTCATTTACAATTTCATCAGAATATTCATCCGAGGGGGCTATATAAGAATTCTGCGAACTAATTGAATAACTTTTTGCAGCCGGAGCTATTGCCGGGTTTGTGAACGTTTCTACGTTTACTTTAGTAGAGCGAAATAATACAATGAGGATGATTACCGTTGCGTATGCAAATGAAGAGCTAAATACTAATTTTCTAAAAGAAAACGAATTTTTCTTCTTGTTCTGTCTCTCGCGGAATTTCGGAAGTATAGAGACAAAATATTTTTCATCAACACTCACTTCTGAAAGAAATTTTAAATGATTTGAAACCTGCTGAAAATCATTCAACTTTTCTTTTTCTTCTAAGGGAAGTTCTTTCCCGCCGTTGCTCATTTCATTTACAGCATTGCGTTGATCATATAAATCGAATAATTTCTTATCCATTTTCTTTGCCTATTAATTTAGATACTTTTTCAAATGCGTGAAAATAATTTGCTTTTAGTCCGCCGACACTTTTACCGGTAATTTGAGCAATCTCTTCATAACTTAACTCATCAAAATGACGGAGAGTAAACACTTCTCTCTGTTTCTCCGGTAATTGTTGTAACACTTTATCCAATTTCTTTAGTTTCTCTTTGTCTTCAATATTTTTTACTAGATCTTCGTCGGTCGATAACCCAATATTTTCCGGTGAATCGAACGAAATAAATCTCCGCAGTTTTTGTTTCTTAATATAATTAATGCTTCTCGTAATGGTGATGCGGTAAATCCATGTAAACAACGAAGACTGAAAATTAAAATTCTTCAACTTATCATACATTACTAATAATACTTCCTGAACAATCTCATCGGCATCTAAATGATTTCCGGTCATTCTCCTTGCATGCCAATAAATTTTAGCCTGGTACTTGCGTGCAAGTTGATTGAACGAATTTTCATCGCCGTTAAGAAAGCGGCGCACTAAAATATAATCTGAATCAGAATTATCTTCCGGCATTTTATCAATTTATACTTTTAGACACATATTAATAGCGATTGGTTTAATCCAGCTCATGTTTAAACCATAAACGAATCTTTGCTGTCAAAGCAGCGAAACAAAAAATTATTTCAGAAAAAATATAAGGAATCTCAACATGAAATCACTCACGAAATTGTTAATACCAATTGTGCTGTTCGTATTTGCAATCGGTATTTCAGCACAACCTGGACCTGGAACGGGAAAAAGAAAAGCAATGATTCACGAAAAATTGAATCTAACCCCTGAACAAGAAAAGAAAATTGAAGATCTTCGCACAAGTCACCAAAAGAAGATGATCGATCTAAGAGCCGATATGGCAAAACTTCATCTCGAGAAAAAAGAATTGCTAAACAAAGGAAATTACGACCGTAAAGCTTTTCTTGCACTTGAAGATAAAATAATGAAACAAAGAAATACGATCGAAACCTCAATGGCAAACCATCGTATGGATGTTTATGAATTACTCGATGCAAATCAAAAAGTAATCTGGAATGACCGTCCCGCTTTTAATAGAATGGGAAAAGCCGGAAAAATGGGAAGAGGAATGAGAAGAAATATGGATTGCACAAATATGGGACCAGGTTTTTAAGCTTTCAAAATTAAACTTAATAAAAACCTTGAAGAGATTAAATTCACTTCAAGGTTTTTTTATAAGTCTCCCAAGATTGGTTTCAACACAATTTCTTCTGTAACGATGTTTCCGGTTTGTTTATAAATTGAAAGAAGAGATTCTGCAACATCAGAAGCTTTCATCATCCGTTCAGCATATTTTGATCGAACATCATCAGACCAAATATCGGTATTGGTTGTCGCGGGGTAAACGTTTATAACCCGGATATTATATTTTCTTACTTCTTCTCTTAAAACTTGTGTAAACGCTTTTAATCCTGCTTTTGATGCGGAATAAGCGCTGCTTCGAGTAAAAACTTTTTCGGTTACAACCGACAAAATATTAATAATTGTTCCCCTATTTTGTTTTATCATTAAAGGAAGAACTGCTTTAATTGTATAGATCGCACCAAGTAGGTTAGTCTCAATGATCTTCTCAATATCTTCAACTGAAATATGTTCAACTCCTCGAAAAGAAGTTATGCCGGCGTTATTTATAAGACAATCAATCCCGCTAACTGCTAAGTTTTTTTCAACAAAAGAAAAAACTTCTTCCTTCAAACAAACATCCAAAGAATATTGATGGATGAAGCTACCTTCTTTTATTTCATTTAATAATTCAGATAATTTTTCTTCGCGGCGGGCAGTAGCAAATACATTGTAACCCGAATTTGAAAACAGAATTGCGGTTGACTTCCCTATCCCGGAACTTGCACCGGTTAGCCAAATATTTTCCTTTATTCGGGGCACTATATTTTATTCATCCTGATTAAATCTAAAAATTCTGTCCTGGTTCGAGCATCCTCTTTAAATAAACCATGCATAGCGCTTGAGGTTGCCGAAGAATTTTGTTTCTCCACACCACGCATCATCATGCACATATGATATGCTTCTGAAACTACTGCAACACCTTTTGGAGCCAAATATTTTTCTAACGTATCCGCAATTTGTTGAGTCATTCTTTCCTGCACTTGAAGCCGGCGTGCAAAGACATCTACGATACGGGGAATTTTGCTCAGCCCGACAATTTTTCCGTTTGGCACGTAGGCGATGTGAACTTTACCATAAAACGGAAGCATATGATGCTCACACAAACTATAAAAATCAATATTCTTGACCAATACCATTTCATCATATTTTTCATTAAAAATAGCATTGTTCAAAACGTCTTCAATATCCTTATGGTATCCGGATGTTAAAAATTCATACGCTTTAGCAACACGTTTTGGAGTACGCAACAATCCTTCCCGCTTTGCATCTTCTCCTATATCGGTTAATAAGGTAGTGATCAACTTTTCAATTTTAGGTAAATCCATTTTATTCTCCTTTGTATTCGACGTAATTATTTTCCGTTTCGCATATTTTCACGGAATATAATTTGCCCATAGGAATTTTATTTTTCAGTTCATTCCAGATTGCAACGCAAATATTTTCAGCAGTAGGAATAATACCGGTTAAGAAATCAACTTCATGGTTTAAATTTCGATGATCCACTTTCTTAATAATATTTTCGTGGATGATTTTCTTTAGAATCTTTAGATCGATCACGTATCCGGATTTTCTATCAATTTCACCGCTCACCACCACTTCTAAAATGAAATTGTGCCCATGTCCGTAAGGATTTGAGCACTTATCATAAAGAGTAACATTTTCTTCAGCAGTTAAATTATCGTTATATAAACGATGAGAGGCGCTAAAGACTTCTCTGCGAGTAACGTAAACCATTTTATTTTAGCGCTTCCAGGACTTCTTGAGTATGTCCATTCACTTTAACCTTCGGGAAAATCTTTTTTATTTTCCCGTTCTCATCGATGATGACGGTTGTTCTTTCGATACCCATGTATTTTTTCCCATACATGCTCTTCTCCTTCCAAACACCGTAACTTTCGATCATTTTTTTTAATTCATCACTGAGCAGTGGAAATGGCAGACTAAATTTTTCGCTAAAATTTTTGTGGGATTTAATAGCATCAGCGCTAATGCCTAAGATAACTGCATTAACTTTTTTAAAAATGAAAAACTCATCACGAAAACTGCAGGCTTCAGTAGTGCAGCCGGGAGTGTTGTCCTTCGGATAAAAATAAAGAACAACTTTTTTACCCAAATAATCTTTCAGAGCACGAATGTTTCCATCCTGATCCGGCAGACTAAATGATGGGGCTTTTTTTCCTTCTTCGATCATTTGTTCCTCATCTCTTCTTTATTTCAAAGCTGCTTGAATAGATTCGTAATTCGGTTCGTCACCCGCGTTTTCTAGAATTTCAGCATATTTCACAACTCCGGATTCATCAATAACAAATGCGGAACGCTTGGCAACACCTTTATAATCGAACTTTCCTGGGGCAAAAACATCATAAAATGCGCCGTAAGTTGGAGCGACTTCTTTGTTAAAATCGCTGAGCAATTGAAAATTAATTTGGTTATGTTCTTTCCAAAGTTTTAATGAAAATGGGCTGTCAACGCTAATTCCAAGAACTTCTGCATTAAGATCAGAATATTGACTCATGCTATCGCGCATCGAGCACATCTCTTTTGTACAAACACCTGTATTGGCAAACGGGAAAAACAAGAGTACAACTTTTTTTCCTTTAAAAGAATTTAGTGATACGTTTTCTGCATCTGTATTTTTAAGTGTAAAATCTGGGGCGATCGATCCAATAGTAATAGACATATTTTTCCTTTTTTTACTTTGTAAACAATATTCACTAAAAATAGTTCCGAACCTTGTTCGCAACCCCTAAGAAAACAATTTATAAACAATAATGATGGTTGTTAAACTGTACAAAACTATATTCGTAATCATTGAAACATCAGTGACCATAATTCCAGTGGTATTTTCACCTTTATTGTGATTAAGAACCAAAAACATATATCTGAATATTCCGTAAACCACAAATGGAGTTGTGTAAATTAAATGCTCGGTTTGAAATACTGTTACGGTACGTTCAGAAACAGTGTACAATGCATAACTAATTATCACTCCGGCGGCGGCTATCGTCGCCATCTGATCAATAAAATTTGTTGAGTAATCTCCCAGAACTTTTCTAGTAGAATTTTGTACGTCTCCGGCTACGAATATTTCTGATCGGCGTTTCATTACTGCGAGGAAGAGCGAAAGAAACATAGTTGTCAAGATCAGCCAGCTTGATATTTCAACTGAAATAACTAAAGCGCCGGCAGTAACGCGAATCATAAATCCTGCAGCAATACTAAAAATATCCAAGAGGACGAGATGTTTCAATTTAAACGAATAAAAAATGTTGATGACTAAATACAGCAAGGCAAATATTTTGAACATCGAGTTCGTGTAAATTGACAACAGAAGTCCAAGAGCCAAAAGAATTATTGCAATAGTAATTCCATTGGCGTTTGATATTTTCCCCGATGCAATTGGTCTGTTCTTTTTTAAAGGATGATGTCTGTCGGCTTCCGCATCAACGATATCGTTTATCACATAAACTACACTTGAAAGCAAACAAAAAATAAAAAAAGCCGTAAGCGATTTTATCAAATAATCAGTGTGAAAAAGATTGCGTGAATAAACCAACGGGATAAAAACGAAAAAGTTTTTTATCCACTGCGGTACTCTAATTAGTTTTATTATTTCCATCATATTAAAAGACTGCCGTTTCCTGATAAGTTCCAAAAACCAAACGAAGTTCATGCACCATTTCGCCGAGCGTAACATACTTTTCTGCCGCATCAAGCAACACCGGCATCAAGTTTCTGTTCTCTTTTGCTGCAAGTTGAATTTCTTCTAATGCTTTCTCCGCTTCATTTGCGTTGCGAGACTCTTTTAAGTTTTTTAACTGCTCCCGTTGCACACGTTCTACTTCCGGTGAAACGGTTAAAAGAGGAATATCGACTTTTTCATTTTCTTCGATAAATTCGTTAACGCCAACAATAATTTTCTCTTTTCTTTCAACTTCTTTTTGATAATGATACGCGGCATCAGAAATATTTTTTTGAAAATAACCCATTTCAATCGCGGGAATGACTCCGCCAAGCGAATCGATCTCTTCAAATATTTTATTCGCCTGCGCTTCCATTTTATCAGTTAAAGTTTCAACAAAATAACTGCCGCCAAGCGGATCAACAGTGTTTGTAACTCCGGTTTCATAGGCAATAAGCTGTTGCGTACGCAAAGCGATTTTTACAGCTTTCTCACTTGGCAATGCGAGCGTTTCATCCATCGAATTTGTATGAAGCGATTGAGTTCCGCCAAGCACCGCAGCCATTGCCTGAAATGCTGTTCTGACAATATTATTTTCCGGTTGTTGTGCAGTAAGTGAACAACCTGCTGTTTGAGAATGGAATCGTAACCACCATGAGCGTGGATTTTTTGCGCCGTACTTTTCTTTCATCCTTTTAGCGTAAATTCTTCTCGCAGCTCTATACTTTGCAATTTCTTCAAAGAAATCCAAGTGAGCGTTAAAGAAAAATGAAATTCTCGGAGCGAAATCGTCAACATCCATTCCGCGCTCAATACTTGCTTCGATGTATGCAAAACCATCTGCCAGAGTATAAGCCAATTCTTGCACTGCGGTAGAGCCTGCTTCGCGAATATGATAACCGCTTACGGAAACCGGATTCCATTGTGGAACTTCATTTTTACAATACTCAATCATATCAACTATAATTCGCATTGAAGGATGCGGAGGATAAATAAATTCTTTCTGTGCAATGTATTCTTTCAAAATATCATTTTGCATCGTTCCGCGTAATTTTGAAAACGGAGCGCCCTGCTTTTTTGCAACTGCTAAATAAAAAGCGAAAACCATTGCCGCGGGCGAATTGATCGTCATTGAAGTAGAAACTTTATCAAGAGGAATTCGATCTAAAAGAATTTCCATATCCTTTAAAGATGAAATTGAAACTCCACAAAGACCAACTTCACCCTGAGCTAATTCTGCATCGGCATCCCAACCCATCAATGTAGGCAAGTCAAATGCTACTGACAAACCGGTTTGTCCATTCTTCAATAAATAATGAAACCGCTGATTGGTATCTTCCGGAGAACCAAATCCTGCAAATTGACGCATCGTCCAGACTTTACCGCGGTAACCATTCGCATGGATTCCGCGAGTGTACGGGAATTCACCGGGGAAATTTAGATCATTTAAATAATTGTGATTTTCTAAATTATCCGGACCGTAGAATCCATTTACAGGTTCACCGCTTACGGTAGTATAAGTTTTGCCATCGGTTGATGAGTTTTCAACTTTTTGGTTGTACTCTTCTCGAAGTTTTTTGTATTCTTCGGATACTGGCATTTTTTCCTCTTTGTTTATTGTTTATAGTAGAAAGTGGAAAGTTACAAGTAGAAAGTTGATAACTTTATACATTCAACTTTTTAGTTCCAACTAATTTTAATTAAGTTCTTCCAAATCTTCTGTCAAATTCTTCCAAAGATATTTTTACAACGATCGGTCTGCCGTGCGGACATACGTATGGCATCGAGGTCGCAAACAGTTGGTCAATCAGCAAACGCATTTCTTTTTCGGAAAGTTTATCGCCTGCTTTAATAGCAGTTCTGCACGAATAAGATTTTGCAATATTATCCTTTGCATCGGTAATTTTCTTTTCGCGTTCATTTAAATGATATTCTTCCAATATTTCAAAAAGGATTTTCTCTTCCGTTCCCTGCTTAACTTCTTGCGGAATTCCTTCAATAACAATTGTATTTCTGCTGAAGAATTTCAATGTAAAACCGAGATTTGACAAATGGGGATAAAGTTCTTTAATCAACTTATAAGTAGCAGGATCAACTTCAAGCGTTTTAGAAAATATTAACTGCTGGCTGAACGGGAAATTAGCTTCAAATAATTGCAGAGCTTTTTCATACAAAATTCTTTCGTGTGCTACATGTTGGTCGATGATCATCAATCCGGTTTTTATCTGCGACAAAATATATTTGTTGTGCAGTTGAATGATGAATGTAGTGTTCGCATCGTCTTCATCTGAACGGCGAATTACTGTTTGTTGCTGCTGCTTTGGAGGTTCTGTCGCATCTGCATCGAAAGGCATTTTATCACCCGGTGGAATTGATTGAGTATCAACATTTTTCCGCAGACTTCCGAAGAGCAAATCTATTTCATTGTCTGAATATGCTTTCGGTTTGTATGGTTCTTGATTCGATGTAGGACGATCGCTGAAATCTCTTCTTTCAATTTTTTGTGAAGGATTTATTCTTAATCTTTCTTCGCTTCCTGGAAATGGTTTTGATTGAAAAGTCAACCCGGGAACCATATCAAATGAAGCAAGGCTTTTTCTAATTACCGCTAATACAAAATTGTAAATGTCTTTTTCATCATCAAATCGGACTTCCAATTTTGATGGATGCACATTAACATCAACCCGTTTATAATCGATGCTCAAAAATAAAATGAAAAAAGGATAATCTCCTTTTTCAAGAACATTTTCGTATCCCGTAAAAACTGCGTGATTAATCTGTTTACTTTGCACAAACCGGTTATTGAGAAAAAGATATTGCTCTCCTTTGTTTTTCTTTAGCAGACTTGGTTTGCCAATAAATCCCGTTAACGAAATGTAATCTGTCTCTTCGTGCACCGGGATCAACGCATCGCTCATTTCTTCGCCAAAAATTTCTTCAATCCGTTTTGTCAACGTTCCTGAAGTGAGATCGAAAGTAAGTGAATCATCAATAAATAATTTAAAAGCGATTTGTGGATTACTCAACGCCAGTTTTGTGAAGGTGTTGATGATGTGCTTCAACTCCGTTGTATCTGTTTTTAGAAAATTTCTTCTGCCGGGAGTATTAAAAAACAGATTTTTTACAGCGACGGAAGTTCCTTTGGAGAACGACCCTTTTTCAGTATTGAATTGACTTTCTTCAACGCGAAGCAGTGTTCCAAGTTCATCAATATGGGTTTCTGTTTTTATTTCAAGCTGACTAACAGCAGCAATAGCACTCAACGCCTCACCTCGAAAGCCGAGTGTCTTGATCGCATCCAAATCTTCTAAAGTAGAAATTTTACTGGTTGCATGTTTTTGAACGGAAAGAATAACGTCTTCTTCCAACATTCCTTCGCCATTGTCTATTACTTGAATTAAAACTTTTCCAGCTTTCTTTATCAGCACTTCAATTAATGTAGAGCCTGCGTCAATCGCATTTTCCATCAATTCTTTTACTACCGAGTCCGGTCTTTGCACAACTTCTCCTGCAGCAATTTTATTCGCAAGATTTTCGGGGAGAATGGATATTTTTGACATGTATCAGTTCTTTCCTTTTCTTACAAAATAAACAACAGAAAATTGTTCCAAGTTTCTCTCATCAGTTTTTCGCCAATCATTTTCATCATATTCCGGGAAAAGAATTTCTCCTTCAGCTTTAAATTTCATAAACGACAAGATCATTTCATCTGCCAGGGGAATGGCCTGTGTATATATTTCCCTTCCGCCAATGATAAATATTTTTTCATAATTGTTTTTATTGCAATGGTCAATAGCGCTCAATAAACTGTTCTGTATCAAGGTTTCTTCAATCGAAGGGAATGACTCCGAACGTGTTATGATTATGTTCAATCTACCCTTCAATGGTTTTCCCAACGTTTCAAAAGTTTTTCTTCCCATTATGATTGGTGAACCCAAAGTTGTGCTTTTGAAATGAGCAAACTCTTCTTTTACATGCCAGGGCATTTCTCCTTTAGCTGTTCCTATAACTCCGTTTTGAGCGATTGCCGCTATGATAATTATTCTCAAACAGCAACCTCAAATTTTATTTTCGGATAACTTTGGTAACCGACAATTTCAAAATCTTCAAAAGTTAAATCTTTCAATGGTTTCGTGGCAATATTAAGAGTCGGCAGTTCCAAGGGTTCACGTTTCAACTGTTCTTTTAATCCTTCAAGGTGATCATATTTTTCGTTTTCAGTTCCTTTATCGCCAACATAAATATGAGCATCAATAATCGTATGGGCAAATTGTCCGACTTGCAAATTTGTTTCGTTCGCAATAATATGCGTCAACATTGAGTACGCCGCCAAATTAAACGGAATACCAAGCGCAATATCTCCGGAGCGCTGCGTTAAATGACAATTTAATTTATCGCCGGAAACGTTAAATGCAAAAGTGTAATGGCACGGCGGAAGCTTACTGGTTGTTGCGTTGCCCGGTTCCCATGCGGTTACAAGTAATCTGCGGCTGTACGGTTTATTTTTAATTTCATCAATTACGTATTGAATTTGGTCTATCTCTGTTACTTCCCAGTTGCCGTTTTTATCTTTCTTTGCGCTTGGGAAATGACGCCAATAATGTCCGTAAGCTGTTTCAAGATTCCCATCTTCATCTGCCCACGCATCCCAGATTTTTGTATGTTTGCGCAAGTTGCGAATGTGGTTTTCGCCTGATAAATACCAGAGCAATTCACGAATGACGGATTTCCATTCCATTTTTTTTGTTGTTAAAAGAGGAAATCCTTTTGCCAAATCTACTTTATAAAAAGCGGAGAAATACGAAATTGTGTCAACGCCGGTTCTCGATTTTTTTCTAACTCCTTCGTTCATTACCAAACGAACTAAATCAAGATATTCTTTCATTGTGCTCCATAAAATTAATTTTCATGTTCTGTTAATATTTCTTCTTAATCATACTCATAATCTTTTTCATAATCCTTATTAACTCGCAAAAAAAGAGTAAGATTAAGAAAAGGATTATGATTAAGAATATACTTCAATTACAACAAAATCAAATGTAGTCTTCAAGTTTGTCAATTCAAATTTAACAAATTTAAGGGTGGGATAAAATGTAAGACTTGATTTCTGCACAGGCTTTTTCGATCCCGATTTTATAATTTTGAATAGATTCTTCCTCTGTTGGAAAATATTTTTCTAGGGGAAAAATCCTTACACCGTTATCCATAGATGAGGAAACCGATCGATCCGCTTTTCCGCAGATCACGAATACCTTTTTTTGATGTTTTTTCGCACTATTTATGAGAATTCCGGTTCCCTTCTTCATCATGCTTTGTGTATCAAAAGCTCCTTCGCCAGTAATTATAAAATCCGTTTGTCTAATTTCTTCTTCAAGTTTGAGTTTTTTCAACAGAAATTCTTCTGCGAAACAGATTTTCAAATCTGCAATTAGAGATAATCCTAATAACAATCCACCTCCGGCGCCGATTAACTTAGAAGCAACATCAATACCATGTTCCAGTTTCATAATCGAAATAACATTGATCACACCTTTTTCAAGAATTTCTATTTCTTTGTCAGTTGCCCCTTTTTGCTTCGCGAAAGTTTGTGACGTTCCCGTTTGGCCGAAAAGAGGAACTTCAACATCGGTTATAACTTCTATTTGAATAGATATCTTTCTTTCCGGCAAAGTAATGGTTGAAACATCAACAAAATATTTAGGTTGAATCGGAAGCTCAATTCCTTTTGCGTTGATAAGTTTTAACCCGAATGGAACGCATAATCCAAGCCCTAAATCGTTGGTGGCTGTTCCGCCAAGTCCAATAATAATTTTAGAATTTTCCGGATATTCACTTCCCAATTTTATTAATAGTTCACCAAGATTACTCGAATTCAAAATAGATGGGTTTCTTTTCTCCAATGGGATTTTCTTCATCCCGATGATTTCAGCGGATTCTAAAAATATTTGTTTGCGGTCATTAGATATTCCAACCGGAACTTGAAAATAATTTTCATCATAAAAAGATTGGATATCTTTTGTTACAATATTTAGTTGAAAATTGTTTTCACAAATTTTTAGGAAGCCGTCGCCCCCATCAGAAATGGGAATACTCTTTACTCTAAATTCATTTTCCGCAAACTGATTTTGAATAATCGCAGTAATTTCAGTAGCGTCTGCGCACTCCTTAAAACTGTTTGGAGCAATTAATAAATTAATTTTGCTCATCGGAAGGGAATATTTTTTGGAGTTGCGAAACAATTTTTTCTGCATTGATTCCCCCATCACCTTCAAACATACAACTTTGCGGATCGCCTGAGCAAACTTTACCGCAGTAATTTTCCTCCGGCATGACGAAATAAGCCTCATTTCCTTGCGGTCCCCAAAGTATTGGTTCACAAGCAGGAAGTGGACAAAAAACCGAAAGCGTTTTTACTTTGAGAGCTGCTGCGATGTGCATCGGTCCGGTGCTGGCGGAAATTAGAACATCCATTGCGGAAAAGGCAATTATTGAATCACGCAACGAAAGGTTTTCAAAATAGTATGAAACGCCTTCAATGTTTTTTAGTTCATCCGGAATTTCTTTTTCCGTAATTAATACTTGAATATCTTTTTGAAGAACAAGTAATTCGGCAAGCTTGCGATATTCTTTTAAAGATAGATTTGGGGCTGATTTTCCGCTGGTGACGTGAATGCCTACAAATATTTTTTTGTCAGTTGAGAAAGATTCTCTGATTTCCATCGCTCTTTTTTTCTCTTCAACCGAAAGATAAATTGAAACCGCAGTGTCCGGTTTTTCAATCCCGATTTTTCGCAACGCATCCAAACAATAATCAGCTTCATTCCTTAAAGGAATATATTTTCTCCGGTAAATACTCTTTGCGTTAGAAAGGAATTGATATAACTTATGCCCAACGCCGATTCTAATTTTTATTCCGCTAAAAAAGAGCAGCCAATTATTTTTTTCAGTCGGAAGGAGTGCAACTCCATGTGTAAAACTAAACGATCGAATCCGTTTCACTCTCTGCCAAAACGAATCACCAAGTTCTTCTTCAACTAATACTTCATTAACAAAAGGATTATTGTTGTAAACATCTTTTGTGTAGTTTCGAACAAGAACCGCAATAAAAGCATCAGGATATTTCTTTTTAATTTCTCGCGGCAGCGGAGTTGAAAGCACAACATCACCCAGGCGGTCGGGGCGCAAAATAAGGATTCTTAATTGAGAGTTGTTCATTTAAGTGCTATAAATTGAATTTAATCTTTTTGCCAACTAAATAATTGAATATTACAAACTTTATAAAGTAGAAAAACATAAGAAGAAAGAAGCACAATTTTCACAAAAACACTGTGTAAATTGGTGCCAAAAAAGTAAACAACTATTCCTCCGATTATTATGAGAGTCATTTCTTTCTTTTCATAATTTATTTTCAATTTATTTTTACTAATAAAGAATAAATACAATGCTCCGAAAAAGAATGCTGCTGCCGTGGAAATTGCAACTCCCATTAACCCAAGTTTAGGAATTAGCAAATAATTCAGTCCTATATTTAAACTCAGTGCAATAAAATCTGTAATAAGTAATTGATAAGTTTTATTAGAAACATACGGATAGACAGCATAATATGTTGAAATTCCGTTAAAAAAATAACCAACCATAATAAAAGGGAATACCAAAAGACCAGGTTTATAAATTGGATTTAAGATGAATGTTCCAAAAATTTTTGTTTCAAAAAGAATTTCGATAAAAAGAGACACAAAAAGGAAAAGAAACATTCCACCAGCAAGAAAGTGCGAAAGAGTTTTTCCGTAAGATTCGCCGTAATTCTTTTTAAAGTATTGTTTCACTGAGTGAGGATTCCAAGCCATAGCAAAGGAAACCACAAAAACATTCATCAAAAGAGCAATCCGGTAAACGAAACTATAAATTCCAACATCATCTTTGCTCATAAAAATATTTATGATAAATCTATCGGCGACATTTGTCAATGCGGTGAACAGACTCCCAGCCAAAAGTGGAAGTGAAAAAACTACAATTGTGAGTAATATTTTTTTATCAACAATAAAGATATAAGTTCCCTTAATAACATGAAGTGAAACGAAAAAAAGGATAATTCCGGATAACAACTGAGCGAGAATTATTCCGGAAATTGACCATCTGAAGTAATAAACAAAAAGAATATTTAAACCAAGATTTACTATTGCTCCAGCAACCGAATAAACAACGGTTTCCTTCGGCATTTCCTTCGTCTTTAAAAGTAAAATGATGTAAAAGTTGATAGTCTCAAAAAAGAGAGAACCCATCAACAGAATTAACAACGGACTAAAGTTATTGGAACCGAAAACGACGGTAACTATTAAGGTGGAGAAGAGAGTCGCTACAACTGTTAGGATTATCCCCAATACAATTATCGAATTTAGAATAGTTGAGAATATAATTTTTTTCTTCTGTTCATCTACTTCTTCAGTATAGAATTTATTCAAAGCAGAAGACATACCGAATTGATAAATCGTGGCAATAATAGTATACACAGATACAAGGAGAGAATAATTCCCAAACTCTTTTGTGCTGATTAGATTGGAGTATAGCGGTAGCAATATCAACGTCATTGAGCGAGCAATGATATTGCCAACACCATACCAGGCAACAGACTTAAAGAGATTAGATTTCTTCATTTAGCACTAATTTTTTATCTTAAACTATGATATAAACAATTTTTAGAACGAGTATCTTGAAAAAATTTAACTACATAGAGCATTACAATCTTGATGCAGAAAAGTTTGACTATTTTGAAGAAAGATTTGCTGCAACTGCCCACGATGAACGAAGAGTACACGAATACGTTATTGCAAATATACCAGAAAATGTTACATCAATTCTTGATGTTGGATGTGGTTCAGCTTGGGTCGCTCAACATTTTGTTAAAAAGAATAAGATTGTCTTTTCCTTGGACATTTCAATCAACAATCCATACAAAGCAATAACTAAATATAATTCAAAAAATCATTTTGGAGTTACTGCAGATTCTTATTTTCTTCCATTTCAGACCAAGAGTTTTGAGGTGATAATTGCATCTGAGATTATTGAACATGTTGTTTCTCCAGCAAAATTTGTAAACGAACTTTTGCGAGTTCTAAAAAAAGATGGGTATCTGATCATCACAACGCCCTATAAAGAACTCATAAAAAAAACGTTATGTATTCATTGTAACCATGAAACACCTCTCCATGCACACCTTCATTCATTTGATGAGAACAAATTACTTTCACTTTTTGATCATAAAGTTATCAGTGATGTTATTTGGAAAACATTTGGGAATAAAATATTGATTTTCCTTCGTACTTATGTGCTTCTAAAATTTCTAAATTTTACATTATGGAAGTTTTGTGACAAGTTAGTTGATCGAATTTACAGTTCTCCGGCACATATTATCGTTATATGTAAAAAATGACAAATTAAGTATTAGTTTCGAATACTCTAAAGAGTTTTTTTATTTCATTATTCCAGTTCAATTCATGGGAAGCTACTTTACAATTTGCTGATAATTTTTTTCTATACTTATCATCTGATGCCACCATGTTAATAACACTTTTAATTTCACTTGAATCCTCTGAATTAACACATAATCCTACATTATATTTTTCAATAACTGCTTTCATTTGAGGTAAATTACTTGCGATAACAGGTAATCCACAATAGATATACTCGAACATTTTATTCGGTAAAGCGTAATAATAACTGAGACTAAGGTTCTCAATAAGGGCTAAACCAATATCGGCGCCTGAAGTATATTTTAAGAGTTCATTCTGTGTTACTTTCCCGAAAAAGAAAACTTTATTTGTCAGTTTTTTTTCTCGTACTATTTGACGACATTTTTCCTCATATTCACCATCCCCCAGAATAATTAACACACAATTCTCTAATTGATCCATAATGTTAAAAATATTATTTAGTCCCCTTCCAGGTAAAATAACTCCCTGATACAAAAGAATTTTTTTATCATTTTCTAAATTATATTTTTTCCTATAATCAAATGATTCAATTATTTTATTAGCAAGAGGCAGGTTTCTAATTACAATGGTCGCTCGTAAGTTATACTCTTTTTCTAGATAAGCTGAATCCATTTCTCCTGTTGTTATTACCACATCTACACTTTTAATGAATGTTTTTTCAATCCAACGCCAAAACATTTGTATGTTTTTCTTATTGCTTAAACCGGCAAGATGAGCATATATCTCTCTAGAATCGTAACATATTTTTGCTTTTTTAAGTTTTGCGAACAGTATTACAAACGGAAGGGTATAAACATCTTCCGCAAAAATAAGATCAGCTTTAGTAAATAATAGTCGAAAAGATAAGATGATTGAAAATTTCAAATAGTAATATATTGAAGAAAAGTTTTTTGTTAGCCGATAGACCGATATATCTCCTTTTTCAGTTTTGAACTCTTTTGTCAGCCAATCAAATGATATAACTTTAACTTTATATCCTTTTTCTATAAAAGAATTGTAGAAATTTGTTACTCTTGAATCATAATGGAAATTACCGAGAAAAGTAAATAAAACTACTTTTGTGGAATCCATTTGCAAAAACTTAAAATTTTATTTGGAAAGTATTACGCATTATTGTTTTAGCGTCAAATTTTTCTTTAAATTGAATTAATCCAATACTGGGAGTCATCGGATTTTTTGCTTTGGTATCCTGGGAAACACCAATATCAACATAGGAATAACCTTGTTCTGTTGAATACTTTACAACTTCGTACATTACCCGCTGAATTGGTTTGTACTCTGCATAATCGTATAAAAGCATATTGTAGAAACAAAGTGCTACATTTTTGTTGGTAAAAAACATGAGCGAACCACCGATAGGTTTTTCGTTAAAATAAACCATAAATAACTTCAAATTATCAGGCATCAATTCTTTTAATTTCAATAAATCGTCATAACTATGAGTTGGCTTAACGTTGTGCCGAGCTTTATTTTCAACAAGGATTGGATAAAATTCATCATATCGCTCATTTATTTCTAAAGATATTTCCGGCTGCTTTAATGTCTTTCGAATATTTCGGCGTATCGTTGGAGTAAATCTTTCAATGATATCTCTTTCCTTATCAAGTTTAATAGCGCTTGAAATGTAATGGAGTTTATAAGAAAACCCAAGCCATAACATCGCAAAATCAAGATTTTGATTTTGGTACGTCTCATAAATCATAGGAGCCGGAGTTAATTCAAATCCCTTATAACCGTTTTCTTTTCCGTATTGAAGTAATAAAGCAACTAATTCCAAAGATTCATCGAATGTGATGTCATTCGTAACAATTGAACCGTAACTTGCTCCAATTGGAGACTCAAAGATTCCATCGATTAATTTTCCTGGAAGTACAGCAACGATTTGATTTTTATTAACAAACATAAGATGATCAAACACAAACTTACCTGGGATATGGTAGTCAAAAAACCTTTGCATATGAAACATAGTTCCGTTATTCGATTCCAGAACGAACTTATCCCATTTAACTTTCCATTGATCCGTGTATTTAATTATTTCCATATTAATTATTAGAAATTCTAAAAGGTATATTTAATTGAAATAGTTTGTGCTTGTCCAAGTCCGTAGGAAAAAGGAGTCATTGCATAATCAAAAGAGAAGTGATTCCAGTATAATCCTAATCCGCCGGAAATACTTTTTGATTCATAATTGGTTTGATATCCTAACCTTAACGCAAACATTTTATTATACATGATTTCAGTTCCAAAATTTATGTGCGAATCACTTTGAGCTAAATACTTTTGGAACTCACCTCCCGCTTGTACGGAAATGTTGTATTCCGGCAGATCATATTGATAAATTGGACCAACTCTAATTTCTGCTGGTAATTTTGTCGCTTCCTTTTGAAGTTGATTCATGGACCCGATATTTTTAACAACGGCTGAAACAAACAAATTTTCAATTGAAGATTTATAGTGAAGTCCAAAATCAAATCCAAAACCTTCTGCGTGATCATAAAAAATATCTTCATAAAGATATTTTACAGTTATTCCGGTTGAAAGATTATCAACCAAAGAAAAAGCGGTAGACAGCGAGGCGAAAAAATAGTGAGTATTAAAAGTTGTTTCAACGGGACCTGGTTTTGTCCTCACTTCAATTTCTTTAATTGATGTAGAATTGATCCCGACACCAATTGGTAGTTTAAAAAGCGAAAATTTTACTCCGAGCAATTCAGTTGCTGCATCTTGAATCCATGCGTTATGCGTAAATATTATTTCCGGATTCCCAACCTTCAATTGGGCTGGATTATAAAATATTGCCGAGACATCATTGGCAAAGACCGCGCCGTTATCTCCAAGCGCAATATTTCTTGCGCCGGAACCAATCTTCAGAAATGATAAACCGTTGCTTCCGGCACTTTGTGAATAACTTACCACGGATAATCCGATGAGAAGTAGAATGATTTTTATTGAGTTCGATTTTTTCATAGTTAAAAATAGTAAAAGAATTAGAAATTTACGTGCACACCAACAATATGTCGGTCTTGAGAGGAATAAGGTTCATACATGAAAGCGTAATCAAATCCAACAACAACGCTTGAGATGGCGCTTGAATAGCCTATCCCGAAAGAAGGTCTAATCGGTTCATCTCCGTTGTTTAATTGATAATTATCAAACCCGGCACGAAAAAATAAATCGGTTATCGGACTGTATTCGCCACCGATTTTCAACATTTTCGTTCCGAAATTATCGAAATAAAGTTCTGCAGTCGTCAAAACATCATACTCATCTATTTTATAACTTAAACCAACTTTCTTTCCGGTTGGGAACTTGTTCTCGGTCAAAGCGCCGTCAATATCATAGAGTGGTGATGAGTCCCATTTATACTTGCTATTCAAATCAGATAGGACTAAAGAAAAAGTAATATTTTTTGTGTACGAATAGAGAATTCCAAAATCAAAACCCAGACTGGTGGAAGTAATATCCTGATACAATTTATAATAATAAAATTTAGTTGAAAAGCCTGCGGCAACTTTTTCGGAAAACTTGATTGATAAACCGACGTAGAACTGATTTTCAGAAGTGGAAAGTGTACCTTTCTTAAAACCTTGATTATCACGTTCGTCGATGTTGTTGACACCTGAGTTGATCAAACCAACGCAAACGCCGGCGGAAGTTCTCGGTTTTCTGTTTTCGATTGCAGAATCTCTCTTAGAGTAAAAATCAAATCTCCGGGTGAATGAGACAAAATTTAATTTTCTATCGAGCGAAAGAAATGAATACCCGCTTTGAAAAACATTTCCATTTTGAAAGACGGATACAGCAGGATTATAGTAAGAAACTAAATCCCCTTCTTTAACTGCCGATAGAGAATTGCCCATCGCTATACCACGCGGACCAAATCCAATGCGGCTGAATGCTCCTGCGGCAGAATTTATTTTGCTCACTTTCGGCTGTGCGGAAAGAATCCCAACCGATACAATAAAAATGAAAAATATAAATAGTTGTTTCAAAATTTACCTTTACTGAATTACCATTATTTTACCGAACTGTGGATCTTGTCCTTCAATTTCTACACGATAAAAATAGACGCCATTTGGTACTACACTTCCGTAATCATCTCTACCATCCCAATAATCGATTACACCGTTAATTCCATCTGTATTAGGAGCATTGATAACGTGCGCGGGATTTCCCCTTTCAACATTTTGAATCAAAGTTCGCACACAATTCATACCGAAATCTAAAATTCTGATCGTAACTTTTTTCGAATTTCCACCTGTGCTGTATTTAATTTTAACCTTTTCCATTTTTGGTGAAAATGGATTCGGGAAAGCGTAACTATCTTCTTTTTTTGATAGAGGTTGTGATGCATAAAATATAGTCCAATCATCCGACCAGTTATAACCCGGCATTTCGTTTCTCACCAAACCATCTTCGGAACCTGCCCACACAGTATTTCCGTTGTTAGCAAAAGCCGCAGTATAAAAAACAGATGTTTGCAACGCCAGACCGGTTTTCTTATCCACTATGGAACCTGCATTCAGCCAACTATTAAAGGAACTAATTTCGTTTAGATAAATCCCATTATCAGTCGATACAATAACACTATTTTTATCCGAAGCAAAGTTGTGGGATTTTTCTCCATGTAATGTTGTATTCCAATTTGCTCCACCATCGCGTGAGTAACTTACTGCATAAAATTCATTTTGATCATTCGCTTTCCATGAGGCGGCAAACACTGTTTTGAATAATTTGTTGTACCTCAAAGCCACAATAAAATTTCCACTGATAGGATTTGCCTGATTGCTTTGATGATTATAATTCTCCCAACTTATTGAATCAGCCGGAAGGAACGCGTTTGTAGTTTTATTAATTCCGTTCGCCGTTCCTGCATAAAGAGTTGAATCATCCGCTGCAACCAGAGAAAAAAGTCTGTAGTTCAGATATTCTTCTTTGCCGAACTTTCCGGCTACCGGTTGTAAAGTGAAAGATAAACTATCAGAAGGATTTATGGATGAACGATAATCCGGTGGAAGTATTGTCCTACTCCATTTAGCGTTTACATTTGCCATTAAACTATCGAACGATACCGAGCGAAGACCACCAGCAAAAGTAGCGATCCAAATCTTATTTCCGGCGAAAGCGAAATCATAAATAATATTTTGCACGGCGACGGTAACCGGCAGCGCACGCAAAACATTTTTTCCGTAAATAACAGAAGAATCGCCTGCATCATCTATAGGTTGAGGGACAGTAAGCCAGGTCATTCCATTATCAGAAGAAAACCTGATTCCACTTCCTTCAGGTAATGAACTTCCATCTTTTTCTATTGAATGCGCGGTTGATGCGAAGATCACTCCTTTTACATAGAGCAATGCTGTAATGCTTTCGGTTCCAAATTCAGCGGTGTTATAATAATTTTTCCATGAATTTCCGTTATCGGTTGTTTGACTTAATCCCCTTGAAGTGCCAAGCCAAATCGTATCGCCAACAACGAGAATATCATTTATGCTGTTGCTTGCAGGATTTTCACTGCTAAAAGAGGTTGTCGTTCCCAATTCAAATGTTTTTAAAAGTGATTGAGCAAAAATATTTTGTAATGCCAAAAGAATTATGAAGGCAGCAATTTTGAATTTCATTATTTAACCACAATATAAATGTGAACAACTGGACTAACCAACCCGCCTCTATCTCTCGCCTCAAAATCAAAACGATAAGTCCCCTTTTCGTTTTCCGGAGTGATACTGAGAGCGCGTGAAAAAATTCCATCTCCGGCGGTGGCATCACCGTTTCCACTATAATTGCCATCATCATATAAGGTAGTTCGCGAGCCACTTGAAGTTTGATCCGGTTTTACCGTAGTAAAATAAACTTCTTTGATATCTTGAATCCCATTTGAATCAGCGACCGTCGCATTCACTATGAACGCAAGGGCTACATCTTTTACTTCGATCGTGTCTGGTGCTGAGACTGATAAAATTATTGGCGAAACATTAGATTTTCCATTATCAAAAAGAAAAGTTTGTGAAGCGACTTTTTTTGTCGTTCCTGTTTTATCTTCGACAAAATAATTGATAGAATATAAACCGTTGATGTACGCATTTTTCATTATTACAAGAATTGAATAAATATTATCACCTTTCACGGAATCACCAATGTTTGGGTTTCCATTATCATATAAACCTATCGTTCCCGAAGAAATATTTTCGCTTTCAGGTGAAAGAATTTCTATCCAAACTCTATTAATATCTGAAGTAGAAGTAAATTCGATCCACGGATTGAGCACGGAGTCAGAAAGTGTGTGAGTGAAAGTGGAAAATGTAGCAACTTTAAACACCTGATATGTTGCGGATTTCGTCTCTACAATAGTATCGAATTTCTTTTCACACCCATAATAAACTGTGATGAGGAGAATTAATAAGAATAATTTTTTCATGGTGAAATATCTTACAGTAACGCAAACAATTAAAGGTAAAAAAAAAGTTACATTAAAAAATTAAAAACGGCGCCGGAATAAAACATACAATAAAAAGAAGAATCGTCAAGTAACCGATGATTTTTCTCCTGATATCAAGCGGAGTATCATCAAATATTGGCGGATGTTTTACCTTAATAACAAAAAATAAAATTACAGCCCAAAATAACCATCCGCTCCATCCGATATTAAGTGGAATGCCGAAATAAGAAATTATTACTCCGGTTACACCAAATACAATTAAAAAGATCATCGCAATTGAGCTGATAGTGTATTGTTTCTTTTCTCCGAACAAAGCGTAAATAATATGTCCGCCGTCAAGCTGTCCAACCGGAATTAAATTCATTGCAGTAACAAAAAAGCCGAACCAGCCAACGCATAAGTAAGGATAATGGTAGATTTCGGACATTGGCGGAATAAAATCTTTAGAAGAAGTAAAAACTTCGCGAAGGAATGAGAATAAAAGCGAATCGCCAAAAACCAACGCTAAACCGTTCTTCCCGTACGTTGGCAAATCATAATCGGGGTGAATTTGCAGCAGATACTCTCTTCCCGGTAAATGAGTAAATCCGTAAATAATTAAAATCACTGAAGCAATAAAACCTGCGATTGGTCCGGCAACACCAATATCGAATAAAGCTTTTTTAGTTGGAATTGGAGATTTTATTTTAATTACTGCCCCAAGCGTACCAAAATTAAGAAAACCCATAATAGCAGGAAACGGAATAAAGAAAGGGAGAGTTGCCCTAACCTTATGAATTTTAGCAGCGAAATAATGTCCAAACTCGTGTGAGCCGAGAACAAATAAGATTGAAAGGGAATAAGGAATTCCGTAAATCAATTCGGTAAATTCCATCTGGTTTGAAAAACCGCGAACCCACTCATACCCGGCAACCGTCGTAGTAAAAAAAGTTATAACGAAAAGAAGGAGATGAAGCCAATATTTCTGTTTTTGTTTCTCATAAACATCAGTTTGGTTTGATGGTTGTTGTGCAAAGATATTTCTCATATTACAAATCTACATTCATGCCGAAAGCGACATACTTTTCTTTGTAATCGAAATATTCACCATGAATATTGTTACCCGAAAAATAATCTACCATAAAACTAATTCCGCCGGAATCTTTTTTACCAATCTTTATACCTGCTGATAGTGAATTTGTCCCGGAATATTTTCCAATTTTAGTTAAGCGAAGATCATACGCAATAAATGGGAAGAGATAATCGGCAAATGGTAAATTAAAAAACTTTTCTCCACCTATCTGGAAAATACTTTTCCCGATTTCCTTCGGAACCACATGAAAGAGATAAGAATAACTTGCGTAAACCCGTAAATCGTTTACCGAATAAAAAGGAGTGAGTTCAATAAATTCTCTGCTGTAAACACGTGGAGCTCTTTCATCGCGCCAGATACCGGAATAATTATCAAAATGTCCGTCAACAAAATGTGCGGAGATATGGCTCAATCTCACTCGCACTCCACATTCCGTATCTGCTTTTATAATTTTAACGCTTCCATTTAATCCGAACAAATAATCCACTGCGTCAACAGGAAAATGGAAATCCGTTTCTCCGCGCAACTTTGTAAATGTAAAAAAATCACCGCCGAATGAAATTATCTTATTTCCATCAACTAAATGGACAAAATCTTTTGAATTACCTATGTCAAGCCGCAAACTATTCTTCCCTGACATAAACATAAAACCAACTTTTGGCTCAAGAAAATTCGCGACGAAAGGTTTAATATTTAATTCCGAAGGGAAAAGTTCCATCTGTTTCTGAGCGGATAAATTTACCCCAAATAATATAATAATTAATGAAAGTTTTATTTTTCTATTCATACAGATGAAGAAGCCTTAGATAATAATTTTTGTTTAATCAATTTATGATAGCCGTATTTAATTTTTGAAGAAAGACTAACAATGCCGTACATATTTGTCGGGAAAGCAAATGACGGCTCGAAATAGCAGTTCACCGTACAGCCCTGGCAGAAGTCAAATCTCCCTTCCATTTTCTTGAAGTAAGAAATTTTTTCCGATTTCCTTATGTCTTTGATCTGTCGATCAATTTTAATTCTCTCATTTTCAAAATGATAACATGGTAAAATAATTTCGTTGTTAGGTGAAATTACGATTACGCGCGAAACCGCTTTACACAACGGCTTCTTAATATTGTTTCCTCCGTTCTTCCTTAATCTTAGATAAGCGTCATTGAGATAGATATCGTGCTTCCCGTCAACATATTCTTCAATAAAATTTATTGCTTGTTCATGCAAACCGGGATTTCCAAAATATGAGAAGACAGGATTTACAATTAAAACTAAATCATGCCGTTTCGCCAATTCATGCATTTGTGGAAGTTTCAAATACGTGTCATTCGTAACCGTAAAGAGAATGTCGGGATATTCACCCAAACTTTTTGCCAGTTCTAAACTTTTTAGAACTGACTGATAACAATTCACTCCACGGATTTTATTGTGTTCTTCTTCATCCGGAGAATCGAGTGAAAAATGAAGCAGATTCACATTTCCAGCAAGTGCTTCCGCGAATTTGTGATATAGAAGTCCGTTTGTAGTTATACTTGTCTGTAGCTTTAATCCTTTTGCAAATTTCACCATTTCAGAAATTTGAGGATGAAGAAATGGTTCGCCACCGGTCAAATCAAGAAATTTCACTCCCAATTTAGCAATTTGTTCGATATTTTTTTTATAATCTTCAAAATCAGCTAAAGGAGTTTTCTTAAATTTTTCATGTTCGCCGAAATGGCAAAAATTGCAGTATGCGTTACAACGGTATGTTACATAATAATTGCAGAGCAACAGCACTAATATTTTCTCCCTTTCCACATAACTTTCCTGTTAGGCAACACAGCGAACGGAAGCAAAACCACATAAAGGATATAGTAGATTTCAAAAACGAAAAAATATTTTAGCGTGGAAGTAAGTTTTAATTCGTTTAACACAAAAAAGAGAAAGAGAAAATCAACCACCAACTTGAAGAAGAAAAGTGATAACGCTGCTGACGAAAAAAAGAATGGAAGCAATAAAATTGAAAGATGCGCCACCCAGCCAAGCGACATAATGAAATATCCTCTAAGCGGAGCTTTCAATCCACCAACCGCCCAACGTTTTTTCTGTCGATATAAATTATTTAAATCGCTGCAAGGTTGAGTAGTCACTAAGCTGTTTACATCCAACGGATAAATGATTTTATATTTTTTCAGTTTGTGAATTGCAAACAATAAATTGAAATCTTCCGTAACGCTGAACGGCAAGTTCTCATATCCTCCAACTTCTTTGTACACAGATTTTCTGAAGGACATATTATTGCCGATACAACTCAACGGTTTATCAAAATTTATTGTTCCGGCGGCAACTGATAAAAGATACACAAAATCGAGATGCTGCATCCCGGCAAATTGAGTCTTCGCATCTTGTACCGTAAATCCATTTACGATCGCAACATCATCCATAAAATATGAAGCTAATGTTTTTGCCCAAGTTGGCGAAACGATACAATCGGCATCGGTTGTTAGGATAATTTCTCCGGTCGCTTGTTCAATTGCGTTGGCTATAGCGTTAGTTTTCCCTTTGAGATGACCGATCTCTTTTTTAGTAACTATGTTTTTGAATTTTGGTTTATCGAGAATAAACGAATTAATAATTTCGCCGGTTTTGTCGGTCGATTTATCATCCACTAAAATAATTTCAAGTTTTCCTTCCGGATATTCAAGATTGTTCAATGCTTCCAAACACGATAAAATGTTTTTTTCTTCATTCCGAGCAGCAACAATCACAGTTGCAGCCGGAAGATCGGCAAAAGCTTTTTTAGGGAATTTTTTCTGCAAACCAATAACGAACCAAATGGTCTGTAAAAAATATCCGCACATTGCTAAAAGGAAAATTATTTCAAACATTCTTCCGGTGTTCCAAATTGAAAATTTTTAATGCGGACTTCTTCCGCAAGATATTTAATTGTATCACAGATTATCAAACTTGATTTATCACTATCGTGCAAAACCACGATCGAATTATTCGCAAGATAATTTTTGATTGCAAATTTAACAACTTTTAGATCGTTTTTATAATCATACGGCAATAAGCTCCACATTACATTTTTTAGTTGAAATTGTTTCAACCTATAAGCTAACAGAATTGGAAATTTCCCGTAAGGAGGACGAAAATATTTTGGTGTAACTCCAGTGGAATCTTCAATTATTCGATTTGTGGTGAGTATTTCTTGACGCAAATCAGTTTTCGTTAGTTTCGTTATCACCTTATGATTAAAAGTATGGTTTCCAAGAATATTACCACTATCCACAAGAGTTTTGGTTAATTCCGGGTAACGCTTTACATTATTGCCAACACAAAAGAACAAGGCTTGAATATTTTCTTCATTTAATGTTTTCAGAATTTTTTCTGTTGTTGAAGGATTTGGTCCATCATCAAATGTTAAAAGAACTTTTTCTTGAGTTGAATGCCAAACAGATCCGTTGAAAATTTTTTGCACGATTTGAGGAGGTTGATACATGAGTTTCATCTTTTTAATTCTCTCCCCTTCCATTTAAAATTACCGAATGCACCGGCAAGTCCAGCTAAAATGATATAAGGGATATGAAGAAGTTCAGCAAAGATAAACACCGGAAATTCTATTACTCGATAGAGCAATGGAATTCCTTTTCTTAGAATAAAATATTCAAATAGCATCTTTGCTGATATAAATACGATAAAAGAATAGATGAAGAGTACATTGAAAAACAATCCAAGTAATAATTGTAACGGCAAACTTAGAAAGAATAAATAAATACAAATCAATTTGATGATCAACGTTTTGTCGTTGTAAAATAACCCTTTGCTCGCCCACCGTTTTCTTTGTTGAATAAATGATTCGACTGTTTTGTTTGCTTTTGTTTCCACAACAGCTTCTTTAGAAAAAAGAAATTGGACTTTATACTTTCCGGATTTAGCGATCTTTTGCATCAAAAATTCATCATCTCCGGATGAAAGATGTTGGTTATCTTCATACCCGTTGACAAAAATAAATGCATCTTTTCTGAAACCGATATTTGCCGCATTACAAATTGTTGGCTTTCCGGCTCCGATAAGTCCTGCACCGGTTAGAACTAAGCCGCCAAATTCCAATTGTTGAATTTTCCCGAACAAATTATCACTTTTAGCAAACTTAACTGTACCGGAGACGAAACCTATGCTTTTATCGAAAGCAGAAACCATTTTCCCAATCCACTCTCTTGGGTGTGAACAATCTGCATCAGTCGTAAAAATGATTTCTCCTTTCGCTTTTTCAATCCCGAATTTTATACTTCTCTTTTTAGGCGACATTTGTTGAAAATCTATTGGAACTGAAAGTATTTGAGTGTTTGCAAGTTGTTTGGCTGAATATATTTTTTGGACTGAATCATCGTCTGAAAAATCATCTATAAAAAGTATCTCGTACTTCTCTTCCGGATAGGTTTGTGTCTCTAAACTTTTCAATCATCGAACAATCACTTCGGTTTCATTTCTAAACGGGACAATAATGGAAACGAAAGGTTTCTCCTCTTCACTAAAATCATTTCTCGCTATTTTTTTCAAACCAAAAAGGATTTGGACTAAAAATCCGAAATAGAAAATTGCAATTACAATAAATATAGAAAGTAAAATGTACATTACCGTTTTGTTGTTAGTAAAAGGATCAGACCAATGACCGAGGGCAGCAAAATGTTAAAAAGAAAAATCGAAAAAGCCGAAAGGAATCCCACTTCAGCGGGTAAACCGATTGCTGAAATAAAGAATATTGAAGCGCTTTCCCTTATTCCCAAATCACCGAATGAGATCGACGGGATAAAAGATTTCACAAACAGCGTTAAGATTCCGCAGAGAAAGAAAGCTGATTCAAGAGGTTTATTTGCAAATGCGGAAGTTAGAAATCCATATTGCAAAGCGATTATTCCATAGAGCAAAAACGAATATAATAATTGTATAAATACGGTTCGGTTATTCGTTCTCTTTAAAACTTGAAGGTGGAAAAACATTTTTTTTAACAGCCGAAGTTTTTCTATCCGTTTATAAACATATGCCGCCGCTTTAGTTCTAAAAATGGAATAAAGTAAAATGCCAAGGAGAAAAACTAAAAGCACAACCAACGAATAAATAGTTTTGGATGAGAAAGTTTTTGTAAAAGATAAAAACCATATTGTAGAAAAGAGTCCGGAAAAAACAAGAATAAACATATTAGCGAGTTTATCCACAATACTTGCTGAGATCACCTCGCCGGTCGGAAATTCTTTTATCATCAGACTTCTGCCAAAATATTCTCCAAATCTTCCGGGGGTGAAAGAGCCGGCAGCAACTCCAACAAAAAAAGATGCAGCTATTTTTTTATTTGACAATTCACCAAGCATATCCGTAAAGACCGATTTCCACTTTTTTAACTGTACCATAAAGTTAAGTCCGGTTAACAAGAATACAATTCCCATTACCGGAATATTTTCACGGGTAAATATTTTTGAGAAGTTAATCGACCGGAATTTTTGAGCAAGATAAATCATTATTGCAGCAGCAATGACAATCTTTATCAATAAAAATAACTTTTCTTTTCGGGAAAGGGACAAATCCATTCAGTTAAATAACTTTCATTTTTATAAAGGATTTCTATCTGAAAGAAATGGATCAAGTAGTCTTCCATCTCTTCAATTTTTTACGCCCCAATTTAAGATATTCGTTTTACATTTAAAATTTTGAAGTTATTCTTTATCTTGTAGACGCTATTATTAATAATTAGGTAAAAAATGTTTATCAACTTTTCAGACATTCCGGGACATCAGAATCTTTTTTTGGATTATGTGTATGAGTTTAACAACGTAAAAGATTTTTACGCTTCCGATTTTCGGAATAAAGATGCTTATCACGATCATTTTGATAATATAACCAAAGAACAAAATCCTCTCCTCTTCAAATTACCCGAAATAATAGCGGATCAATATAATGCTTTTCAACCATCCTCAAAGACACTAAAAAACATCGCGTTGCTGAAAGAACCGAAAACGCTCGCGATCTTTACCGGGCAGCAGCTTGGCGTTTTAGGCGGACCGCTTTACACTCTCTATAAAACCATCACCGCAATAAAATTAGCACAGCACCTGAACGAACGTTATGATGAGTTTAACTTCGTTCCGGTTTTTTGGCTTGAAGGTGACGATCACGATTTCAATGAAGTTAATTCAGTAACCATAATAAATGAAGAAAATAATTTAGCGACCATCGCATACGAAGATTCACTTCCTGAAGGAGAAATCCGCGGAAGTGTTGGGGAACTTGTTTTTACCGAAGGGATTAATTCCTTTTTAGATGGCGTAAAGACTAATCTTCGTAAAACTGAATATACCGATACTATCATCTCAGAATTAAAAGAAATGTATCAGGTAGGAAAATCATTTAAAGAATCTTTTCGCCAATTGATCTTCAACTATTTTGACCAATACGGATTAATAATTTTCGATCCGCAGCAAAAAGAAATAAAAAAACTTCTTAAACCGATATTCCAGGAAGAGTTGCTTAATTACCGCCAGCATTCGGAAAGATTGATCTTGCGCAGCGCCGCATTGGAAGAAACGTATCATGCTCAAGTTAAAGTACGCCCGATAAATTTATTTATGAATTATGAAAAAGGTCGTTACGCTATTGAACCTGTCGAAGAACATTTTCGACTAAAAAACAAACGGGTAAAATTTACACAAGAAGAGTTACTAAAATTGATCACCGATACGCCTGAATTATTTTCGCCGAACGTTATACTTCGCCCTATTTGCCAGGACTATCTGTTCCAAACAGCATTTTACGTTGGAGGACCGAGTGAAGTAAGTTATTTTTCACAAGTCCTTCCTTTATATGAAGAATTTCAAATTCCGGCTCCGATAATTTATCCCCGCTCTGCAGCAACGTTAATTGAAAAAGGAGTTCAGACGGTTTTTGATAAATATCAGTTATCACTTACCGACTTTTTCTTAAACGCAGACAAGATTGCCGAAAAAGTAATTAACAATTTATCTGAGTATGATACCGAGTCCGATTTTGCACAGACACAGAAGGAATTGGAAATAGCTATTGACGGGTTAAAAGAAAAACTTAACGTACTCGATAAGACGATTGGCGATTCTGCCGACCGTTACAAACAAAAAATGATAAGCACTTTAAATGAATTCAAGAACAAAGCGACCGAAGCGCAGAAAAGAAAATACGAAACCGCTCTTCGCCAAACGACTAAAACTTCGTTAGCTCTTTTCCCGAATGCAAACTTGCAGGAACGTGAATTAAATTATTACTACTTCGCTAACAAATACGGGAAGAGTTTTATAAGAATATTATTTGAAGAATTGGCAATAAATAAGTTTGAACACCAGGTGATAAATCTTTAAAATCAAATTATTTATTGATAATGGAATGCTCTTCGTGTCTCTTCGCGCGAACCTTCGTGTAACTTCGTGAAAGAATTTTGTTACACAAAGCGCTCGAAAAAGGCACGAAGATGATTACGTGTTGCACCATAATAAAAGGTAACCGAAAACAGTAAATAGAAAATATGTTAATAAGAGTGTTCAAAACATGTTTAAATTTAAAAATAATAGTAATAATAATGCTTTCTTTCTTTTTTTGCTACTTTTTTTCTTTCTTTGTTAATAAGTGGATAACTCAACCAAGGGGATAACCCCAGAGAAAAATCAGAGTAGCGACAAAAGGTTGAAACAAATCAACGTGAAGCAAGATGGAGGATTTCAATGATTTTGATTTTGACAATGGTTTGCAGCACGAAAGGATCCAAGGAGGCAAAAGTATTCGTGAGTTGTTTCTTAATTTTTGGTTTGATATAAGTTGATTCTATAAGTCGTTGATAAGGAGTCTTCGGTGGATCAAATTTCTTAGTGATCTTTGAACCAACTCTTTCTTTGCTAATGAGCTTAAAAGAGGGAATAAAAAAATTCAAGAAATATCTCCATTCGTTCAAATAAAGATTGTTCATCAGTGGAACAATGGTGTTATTGTCAAATCTTTGATACCCGAGATACTGCCTGACATGCGTCCAATTCTTTTCCTCAATATGCGCATTATCGTTCTTACGGTATTCTCTGGAGCGGGTGTATTGGATGGGATTTTTTCTGTTGGTAAAATACTCAAGGAGATTCCAGTTAAGGAATTCAGAACCGTTATCAGAATCAAAGCCGAGTATCTTGAAGGGGAGTTGCTCAACAATGCTTTTCAGAGCAGTAAAGACACCTTGCCGCCCCTTTCCCCAAACCGCTCTCTGTTCTGTCCACCCGGTGGCAATATCAACGACATCCAGCGTATAGACAAACTGCCCGGCGACAGAAGTTCCACAATGAGCAACGGTATCAGCTTCAAGAAATCCGGGACGAAACTCATCCCATTGATCCACTTTAATCGGGATATGTTTCTTCAGCAGAGAGCCTGGCTTTGTTGTAGAGAGTCCAAGTTTCTTATGCTTGGATTTACTTCTTTTGAGCAGACGATCTATCGTACGTGGAGAAATGCGGAGAAGTTTTTCTCTATCATGTTCAGAGAGATGGTTCTTATGATGGAGTTCATAATAAGGCAGCCAAGAAGCGATAGTTTCTTTGAGTCTTTTGGAACAGACAAGATTGGTTGCAATCCAAAGGTCTTTGAGGAATCTTATGATCGATTCCTTATAATAAACATTTGGTCTTCCGGCTCTTTTCTTCGGCTTGGGTGATTCTTTCTTATGAATTAATCTGATTGCATATTTTCGGCTATAGGAACAATTGGCGCAAAACTCGTCAAGGATTTGTCCCTTTTCCAATTTCGTAGAAGTGAAATAACGTTTCTTTATTTCATCCAAATATTCTCTTTTTGCTTTTGGACTCATAGATAACCTCAATTATTTGAGTTACCTATATTATGGCGCAACGTCCTTTTTCCCAATTCCCTTGGGTGACATTATTTTTGGCGCAATGCGCGGTTAGAGAATAAATTTGATATTTATTTAAATATTTCCGTAAGTTTTACGTAGGAAATAAACAATAAAAAAAATAACCTTGTTTGCTTCGGGGACGAGGGGATTTCTGTTAAACTTTTCCATCCTTTCTTTTCCTACATAAAAATAATTTCGCATATCAGGTTATGAGTTAAGATTTAGTTCATCGGGTGCTTCTGTGTTTTTGGAGTATGGAGATTTCAAACAAAGAATTACAATTTATAAGATGCGATTTACCTTTTGTAGACAGAACCCTCTTTCTATAACCAATACTTTGCCGTAAGGGTAATTAAATATCTGGGCGGGGTCGCACACAAAACCGGGTAATGATGGAACAAAGCCGCCGCCAACACCACCAGCACAACAAGAAATCAAATATCGTTAATCGTTATTCTTAAATTTTTAATATTCTCGCTATCTGCATAGTCCGCTGAGGCGGATTTTTGCTAACTATCTAATTCGGAATTCCCAATTCTCAACAACTTGTACGTTCAAACCAATTGGATTGTACGATTCCGCTTTATAACTGATGTAATTTTGCATTCACTTTTCACAAATTTCAAGGTTATATAAAATGAAGTACATAGTTCTCTTTCTCTTTTTGGGTTTCTACTTTTCCGCCTTTGCCCAGGAAGAAATTCCCATAGGAAGTATAAAAGGTAAAGTTATTGCCGCGGAAGAATTGTATCCGCTTATCGGTGTTAACGTTGTTGTAAAAGATAAAAATATAGGAGCTGTTTCAAATACGGAAGGCAATTTCGAGATCAAAAAACTTCCTGCCGGAAGTTATATCCTTATTTTCAGTTATGTTGGATACGAAACGTATTCGCAGACAGATGTTATTATTCGTCCCGGACGCATAACTTTTGTAGAAGCAAAGTTGAAAGAAAGTTCTGTTCAGATGAATGATGTTGTGGTAAGCGCCGGATATTTTAATGAACTTGATGCGCAACCGGTAAGCGCAGTTAATTTTTCAACCGAGGAAATTAGACGTTCGCCCGGTGCAGCCGGAGATGTAAGCAGAATACTTTTTGGTCTGCCAAGTCTTGCAAAAACCAACGATCAAAAAAATAGCTTAATAGTGCGCGGCGGCAGTCCGATGGAGAATGCTTTTTTTGTTGATAATATAGAAATCCCGAATATTAATCACTATGGAACGCAAGGTTCATCAGAAGGACCGATTGGAGTAATAAATGTTGATTTCTTAAAAGATGTGAATTTTCTTGCCGGCGGTTTTGGCGTTAATTACGGCGACCGTCTTTCATCAGTTATGGAAATGACGTTCCGCGAAGGAAATAGAGAGCAATTCGATTTCCAATTGGATGCAAGTTTTCAAGCTCTTGGCGGACAATTTGAAGGACCGATAAATAGCGGGAAAGGTTCTTATCTTTTTTCTGCGAGAAGAAGTTACCTTGATTGGATTTTCTCGTCAACACAAATAAACGGACCGGTACCAACTTATTCTGATTTTCATTCTAAAGTTGTTTACGATCTTTCCGATAAAATGAAACTCACTATTTTAGACATTACGTCAATCGACAAAAGTAATCAATCATACGAAGAAGGCTTGAAGTTTGAAGATAATTACTTTGGACATTACAACGGAAACAAGAACACTTTCGGAATAAATCTATTGAATATTTGGAATAAATCGGGTTATTCCAATCTTTCCTTTTCGCATAACTATCTCGATATTAGTAACGGCGTAAGCGAAGTGAGAACAAAGGATAAACTTTACTTTAACGAATCAATCGAACATGAATTTGCGCTAAGAAATCTCAATCATTTTAAATTGAGTGACGATGTTCAACTTCAATTTGGTTTTGATGCAAAATATTCATCAAACGATTATGATCATCATTATTATCCTTTTGTTGATAGACAAGGTTATACTTCTGCCGAATTGGCGGTCAATCATAAATTTAACGGAATGAAAGCGGGATTATTTGCAAGCGCACAGATGAATCTTCTAAGCGACCTATCACTAACCGCCGGTTTGCGCGCAGACTATTTTGATTTTAATAAAAAAACTAACCTTTCTCCACGTATGAACATCACTTATAAAGTAACCGATGTTACGCAGCTTTATGTTTCGGAAGGGATATTTTACCAAACCCTTCCCTTTATTATCCTAAGTCAAAATAAAGCGTTTAAAGATTTGAAAAATCCGTTAGCATATCATTCAATTTTAGGTGTTAGCCATTTATTAACTGAAGATACACGATTGACTTTAGAAATATATTCAAAGGATTACCGCGACTGCCCGATCAATCCAAACCAGCCGGAAGAATTTGTAATGGATCAAGCGGTTGAAAATCCGGTATTCTTAAATAATGATCAATTGGTAAACAGCGTTAAAGCTTACAGCAGAGGTATTGAGTTGATGATCCAAAAGAAACTTGCAAAAGATTTCTACGGAATGATGAGCGCTTCTTATTTCAGAAGCCGGTATATGGATGGAAAATCTGATTGGCACAACAGAATCTATGATAACAAATTTACGTTTTCTACTGAAGGTGGTTACAAACCAAATGATCAATGGGAATTCAGTTTGCGTTGGATTTATGCCGGCGGCGCTCCTTATTCTCCGTTCGATATTTCAGCTTCCGAAACCGCTTACAAAGGCATTGTTGATAAAAGCAGAATGTACACCGAACGATTACCTGATTATCATTCCCTTAATGTTAGGGTCGATAAACGATTCAATTTCTATTCATCAAGCATCGTTTTATACATCAGCGTTTGGAACGTTTACGCAAGAGAAAATATTTGGGCGTATTCCTGGGATGAGGTCAACAATAAAGTTAAAGCGGAAAAATCGTGGGCAACGCTTCCGGTATTTGGAGTTGAATATGAATTTTAAGCAAATTGTTTACGGAACTCTGAAGGAGTTGTATTTGTAAGTTTCTTAAAAATTGTGTTAAAGGAAGATTTTGAACTGAATCCCGCTTCAAATGCTATGGCTAACAAACTGTAGTGAGCAAAGTCGGGGTTTTTTATAATCTCTTTTACTTCTTCAACTCTGTAAGCGTTGATTAAGTCGTAGAAATTTTTATTAAAAGCTTTATTGATAACTTCGGATAAATTATGATTTGAAATTCCCAGCTCTTCGGATAAATTGGTAAGAGTGAGATCACTTTTAAGATAGAGTTTCTTTGTTTGTAAAACATCCAGAAGTCTTTCTTTAAATTTTATTATATCATCATCAGTAAGATTTGATTTCTCATACTTTTCTCTTGTTTGGTCTTCAGGAGCATCAAGGATAACAAGCTCACTTTGATTTAATACCTCGGCATGGTTAAGCGCTCCATACCCAATGGCGTAAACAAGTACAGAAATAAAAGAATATATAATTACATCATAAAAAATATCATGCGAACCCAAAATAAATCCGGTTAGAATTACTATTGCCACAACTACCCAGACGACAATGGTGCTCAAAATTAAAAACTTCAGCCAGTCAAGTTTCTTCTTATCGATATTCGAAAAAGATATTTTTAGTCTTTCGCTAAATTCACTAATTATTCTTAATGACAGCCAGGTGTATAAAATTCCGTGAATCGGTTTAAATACCGAGATTATTTCCATATCCCATTGAACCTGAGTCATGTATTCGTTTATTTTTAAAAGTTTCTCATCGTGAGTAAGCAAATAAAATGGAGAAACATAAAGATATACTACAACAAAAGGAATAAAATGGAGTAAAAGTTTAGGTTTGAACTTTTCCACCTTTCTGGTAACAAGTAATGTATAAATGTAAAATATTGGACCATAGATGAAAGGATATCCTACGTTAAATCCAAAAAGGGATGGATATTTTTCATAGGTTTTCGTCTGTGTTAAATAAGTACAGAGAATATCGAGAGACAGAAAGAGAATAGCTATAGATAAAACACGGTTTGCATGCCGGTTTTCTTTTTTAAAGTAAAGCAAAAGTGAAAGAAGAATCCCTTGCACAATTGCTAATTGAATTATGTTAATTATTATTTGAGGCACGGTTTAAGAAATTTCAGTAAAATAATATTTTTTGTGTAGGGAATGGTCGCGACTATTCCGCTCTTAAATATCCAAATAACAATATCGTCTATTAAAATATTATGTTTGTGGTCATTTGGCGCGGAACGCTCGCGAGCGTTCCCTACAGTTAGTTAGCTTCGGTTTTTACTCAGCATCATATTTTATAAGCGATTGAATATCATATCCTTTTAGAAGTTCTCTTCCGTTTAAGAAGACTAACTCAATAAGGAAAGAAATTTGCACAACTTCCCCGCCGAGTTTTTCAATAAGTTTAACGGCGGCTTGCGCGGTTCCTCCGGTTGCAAGAAGATCATCGTGCAAAAGAACTCTATCACCGGGAATGATCGCATCCTTATGGATTTCTATTGTATCTGTTCCGTATTCTAAGGCGTAAGTTTCAGAAATCTTTTCTGCAGGCAGCTTATTTGGTTTTCTGATTGGAACAAACCCGGCATTTAATTTTTCTGCCAGCAATCCGCCGAAGATGAATCCGCGCGATTCTATTCCGGCAACTTTAGAAATTCCTTTATCCTTCGCTAGTTCATACAGAATTGAAACTGTTTTTGTAAGAGCTTCCGGATTTTTAAGCAGCGTGGTAATATCCTTAAAGATAATTCCTTTTTTCGGGAAATCGGGTACGTCACGAATGAAAGAAGCTAATTCATTATTCATTTTTTTCTCCATGTTTGGTTAGAAAAATATTTAATCCGTTATTAAAATCTTGTGATGTTCTGGAAAGTGCATTCACCGTTTTTGCGAACTCAACAGCATTTCTAAAGTGCATTCCGGATATTTCGCGGATAAGTTTTTTTGTTTCACTTATGCTTGAACTTGAATTTGAAGAAAGATCATTGATGAGATTGAACGAAAAATCAAGTACATCTTCTTCAATAAAATCAATAAGCCCAAAGTTCCTAGCTTCTTCCGCTGAAAGGATGCTTCCACTTATCAGAAGTTGCCGCGCTTTAACTTCCGGTAATCTTTTAAGAAGAAGGAAAGAAATTATTGCGGGCACAAATCCGATTTTTGCTTCGGTAAAACCAAAGGTTGCGAAATCTTTTTTTGCAATAACATAATCACAAGCGATCGCTAATCCACATCCGCCTGCAATTGCCGGACCGTTCACTGCGGCGATTGTCGGTTTGTTGCACTCATACAGTGAAGTAAATAATTTTGCGATAAGAGCGGAATCATCATCATTCTCACGCAATGAATTTGACTGTAATGTTTTTAGATAAGAAAGATCTGCGCCGGCGCAAAATGCTTTTCCCTCGCCTGTTATTATGATAGCTGAAACTTCTTCATCCTTTTCTAATTGGGTTAAAGCAGAGATAAAGTCATTAATCAATTCGGGAGATAATGCATTTCTCTTTGCCGGATTATTTAATCGTATAATCCCAATTCGCCCTTTAACCTCTATTAAAATTAAACTGTTCATATAGTTTCTACTTTTCTTTTAACTTTTCTGTTAAGAAATTTACTAAAATCTTTATTGCTGAAACAATTAATCACTTCCTCCGGTTGGATTCCCCCTTTACGCGCGATGGTAACTCCATATTTTGCAAGAGCGATATTTTCCAGAGAATGAGCATCAGCGTTGATTGAAAAAAGACAGCCTTGTTCTCTTGCGTAAAAGATATTTCTCCAATCAAGATCAAGCCGGTTGGGATGAGCATTTATTTCTATCGCAACATTATTTCGGCTGCACGCATCAATGATCTTTTTAATATCATGTTTGAAAGGAGCACGGTGCAAAAGTAATCTTCCCGTTGGATGCCCGAGAACATCGGTAAAAGGATTCTCTACCGCTTTAATAATCCTCTTTGTCATATCATCTTCCGAAAGAGAAAAATTTGAATGAACCGAAGCGACAACAAATTGAAACTCTTGTAAAATCTCTGCCGGGTAATCTAAATCGCCGTTGGTTAAAATATCCGACTCAATTCCTTGAAGTAACCGCCAATCGTTTTTGGCAGCTATAACTTCTATTTCTTTTCTTTGTAGTAAGATACGCTGTTCACTCAATCCATTAGCATATGCAGCAGTTTTGCTGTGGTCACAAACGGCAAAGTACTCATAACCCAGATTTTTAGCTGATGAAACCATTTCTTCCAAAGGAAATAGTCCATCAGAATAAGTAGTGTGGAAATGGAGAAATCCTTTCAAATGTTTTGTGGTTAAAATCGAAGGAAGTTTGAGTTCGTGCCTCCTCAATAAAAAGAATTCTTCTTCCCTCATTTCGGGAGCAATGTAAATCGAATTCATTAGCGTGAAGATTTCTTCCTCGCTTTTCGCAATGTGTATGTCGGATGAATAATTTATTTTCCGAAGGAATTCCATTGAACCGGTAGTTACAAATAATCGATTGATAAAATCTTTATCTGAATCTGCGATATGAATTGTCAATGGTAGATTGAATGCTACATCTGATTTTATCATTCCTTCGCTAACATCATCTATTTCAATTTCAGTTTGTAACACGTGGGTCAATTCTTCCGTCTTACCGGGTTCAACTAAAACCAAGACCTCAATTGATGAATAAACTTCTCTTGTTCTTCTTACTTCCCCTGTAAACTCGAATTTCTTTATGAAGTGAATGCGTTCAAGAATACTCTTTATTTTGTCAACCTCCCGCTCTGCAAAGTGAATAAGCAGCAGCTTCTTATTTGCTTCAAGCTGCTTAATTTCTTCAAGAATCTTCTGCTGAATTTTCTCCCCGAATCCTTTAACCGTAACAAGTTTATTCTCTATGCAGGCAGTTCTAAGTTCATCAATACTGCTAATCTTCTCTTGATTAAAAAGTTGCGCAATTTTCTTTGGTCCTAATCCGTGTATAAGAAAAAGCTCAAACAATGATTCGGGAATATCCTTCTTTAGCTCCTCAAGCGCCGTAGAGAAGCCGTGAGAGCAATATTCTTCTATCACCCCATAAATACCCTTCCCAATTCCTTTAACTTCTTTAAGCTTGCCGGAATTTACCAATTCGTTAATATCTTCATTTATTTTACGGATTGAGTTGGAACCATTGCGGAATGCGCTGATCTTGAAAGGATTTTCCGACCGGAATTCAAGCAGATCGGCAATCTCATCTAATAAATTTATTATCTCTTTCTTTTCTGCCATCTTATTTTAAGAAAATATGAAGTTGTAAATACGTTGAAAGTAAACCGAACAAAGCTCCGGCAATAACTTGCGTAAAAGTATGACATTTTAAATAAATTCGCGACCAGCCGACTAAGAAAAGCAAAAGCAAAAGAGGAATCACTATCCAGCTTCCCACAAACGCAAACAATGCCACAGGAGCCGCAATTCCAAGCGCGTGAATACTGATCTTCCAAATTTTGTTAATGAGAATTATTGCAACAGTATTTATTATGTAGCAAAGCCAAAATGTTAACGTAAGCGGTTGAATGTTAAATGTCCGGAGAATAAAATATCCGATGAGAAGAAGTGATAGACCGAAAAGAAAAGGAAAAGTTCTTTCTTCTTTTAACTCCGCATCTTGATTGATGATCTTTTTCTTTTTTAACATGATAACGAAAAAGATAATGGGAAGTAAAAATGTCCAGAGAAATCCCGATCCAATAACAACAAATTGATTTGCGATTGTTGGCTCCAATTGCAAACCAAGATAAGAAAAAGAAAGAAGTGTTAATGTTGGTGGAACAAAAAGTGTAGAACTTATTCTGGCAATTTTGTAAAGCGAATTCCTTTGTGAAATTTCTGCTTTATCAGACTGCGGCAGCATAATTAACTTTTTCCAGCGTCTGTAGAAAATGAAGTAAAATTTCCTCAACCGAATGATAATCGTAAACCGTCATCAAACTATTTCTAACAACGTGCGCGTTGTACATTCCTTTAAGATAACCGGTATAAAATTTCCGGTGTTCAATTACTGCCCGCTCTTCACCTTTAACTTTAATTGCAAGTTCTAAATGACGTAAACAAGTTCTTATTTTTTTGCCGTGAGAAAGTGGATGAAGTTTCTTGCCGTTGTTCAAAATATCTTTTGCTTCCTCGAAGATCCAAGGATTCCCAATCGCTCCCCTTGCGATCATTACTGCATCGGCATTCGTTTCCTTAAAAGCACGTTGGACATCTTCAGCGGTCATTATTCCACCGTTCAGCACAACGGGTATTTTCACTACTTCTTTTATTCTCGGTATCCAACTCCAATCCGGATCACCTGAATGTCCTTGCGAGCGTGTCCGGCAATGAACGGTCAATGCTTTCACGCCAACGTCTTCCAATCTTTTTGCAACTTCCAAAATATGAAGAGTAAAAGCATCCCAGCCAATCCTGGTTTTTACAGTTACCGGAAGCTCTACCGCATCGACAACATTTTTAACTAACTTTTGTAGATATGCCGGGTCTTTCAATAATCCTGCGCCTGCGCCGTTATTACAAATATTTTTAATCCAGCAGCCTGCGTTAATGTCAATCAGATCGGGTTGTTGTTCTTCAGCAATTTTAGCCGCTCCAACCATTGATGAAATTGTGGAACCGTAGATTTGAATCCCGACAGGTCTCTCTTCATCAATAATGTCTAATTTCTTGTGAGTTTTTTCCGATTGACGAATTAATCCTTCAGCGTTTGCAAATTCAGTGTAAACAACATCAGCGCCAAGTTCCTTACACACCAAACGGAATGAAACATCAGAAATATCATCCATCGGTGCAAGAAAGATCCCTTTTTCAATATTTATTTTTCCAACGGTGAACATTTAGTATTACACTTCCTCGCTTTGAGCGATTGGTTGAGCCATGGTCGAAAGATGATTATGCAAATAAAAGATGCTAAAAAGAAACACTAACAAAACGAAAAATGCACCTGTTAAAAACGGGATTTGATAGCCGAGATATTGGTACGAAAATCCACCCCAAAGCGGACCCAACATTCTTGCAAAAGAAGAAAAAGATTGATTAACGCCAAGGACAATTCCCTGTTCATTTTCCGGCGCTACTTTTGAGACGAGACTCAGAAGAGTTGGCTGCAATATTCCGGTACCTACAGACATGAGAGCAGTAATAAGCAGTACTCCGGTTAAATTAATTCCATAAGGAATTAGTGCCAACCCGATCATCAGAAAAAATGTTCCGAAAGAAATAAGTTTTTGATCCGAATATTTCTTTGATAATCTGCCGATTAGTCCACCTTGCACAGCAGCACCAATAATTCCCATGATCCCGAAAACCATTCCATTTTGCATATCGGTAAAACCATAAACATAATGCCCCAACAGAGCAAAGGTTCCGAAAATGTTGGCGACTGAAAATGTAACGACAAAGAAGAGAAGAATTACAACACTTATCAGCCGGTTGGATAATACTTTCTTAAATGAAGCCGCATCGAATATTTTTCTTTTAACCACCAAATTCTTTTGTGCTTCTGTAAGTGATTCCGGTAAAAGAAATAAACTGAATGAAAAAGCTAGAAAAGAAAATCCGGCAGCGACAAATCCGGTTACCATATATCCAAAATGAGAGAGTAACCCACCCATAATTGGACCGAAAACGAAACCAAGCCCGAATGCCACGCCAATCATACCCATTCCTTTTGAGCGATTTTCTTTTGTGGTAATATCAGCTATATAAGCTTGTGCAACGCCAATACTGCTTCCGCCGATGCCTGCAACTACCCTGGAAATTAACAACATTAAAAATGAGTGGGTAAAAGCGAAGATAATATATCCTGATGCATTTAATAATAAAGTAATTAAAATTATTTTCCTTCTGCCGTATTTGTCGGAGAGGCTGCCAAATATCGGATTGAAAATGAATTGAACTAAAGAATAAACGGCGAGTACAATTCCAATGGCACTTTCGGGAGTGTGTAAAGATTTAACTGCAAAGGTAGGTAGAATGGGAATCAATATTCCAAACCCCAACAGATCAACAAATACGACTAAAAATATTAAAGATAATGAAGACTTTTTACCATTCATTGTCTATCAAGTTCCTTTACTATAGCTTCGCCCATCTCTTTTGTTCCAACAAAATTTGTCGGATTGATATCCTTCGTAACGAAGTTTCCATCTTCAATTACTTTAGAAACCGCTTTTTCAATTCTATCTGCTGCTTTGTGTTCCTTTAAATGATTTAACATCATCACAGCGCCTAAAATTAACGCACACGGATTGGCAATATTTTGTCCCGCAATATCCGGTGCAGAACCGTGTACAGCTTCGAATATTGAAACATCTGCGCCAATGTTAGCGCCGGGAGCAAAACCCAAACCGCCAACCAAACCGGATGCTAAATCTGATAAAATATCACCAAATAAATTTGTAGTAACGATTGCATCAAACTGATTTGGATTCATCACCATCTGCATTGCCATGTTATCAACAATTTTATCTTCATACTTTATCAACGGATAATTGACGGCAACTTCTTTCGAAATATCTAAAAATAAACCACCTGTGAATTTCATGATGTTTGCTTTATGAACAACAGTGATTTTTTTTCTGCCTAACCGCTGGGTGTGTTCAAATGCATATTTTAAGATTCTCTCGCAGCCTCGCCGGGTGATAATACCGATGGTTTCTGCAGCGGAGCGGCTGCTATCAATATAATGTTCAATTCCGGAATAAAATTCTTCTGTGTTTTCTCTAAAGATGAGAAGATCAACATTATCATATCTGGTTTTTACACCTTTAAATGTTTTTGCCGGACGTTGATTGACATAAAGATCAAACTCTTTCCGCAATGCAACATTTACACTTCGAAATCCCTTCCCGATCGGAGTAGTAAGTGGACCCTTTAATGCAATTTTATTTTTAGCGATAGAGTCTATAGTTTCTTGCGGAAGCGGATCGCGGTATTTTTCAAGCGCTTCCATTCCGGCAGACATAATTTCCCAATTAATATCAACACCGGTATGTTTGATAATCTTCAATGCGGCATCGGTAATTTCCGGTCCAATACCGTCGCCGGGAATTAATGTTACGTTATAACTCAATCTATATCTCCGTTAAATTTCAATTTCGAGTGCAAATATACAAAGAAAACCATTCTTCTTTTAAGAACAAACTAATCACACGGTTGGTTCAAAAAAGGCATGATTCTTTATTTTTCTTTTAAGTGAATGGAAGATGAATATTTTTGAAGAATTTGTTTTGAATCTTGAAAGGATTGATTCATTTTTCGAAAATCTCTTTGGGATAAATATGGATACTTGTCAGCCGACATTGTATATGGAATAACTCTGTATTCCCTCTTTCCATCTATCCTTCCTTTAAATACCCAGGTTGGTGTAAATGAAACCTGATCGATATGAAGCGCATTCGATGTTAAATTTTTTGTAATTTGAAATTGAAGAATAACTCCCGCATCAGAATACCTCCACTGCTGATTTGAAATGAAGTTGCCTAATGAATAAGCGACAAATCCCGAATCCAATTTACCACTTGATCTATTTGTAGAATCTTTCTGAAAAAATTGTACCGGTTGAATTACATGCGGATGACTTGCAAGGATAATGTCAGCTCCCGCATCAATAGCGGTTTGAACAACATCTTTCTGGTAGTGGTTCGGTTCCCGCTGGTATTCTTCACCAAAGTGGAAATAGACTAAAATAAAATCAACACTATCTGATTTTGCTTTTTGAATGTCATGGATAAGCAGAGAGTCGGAAATTTTGTTCACTAAATACTTCTTCCCTTTTGGTAAAGAATTCCCATTTGTTCCGTACGTATAAGCAAGAACCGCAAAACGAATTCCTTTTGCGGAAATAATTTGAATTGAATCTCTTTTCTCTTGAGAAGAAAAAGTTCCGGTAGAAGAAATTTGATTCTCATTTAATTTCTCCAAGGTTCGGAGAATTCCGGTTTCACCTCGATCCATACAATGATTATTCGAGGTAAAGAGAAAATTAAACCCTGCTTTTTTAAGAGAAATTAGATAATCATCCGGAGAATTAAAATAAGGATAGCCGGAGTAATGTTTTTCTTTTCCCGCGGTAACAGTTTCCAGATTTCCGAAAACAAAATCGGATGAATCGAAATATTTTTTTACTTCGCTAAAAGTTGGAGTAAAATCAAAACTATCGGCTTCAACATAGGCGAATTCAAATTGGGGTGAGTGACACATTAAATCACCAACGGCAGTAATTGTAATTATGGAAGTTTTCGGCGTTTCTCCATCAATTTTTGCCACCTCTAAATGATTTGAAATATTCAGCAAAGCAAAAAGCAATGCAGAAACAAACAAAATGATATTGCTGTATAGTTTCATCTTTAAAGAAAGTTACTTCTTTTGATATGCGATAAATAAAAAATAAGGCTGATCCGAAGGTTTCTCCGAATCAGCCTTTTTAAAACAAAGAAAAAAAGATGTTAAGCTTTTGGAGTTTTACGATCTTCTTTAACTTTTTGGATTTCATTACGAACTTCTTGCGAAAGTTTCTTTAATTCGCTTAAACCTTTACGCAAGCGGGTTCCGGCTGCTGATTGACCTTTTTCATAGAATTTTTGAAAATCAGCTTCTAATGATTGCACGTGTTGTACCAATTTTTGGAAATTTTCCATTTGTATCTCCTTTTGTTTTTATTGATTGTTTATTTTGAATTTTCCAGAACAATTTCTGCGATATCTTTTACTTGAACATCTTCAGTTTTATCAAAAGCTTTCACGCCATCTGTCATCATCGTCATACAGAAGGGGCACGCTGAAGCGATTGTTTCTGCACCGGTACCAATGGCTTCTTTTGCTCTTTCTTCATTGATCCTCGCCCCTTCAACATCCTCCAAGAACATTCTTCCACCTCCGGCACCGCAGCAAAAACCGCGACTTTTATTCCGCCCCATTTCTACAAGTTCAACTCCATTTATTTTGGACAATGATTTACGTGGTTCTTCATAAATGTCGTTGTACCTTCCAAGATAACATGAATCGTGATAGGTTACTTTTCTTGTCTTTGTTGATCCATCTTTTAACTGAATTTTCCCGGACGAAAGAAATTCCGAGATCATTTCCGTATGATGAACCACTTCATAGTTTCCGCCAAATTGTTTGAATTCATTTTTAAGTGAATTAAAACAGTGAGGACAAGCAGTTACTATTTTCTTAACACCATAACCATTAAGAGTTTCAACATTTTCCTGGACAAGCTGCTGTGCAAGATATTCATTTCCCAAACGTCTTGCAGTATCTCCGTTGCACTTTTCTTCGGTTCCAAGAATTCTAAAATCAACTCCGGCTTTCTGCATCAACTTAGCAAAAGCAACAGAAACTTTTTTGTAGCGGGCATCATAAGAACCAGTACAACCGACCCAAAACAATATTTCTCCATTCGGGTCTTCAGCCATCGATTTAATATTCAATCCTTCAGCCCATAAGGCACGATCAGCTTGATTGAAAACCCAGGGTGTTCCATTGCTTTCAAGACTCTTGAAAACATTATTCAACTCGTTCGGGAATTCGGATTCCGTTAGAACTAAATGCCGTCGCATATCAATTATTGAATCAACGTGCTCTATCGTTACCGGACATTCCTGCACACAAGCGCCGCAAGTTGTACATTGCCAAAGTTCCTTATCTGAAATATAGTGATGAACTAAGGTTTTATCAAAAATTTCTCCCTCTGTTTTTCCTTCAAGCATTAGCGGAGCTTTGTCGAACGTTCTTTTTCGTATATCCGTGATAATTTTTCTTGGCGATAAAGTTTTTCCGCTATTTGCCGCCGGACAAACAGAAGTACATCTTCCGCATTCTGTGCAGGTAAATCCGTCTAAAATTTGTTTCCACGATAATTTTTGGAAATCATCAGCACCATAATATTCTAACGTTTCATCTTCAAGATTTATCTTCTTCAATCCTTTTTGATCCGGAAGTTTGGCGAAAAAAACATTCGGGATTGAAGTTAGTACATGCAAATGTTTTGAATAGGGCAAATAATTTAAGAATCCGAAAACAAAAACAATGTGCAACCACCAGAATATTTCATACAGCGTTCCTGCTGAAGAAGAATCCATCGAATAAAACATTTTAGCTATCACGAGCGAAAATGGTCGCACCTCAAAACTTCCAAGAACAAAATTGTTTTTTGCAACATGCGCAATATTCTGCCCGAACATTGCAAGTACCACAAAAAGTATAAGCGTAAGAATGAACGCAGCGTCACGCATTCCATGTTTATCAACGATCAATCTCGCTACACGCAAAATAAATCTACGGTATAACGAAATAAGTACAGACCAAATTACTAACATTCCAAAAACATCTTGGGTAAATGTTAGTAACATATAGAACACTCCAAGCGATGAAAAACTAATCGGGGAATAAAATCCCTGGAGTATTGATTCAATAACCGCGAAAATAAAAAGCAAAAAACCCCAAAATATTAAAAGATGAAAAATACCCGCCGGCTCGCGCATAATTTTGGTTTGCGCAATTGCAATGGTGAAAACTTTTTTGAGTCGATCGCCAATTCTATCAAATCGATTTTCTTTTTGCCCAAGCTTAAGAAAAGAGATCAATCTTTTTGTGCTGAACGTAAAGAATCCGATTGACGCAAAAAAGAAAATGATGAAAATTAAATTCTTGATGGTCATTAGAACTTAATCAACCTTAACGTTTTTTAGACCAAAATAAATTGCCGCCGCCACAAAGACTTTAATTGCCGTCCAAATTGAAAAAATAGCCGCTGCAACTTTAATTGTCTCTGAAATATTGTGAATGAAAAAAGTATTGAGAAAAATTGAACCGGAAGAAATAATAATGAATTCTCCAACGAACATGGAAAAAACAACTGCAAAGTAACTTTTATATTTTTGAACAAGTACTCCGGTTGCAAATGCCGCCAAAGGAAATGCCAATAAAAATCCACCGGTTGTACTGAAAAAACGAGCAATTCCGTAACCACTTTCCGGAAGAACTGCAAAAACCGGTAGACCAATTGCGCCGGCGGCTAAATAAAGTAATTGACTGTAAGCTCCTCTTTTGGCTCCAAGAGTTGCTCCGGCTAAGACCACAGTCATTGTCTGTAATGTAAATGGGACCGGTTTTATCGGAATGGTTATTTGTGCTGCAATTGCCGTTAAAAAAGCAAATGAAAAAATTCCGAAGTATTCCGAAGCGAATACTTTTGTCCAGGGTAATGAAAGAATTTTAGTCTTTCCGAAATTTTTAGTCTGCATAGTTCCTCTCAGTTAATGTTGAAAATAAAAATTATAAGTTTTTTCTAAAAGTAAATCAAATTTTGCATTGCTTCCTTCCTGCCTACCGGCAAGGCAGGCAAATGGATGCTTGCAATTAAACGTATGTCCGGTTCCTTCAATTTTGTAAAATTCCGTGATTCGTTTATCTGACCAATCATAAATAAATTCGGCTTCTTTTAATGGGACTGCCAAATCTTGATCTCCATGAGCAATAAATAACGGTCTTCTTAATTTACGAACCGCTTGCTCAATGTTTAGCGAATCATTTTTATGTTTTTCCAGATCATCAAGCAGCGAAACATTTAACCGCATTGCTTGTTTTGTTCTGGTATTAAAAACTTCAAAAAAACCTTTTTTACGCCATTCTTCTTTTTGTCTATTTGAATATCTATCGAACGTTGAGACACAAGACCAAACAGCAACCGCTGTTACTTCTTTTCTTTGGGATGCAGTTAAAAGTGCAATCGCGCCGCCACGGCTATGTCCGAGCAAAAAGATTTTTTCATTTTTTGTTTGACCGAAAAAATTAGAGCGATAAAGATCAATTATTTCGCCTAATTCTTCTACTTCTAACGAAAAAGTATTTTGGGCGAATTTATCAAGCTCGGTGAATACGGTTAATGAATCACCAACACCGTTATGCGAAAAATTGAAAGAAAGAACAAAAAAGCCTTTTTCAGCATAAAAATTTCCTATGTACTGACCGAATCCCCAATCTTTGAATCCTTTAAATCCGTGAACAAAAATTAGACAAGGAGCAAAAGCAAGGTTTTCAATCCCGTAAACGGAAATATTTAGCTTATTATTTTGCGAAGTGTAATGAACAAAGTTTTGATTCATGACTTAATTTGAAGAAACTTTTACTGAAAATTAAGAAAATAATTCATTTTCACAACTTTTATCTAAAAAATAAATCTTAATCCGGCAGAGATCACCAAGCTTTGGTAATCAAAATCAATATCTTTTGCCGTATAAGGGAACATCACTTCAACCTCAAGCTTAAGGTTCTTTCCACCAATTTTTGCAAAAATCGCTGGTTCAAAAATCATAAATTCTTTTACCGATGGAAAAGAAGTGACATCATCCTTTAATTTCATAAGTTCAAAAAAACTAACATAAGAAAGTCTTAATGCAAAACCAGTTGTAAAATCAGATTTTCTTTGTCCAAGGTTCCCTTGTATAAAATATTTTTCATATTTACCCTCAGCAAGATTCTCATGTATTTTTGAACTAAATGCATATTGTTCAAAATATTGATCTTTCGACTCTCCTCTTCCATATCCCGCGAAAGCTTCACCGATGAATGCCTCTGAAACAAAATCAGAATACCCGACAGCAACTTCTGTGTACTTGTGACTGTTCTTGTCCTCCAAATCTTTTTCAGATATTTCGCTTTTCTTTGTAACATTATCATAATTCCCGGCAATTGATACGGAAATATTCTTTAGCGGTGAAGAAACAACGTTAAAACTTTTCCCGTTTGTTCCATACTGCCCGGATATTTGGGTTTCACCTTGATTTTGAATCAATGGAACGGGAATATTATTTGTTGTGTAAAGCAGAGCCGATCTACAACCATAAAGAAGAAGTAGAGTTAGAACTATCATTATCTTTTTCATATAAAAAACCTCCGCTGTCGGATTTATGAATACCATCACTATAAACCTAATAAAATAGAAAATGATTTTCAAAATATTTCGATAAAAATACTCAAAGGGAAAGTGTTTCAAGAATTTTTGTATGTTTACGACATAAATTATTTAAATGGAATAAAAATGATCAGCAAACTTCCTAACAGCGGTACAAGCATCTTTGCAGTAATGTCTGCATTGGCTAAAGAGTTTAATGCAATAAACCTTTCTCAAGGATTTCCCGATTTCAATTGCCCCGATAAACTTATTGAGTATGTGCACCATTTTATGAAAGAAGGATTTAACCAATACGCACCGATGCCGGGAGTTCCGGTTTTACGCGAATCAATTTCACAAAAGATGGAAAAACTTTACGGGAAATATTATAATCCGGAAAGCGAAATAACGATCACTGCGGGAGGAACTCAAGCTTTATTCACAGCTATTACAGCCTTTATTCATCAAGGTGATGAGGTTATTCTTTTTGAACCGGCATATGATTCCTACCTGCCTTCCATTTTGTTAAACGGTGGAATTCCGTTACCGATAAATTTAGATGAGAAAGATTTTTCAATCGATTGGGAAAAAGTTCGATCCCTTCTTTCGCCAAAAACGAAGATGATTATTTTGAACACACCACATAATCCCAGCGGAACCGTTCTAAGGCAAACTGATATTGATGAGTTGATTAAAATTGTAAATGAATACAATCTACTTCTGTTAAGTGATGAAGTTTATGAGCACATTATTTTTGATGGTGAAGAACATCTTTCTTTTGCAAAGTACGAGGAATTGGCTTCGCGTTCACTTATTGTTTTTTCTTTTGGAAAAACGTATCACACAACCGGCTGGAAGATGGGTTATGTTTTGGCGCCCGCTCAATTAACAAGCGAATTCAGAAAAGTTCATCAGTTCAATGTTTTTTGTGTAAACACTCCGATCCAACTTGCGTTTGCAGAAATGATGAAGGACGAAGAACATTATTTCTCACTGCCAAAATTCTATCAACAAAAAAGAGATTATTTTAACAGATTGATGCAAAATTCTAAATTCTTTTTAACGCCTTCCAAAGGAACGTATTTTCAATTGTTGGAATATTCTAATATTTCTGAATTATCCGATATGGAATTTGCGAAATGGTTGACAAAGGAAATTGGCGTAGCGGTTATTCCCCTCTCTCCTTTTTATTCAAACGGTACCGAAAGTAAATACATTAGAATTTGCTTTGCCAAATCGGAAGCAGTTCTTCGATCTTCGGCAGAAAAACTGAAAGAGATTTAGATTTTAAATCGATAAATCCTTCCCATCAGCAAATGAGAAGGATTTATTTTTTTTCAATCCTATAGTATCTAAAACTTAGTACAACATTAGGGAAGCATAACCTCATTTACACCTTCGAGCATTCTGTTTTTAGTCTTCGTTGCTTCACTCTTTAATAAGGGAGACGACAGTGGATCATTTAAAATATTTTCTGCCGCTTTGATGATGGAATCCCGGTCAAGTGTAAAAGAGAACCAACCTAACGCTTCGATAATTGATGATCTGAGAGAATCGGGTTGTTTTTTGTCGCCAAGCAGTTCAATTAATACTGGTATCGCATCTCTAAATTTATAATTTCTAAATGTCTTTGCTTCCTGAATTCTTTTTGAAAGTTTTAACGTATCGTTTTTAATATTGGGAATAATTTCATCAAAGACCCATGTTTGATTTCTATCGAGAGATGGCAGATAGCCCTTCTCCAATTTAACTTTCATATCAGATTTGGGTAAATTTGCAATGTAGTTTTTAATTGCATCCGCAGATTTTTTAATACTGATGAATCCCAAAGCGCTTTTTCCATTAAAAACTACTCTATCGGATTCATCGGTAAAAACTGCTTTTATCAATTCCGGTAAATATTTTTCATCTCCAACTTCACCCATCCACTCAGCAGTTTTTCTTCTTATATATTCAGAAGGATCGTTAATCGATTTGAACAAAATATTTCTAAAACCATCTCCGTTTATTTCAGCTAAACTTTTTAGCGCATGGAGACGAACATTAAATGATTTATCTTTTTGATAGATATCAACCAACTCTTTTTCAAATTTTTCTTTCAAATTATAATACAACATTCGCACAGCGGTTTCACGAATGATATCATCCTCACTCGTCAAAATTTTACGCCAGGTTGCAACATTGTTCTTCTCCAGAACGAGCATTTTATTTAGATCATATTTTGAATCGGAGCTAAATTTAAAAGTCGGATCACCGATTAAATGTGATTCTAAAAGGTTAATTTCTTTATGCCGAAGCCCAATCCTTACACCTTTATTCAGCCAGCCTAAAAATTCATCAGCCCATTTATCTTGAAGACAATTAACGGAATTCCCTTCGCCAACAACCACATTTCCTTTTCCGAAAACATATTCTCCGGCAACGTATTCATCAAGATGAAAAGAGCCATTGAAGCATTCATCAAACATTATAAACTTTGGTTCAGGTTTCATTTTTCGAATATCATCAAGATACATATCCAATTTATAACCAAGGATTGAATCAGCTACGATTGATGAATCACTGAACGTTCCATCAAAAAAAGAATCGGGAATATTATATTCTTTCATGAAATATTCTTTTGTTTTCTCAACTGATTGCTTCCTCTGTTTAGCTGATCTTAATTTACTTCTCAAGTACAGTTTAACCGATTCTAGATTTTCATCAACATTTTGTGCGATTGGATAACTGATAAGCAGTTGCAAATCGGTATCACCATGCGCATGAAATAATGCAATATCCAAGCCTTCCTGCTGAAGCTCTCTAATTAGTATTTCTTTCAACTCACGATCCATTTCATGAAAAAGGTCTTTCAATCTTCCTCCGGGAACAAACAATCCGGGAAATTCTTCCTGCAAAGAAAGTTTTTCATCAGCCCATGCAGTGAGAGAATTTGAAATGTATCCGTGACCAAGAAAAACCAAAGCATTGTCAACAATATTCTTCTCTTTCTTTATTTTTGCAACTCGATTTAGATAAGAACTGATGATCTCATATTTGTTAATGTTCAACCCTGAAGGTTTAATTCTGGCGGAGTAAATATCTCTGGCGATTCTTTGTGGTGAATCAGGCAGCAAAGCGTAGTAATGAGAAAGTTTATTCACGGTATCTTGGCGTAGATATTGAAATTTAAGATCAAAGTCATCATAAAATCTATCGGAAGGAACAGAAGACCGGAACCAAGGATATTTTTCTTCATCAAGTTTGAACGCAGAGGTCATGTGTTGGGCGTTTCTTATCATTGGGATAGGAATATCGCCGATAAAAACAACGCCTTCTAATATTGGTTTTTGATTATAAAGCCGCAAGATTTCCTTTTTCACCTGATCGGGATTTTTCCAATCGTTTACAAGTATGTAGGTTGATAGACCATCATCTTCAACGGATTTTTTGTACGTAAGTACGGCATCTTTACAATTTGTGTATGTTGTCTCATCAATGATGATTGCAAAAGAAGTTGCATGTTTCTGAGATGGTTTAACTTCTGTAACTTGGGCTAAGCCAAGATAAAATGAAACAATAAAAAAGATGAGAAATATTTTTACTTTAACTTTGAACATGCTATCTCCTATTAAATACAAACTTGAACAAATCATTTAATTAACGAAGCTTTCTTAATCTGGATTTGATTACCTTGACGAAGCTGAACGAAGTAAACACCGCTTGAGTATAATTTGCGAACCGATTTTTCAGCATTGAACTCAACCTTATGTTTACCGGCAGATTGATAACCGTTAACCAACTCTGCTACTTCCCTTCCCAAAACATCAAATATTTTCAGTTGAACAATTCCCGGATTTGAAAGTTCATAACTAATCTGCGTTGAAGGATTAAAAGGATTCGGATAATTTTGATTTAATGTGAAATCAAGTTTGAATTTTTCGTCATTTATTCCAACCACAGGTTCTTCACCCAAGATGAAACCTGAAGAAGTCCCAAAGAATGCTTGTCCCGCAGGATTAATTCCGGCTGCAAAAAAATAATATTGATCAAAATAAGCGCTGTTCTTTGACCAAGTAACTCCAAAATCGGTTGTCTTAATAATATCGCCGCTGTAAAGCGCAATGTATCCTAAGGTATCCCCTGAGAAAGCAATTTTATAAAAACCTGAATCAATATCATTCAATCCGTGATTAAGATATGTCCAGCTTGAACCTTTATCTGTTGTCTTACAAATAAATCCGTCACCGATAGCAATTGCTCTGTTCTCATCAATCTTTGAAATGTCTTCGAAATCTCTCAATATAAACGCAGCAGGAAAATCTATTAGATTAACAGGATTCCATGTTGCTCCGCCGTCGGTGGTTTTTTGCGTCCAAAGGTCGGGACCTAAAAGAACGGCTGTCGTCGAATCAAATGCGACAACATTTCCGGAAATATAACCGGGTCCGGCGAACATTTTTAATTCATTCCAATTTTCGCCGCCATCGGAAGTTTTAAAAACATGATATTCGCCATAATCATTTTGGCTAAACCAGGCATATCCATTATTATCATCACTAAAATCAATTCCACCGACAAGATTTCTTGAATAAGGTTTTACCGGTGATAATACGGTCTGCCAGGTTTTTCCTAAATCAGTTGATTTTACAATGTGATGATTTTCTTTTAGGATGAAACCGTTATTGTTAGAGGTGAAAACCATCGATCCGGAAAGATTTTTTCCCGCACTTGATAAATAATCCCAGGTTTTTCCAGTTCCGTCATCACTAACAAAAACATCACCGTTTCTCGTTAATGCAAAACCTTTCCCGCCGGCAAAACAGAAATTAATTATGGATGAATTAGTTTTCTTAGGAGAAAGCTGCCAGGAAATTCCGAAATCATCCGAATAAATTATTTGACTCGATGTTCCAAGTGCATATACTTTGTTCCCAATTCCGCAGATGGTTTGGAATCCAAACGCATAGTCAAGAACTTCGTTCGTCCATGTTTCTCCGCCGTCAGAAGTTTTTACGAGAAACGCTTTACTAAATCCATCACTTCCAACGCCTATCCCATCGAGTTCGTTTTTAAAATACGCATCTTTGACTCTATCATAGACTGTTGAAAATGACTGACTTTTCTTTACCCAATTTTTCCCTCCATCCGTTGATTTGTAAACCGGTAGAATGACTCCGTTAAATTCATTTCCCTCACCTATTGAGAGTACAACATTTGGCGAAAGGAATTTCACAAATTTTTGTATGTAAAAGAAATTGTCATTGATAGTAGTTGAGAATTTCCAAGTTTCACCACCATCTGTAGAGTACTTTTGAATATCTTTTTTATCCCCAACCAGCACACCATTATTACCGTTAAAATCAAGATCATACCAATATTTTGCTGTAGTTGAAACCAAAGAGTCTTTAACCGCCCAATGTTCCCCTCCGTCTGTAGTTTTTAATAAAAAAACCCGCAGCGATTTTCCAGCAATTATAAATCCCGTATTTTGATCAGTGAATTTCACCATATAACAAAGGCTGAAAATAATATTTGGCGCAGCAGATGCGAAATTAAAAGTAGTCCAACTTTCTCCTCCATTCGTTGTCTTAACACCAATTCCATTTAACGTTGCAGCCCACCCATAGTTGGCGTCGATGAAGAAAACTTTAGTGAAATCGTTGGTAATCCCGGAGTTTTGCTCAATCCATGTTTTTGTTCCATCAGTTGTTTTATAAATAAAACCTTTATTACAAACTATCCAACCGGTAAGGCTGTCTGCAAATGCCATATCTTTTATCTGCTCTTTTATTTCCGGACTGGAAAATATCTGCAAACTTTGCGGATTAGCTGATTCCACAAAAACAAAGATGACGAATAAAATAAATAACTTTTTCACTTCCGTTTCTCCGATGTTATTAAATGACTTTAACACGATATTCGAATGCGAACTCAAACTCTTTGCGATTATTGTTCCCAAAGAGCGATCCCGATTCCGGTTTTACCATTGAGTAATTTATTTGAAAGAAAAATGCGTTCGATTCCGAACCGCTAATTTCTGAAGTAACTGAAAAACTGTGTTTTACAAATCCGGTTTGAAGATATAATAAATCATAAATGCGGTTATTGGTGAAAAAGAGAGAACTATTTGAATGATATAATTCATTATTAGAATTTGCTTTTTTCGAAAAACCGTAAGAAAATAATGTAGCGATATGTTCTGTCCATCTATAATTTATTCCCATCTTCCCAAACCACTGATAGAATTTTATTGATGATTTTACTACTGAATAGTAATCATCCTCTTCTCTGGAAGAAAATGAAATACCCGATTCAATTCCGGCGCTTAAATCGTTGCCCAATATTTTCTCAATTCCGGCTATTAAAGAATGAGTAAAACTTTTTCTCTCATAATACAAAACATCAGTTGGAGGATATTTTGCCCAGCCATCATTCAATATATAATTGTAAGTTAAACCTGAATTTATTCCGTTAGCTACATCCGCTTTAAGCTTTATTCCCGCTTCTAAATACTCATCTTTCCAGAAACCTTCTCCTTTAGGATCAAGCGCGTCATCCTTGATGCTATTTATTTCAAAACCCGAATTTATGTAACCTGCCGCACTAAAATTACTCGCATCGTTGTATGAGATAGTAATTCCCGTTGCATACTTATTTGTGAATGAATATCTTGTTTCAACTTTTTTTCTCATCACGTTCGGGAAATCGTATCCTTTGAATTTAAGGATAATAGTTTCCTGGGTGAGAGCTCCTTCATCTTCCCGATAAGATATTTGCTCATTTTTATCTGAGAAAGCTGCTGTGAGACCAACAACTAATTCTTTGTTGATCTTGTAACCTAAACCGATATTCGCACCAATGTCTCGATGTTCCGAAGTTGGTCGAGGAGAAACGGTTTTGAGCCCTTCGTCAACCGAGTAATCGAGATTAACCCCGGCAGAAAAATCATTTGAAATATTTATTGCATACTGAGCATTCAAGAGTATCCCGTTAATTCTTGAATTGCCGGTAGTACTATCGCCTATTATGAACGGATTATCGGTTTCATAATCTCGTGTGAAAAACCAATCCCAATTTTTTCTTTCTAATTTAGAAAACCCGAAACTTCCTTTAAATTTTTGAATCGAGTCGATTGATTTTTTCCCTGAAGTAAAAAATTGATAAGCCCGATCAATCGTGGGGGTTATAAATTTTTTAAAAGCGCCTTCATTACTGGTTGACTTATTTTTAAATGATAGAAATTCATCTTCCGGGTAAAAGTTGAGAAAAGCGGGATTACTGCCGAAATGATATGAATCAATAGTATTCCGGGAAGAAAATATTGTCGAAAATCCCGTTTCAAATTCCTTATAGTTTTGAGCCGGTATTTTAGTTCCAAAAGAAAAGAGAATCAGAATTAGTAAATAACTTCGAAACGGGCAGAACGTATCGATGCTACCTGTTCTTCGAGGAATATTTTCGCACACCAATATTTTTTCTTTTTTTTTCATACTGCTTTTAATGATACCTTCCGGGTGAAGGAGCAATAATTATCATGAAATCAACTGATGAATTATTTTCATCTTTCAAAACTTTTCTACCGTTGTCCGAAATTAATATTCTCTCCATCGATTTACCGGTGTAGAATTGAATTCCGCCCGTAGAACCGGCGTCAATTCCTTCATTCAAGATTTTTTTATCAAGTTTTGTCGGGTCAGCTTTATACTCAACGCCATCAAACACCGTTCTGTAAGGAATTAAAAATTGGTCGTCGAATGGTAAAAGCGAATCAGCGGAAAAATTTGCAAGAATTAATGCGCCTGTTTCACCGCCGATCAACCAATCATTCCCTGATGTTTGATAAATTTTAATCATGTTGGGAATTGCCGGGTTATCAATATCGGGCGCATCATCTTTATAAAATTCAAAATCTGCATGGGAGAGATCAACACTGTTTGGCGCATTCAACCGGTGATCGATCGCGTCTTCAGCACATAGGACAAATTGTCCTGGCTGAATTGGATAATCTTTCCCGGTTCCGGGGAAAATCCAAATACTTTTTGAATGCACAAATTCAGGATCATCACGATATTGGAGACCGGTATTTGAGTTAGTGTAAACTACTGCGATCATCATTTTATCAAGATAAAGAATCGAATCGGATTGATTAAATACCTCAACATATTTATCGTGATAATATAAACCCGAACCTTGCGGTCCGGAAGCATAAATCTCGCTCATGACCAGCGGAGAGCCGCCTATAACCAGATCCATCTCAAGTTCAATGTTTACCGGACTTGAGGCATTTAGTTCAATTATTCTATTCTTCTTATTCACCAGCTTTATGTTGGTCGCACCGGTTCCGCTGATTATCTGCATCTCTTCAGACATCATTTTTCTTGTTGCAGTAACAATATATTTATCTGAAATAATTCCGTTAAATCTTATTACTCCATTTGAATCTGAAATGAGATTATATTCAGTTCCTAAGGCATTTGACTTTAGGTTTATTTGAGCTCCTCTTACTCCATTATTACTAAAAAGCGCAACCATAAAACCGGAGTTATCTTTCAATGTAATTTGAAAATTGATTTCTCTTTCAGTTTTATCCGGTTTTGGATCTGTTCCCAAAATATTACTACAACCAGCTAAAAGCACACTCATGCTTATTTGAAGCATAATCTGAAATACTCTTATATAGTTCATTGTTTTATAACCTTAAAAAATTAAAAGTTGTACTTAAATCGATGCCGTAAAAAATATCGGGATTTCTTCTTTCATAAACCGGCGCCGAAGCTGAACTTCTTCTGCTTTTGTACAGAGGTCGGTTGTTCAAGAAGTTATTAACGTAAAAAGAAATTGCCGCACCCTTCCACAATGATTTACTAACCTTCAAATTCAATAGCCATTTATTAGGTTTATCTTCATCAAGTAAATCATAGGGTTGAATTGTCCGTTCAATTGCAGAATATTTCGGATCACTCCGTTCGCTTTCAGGTATTAACACAATACCGTCTGCCGCAGAAAAATAACCGACGGCAAGAGTGTCTTCATATTTTCTTCTTCCCGATATTTCGATCAGTTTTTGTTGCAAATGAATAGTGAGCCAAATTCCCAACGATTTTGCCTGTATTTCGAATCGGTAATTAATCAGTAAATCTTTTGAATAATTTTCGATAGAAGTATAGATCGGCATCACTTCGGCATTAAGAGAAGAAACATTTCGTGGAGAGGAAAAATAATAGCCGCTTGATGTTCCGTTTTCTTCATAAATATAAGCGCCGTCAATTTTCACAACGGTATTGAGTAACGGGATTTGTTTTGTTGTTAGTGAAGCTTCGATACCCTGAACATTCATCCATCCGTTATTTGAATATTGAGCGTATGTGTCTAAATAAGTTCGTGTAATTAATTGGCTTGTTTGATCCGGCCATGATGGAAAAGTACGTTTATAATACAATGTCGGCTCATTAAAACTTTGGAACATTCCGGTAGTTTTGTTGATGTATCCGGTAACTGATATTCCAAAAAAATCAAATTGTTGGTCTAAACTGATTTCATATTTACGTTGCGTATAACCTTTGATGTTTTCGTTGGCTTGTTGTCTTATAAAAGTTGAGACAAGCGAAAAATTACTGTCCGGATATTGGGGATTAACCACGGAAACTGTATCGATGATATCATAATATTTAGCTTGAGCGAATATCATTCCGAGAGGCGGCGATTTTGAAGTTACTCCATAACCAAGACGTATTTGCGTATCCTTCGTTAAATTCATCGAGAAAGTTATTCGCGGATTAAGAAAACTACCGTTATGCGATTCAATTAAATCTCCTTTACCGATCAGTCCTTTTAGATTTATTCCATCAGGTCGATAAACCTCATATCTGAAACCGAACTGAAGCGTAAACGGTCTAAAAAATACTCCGGTGATTTTATCTTCAGAATAGAAACTGAGAATTGAATAATCTGGAATGTCGTTATAACTTCTTAATCTTGGAGTTGTGGTGGAAACCGATGGTGGAAAAAGTGGATCAAAAATGATCCCTTCTCCTTTATTAAAATCATTACGGTAAGTAATTCCAACGATCCATCCGTGTAAATAATCACCTGTAAAAAATTTGTAGTTGTAATTAATATCAGAATAAAGGTTCCAAACATCACCATGAATATTTTTCTTGCCAAGATAGGAACCGAAAACGATCCTTCCTTCCTGCGTCCCTTCGTCCAATCGATTTGAAATGACGATGTTGTCGCGCGAAACAAGCTGCTGAGAATATGAATTTTGTTTCGTGTAAGAAATCGAAAGACTAACCGCTAATTTATTAAACGAATCGTAATATTTTGAAAAATTTCCGGTGTACTTAAGATTAATATCGCGGTTATACCAGGCTTCTTTTAACGCATACCCCGGTTTTTCTTTGTATTCATCGAACGCCCTCGTTAGATAGATTATATTTTTGAGATTGTAATCTTCATCATCTTTTTCAACTGAAACTTGAGCTGCAATTCTTGTATATCCATCGCCTTGAACTCTTATATCGCGTTCAGAGGATGCAACGTTAAAATTGCCGTTAAGAACCCAATCACTTAGCGCGACTCCTGAACTAAGATTCATTTCGTAAAGTTGCGGGTTGTATTTTACTTTTGCTTTTGGAGATTCGGCAACCGCACTTGTTTTTACAAGCAATAAACCGTCTGTAAGATCACCATATTGAACCGAATGAATTCCGCGAATGATTTCTACTTCTTTAATATTTTCTGCGGGAATAGAACGAAGATCAATTCCGCTGTTTGCCGAAGATTGACCAATACCGATTTGCATATTTGCATTATTCGAGATCGGGATACCATCTAATATTATTTGAGTACCGAGTGCATCGCCGCTGCGAATTTGCGCCTTCTCAGAGTTGTTCAAAGTCGGATTTGTGGTTTCAACTCCCGGTGTTAGTTTCATAACATCATTTAAACTTGAAGCCTGGATATGTTCAATTTCACTTGCTGAAACGGTTGTTTTCGTTTCCGGTGTGGTTGGAATAAAATCAGATTGAGCAACAACCACAATTGTTCCAATTTCAAATGAAGTACTTTTTAATGTGAAAGATTTATCAAGTATTCTGTTTTCTTGTATCACTATTTTAGTAGATGTTCTTTCATAACCGATGTATGATACTTGAACGGTATATTCTCCAGGTCGAGAAATAATTTTATATTTCCCATGATTGTCCGCAATTGCCCCATTATTTGTTTCTTTTAAAAGAACATTGGCAAAAGGCAGCGGATCACCTTTTTCATCGGTAATTATCCCGGTTAAGGTTCCAACATTTGATTGAGCAAATGATTGAATACCAATCGCAATAATGAGCAAACAAAATAGTTTTACCATATTTCTTAATTTTAACCAAAATAAAAAAGAAGGGCGAAATTACTTTCGCCCTTAAAGACTCACTCTATTTTAACAAAACCATTTTTTTCTTGGCGCTGAACTGACCGGCATTTAATTCATAAAAATAAACACCGCTCGCAAGTTTAGAAGCGTCAAAGTCAATTGTATAATTTCCAGCTTCTTGTATCTGGTTTACAAGATTAACGACTTGTTTACCAAGGATATTATAAACCTTCAAATCAACTTTTGATCTGGCTGCCAAACTATAATTTATTGTTGTAACCGGATTAAAAGGATTTGGATAATTCTGCGCTAAAGCAAATTCAACAGGAATGTTCAGGTCTACTTCAATCTCATTGGAATAAGTGTAGCCTCCATCAAAGTCAATTTGTTTTAGTCTGTAGGAGATTTTTCCGTTTTTGTTCGGAGAATCAACGAATGCGTAATTGGATGATTCGGTTGTTGAGCCTTGACCTTTAACAAAGCCTATTTTTGTCCAATTAGTATTCTCCAATTTTCTCTCAACATCAAAACCGGAATTATTTTTTTCTGTTGCGGTTTTCCATGTGAGATTTACTTTATTATCAGAAATCGTGGAACTAAAAGAAACAAGTTCTACCGGAGTTGCAGGATTTGCATGTCCCTTAATAATTGTACCGCCTGTTCCAGAAAGCCACATATCATCATCGTAAATACTAATACTAAAGAGTGAATTGGAAGTTACTTTTTTTGAAGTATTCCAACTTGTTCCACCATCAGTTGTATAGTAAATATTTCCGTTTACATCTCCTAACCAGAAAGTTGTTTCATCTTTAAATCCGATGCTCCAAATACTGTTGCCGTCGTATGCAGAAGGGAACGTTAAAGCATTCCAGGTTGCACCGCCGTCAGTGGTTTTTGAAGCCTGAGGACCTGTTGTATAACCGCCAATAATTCCAAAATTATTATTTAAGAATTTCATACAGAAAAAACTGCCTGCAATTCCTGTTGTTAATGCATTCCAAGATGTTCCGCCATCGGTCGTCATAAATGCCTTTGCGCTTGCACCAACTGCAATGACTTTTTGAGGAGTAAATACTTTTACAGCCCATATTCCAGACGTTCCAAAAGGTGTATTTGCAGTTACCCAGGTAGTTCCGCCATCAGTAGTTTTTATAATACCACCACCTGAACTAACAGCATACCCGTTATTTGCATCAATAAATCCCATATCATTATAATCTGTGGATGTACTAACGATAACTGATTGTGTCTGTTCAACAAACGTAGCACCAGCATCAGTTGTTTTGAATAATTTGTTAGTTCCGGTGCCTACATACCATACATCAGCATTAACAATGTCAAATGAATAGACTTGTCCCAGAAAATCCTTGCCTACATTATCCCATGTAGTACCACCATTAATTGTTTTTAGCAAAAATCCTGTTGAAGAAGTGCCGCCGCCAACGTAACCAACCTGGCTGCTTGTAAATTTAATCATTCGTAATTGGGTAGTTGTAACAGCGCTAAATTTTGGAACCCATGTGCCACCGGTGTCTGTACTTTTAGAAATATTTCCAAACTTTCCTACGCTGTAAATATTTGTTCCTTCGTAAGCAGTTCCGTATAACACATCAGTTTTGGTATCTAATCCCGTCCAGGTAACACCGCCATCAGTAGATTTAAAACAAGGGGTTGAAACACTAGTAATAGCATTGTGCGTTACAAAACCGGTATTTGCATCTAGGAATACGACACTATTGGGAACAATGAACCCATTAACAATTGAGCTGGTCCAGGTTGTTCCTCCATCAGCCGTACGATAGACTGTTCCACCATTTTGTTGTGCAACCCAACCGGTATTTGCATCTAAGAAGAAGATATCCCAAATTGTTTTTGTAGTAAGAAGAGTACCATTGAGAGTCCATGTAGTACCGCCATCGGTTGAGTGATAAAGTCCACCCGGATAAGTTGACTGACCGCCAAAAAAAATATTACTTTCTGTTATGGCGCAAACAGAGTAGATTGTAGAGGTTGTGTATGGCGTTGTGATCTTTTGCCAAGTCGTACCGCCATCGGTAGTTTTTGCTAAGAAACCATTTGTACCGCCGACGAACCCAATATTTGCATCAATAAAATCAACCGAATAAAGTGATTCGGTCGTTAGTGCATCAAGATACGATCCTGATTCTCCGCCATCGGTTGTTTTCATGAGCAGTCCTTTTGTACCGCAAGCATAACCAACCGTAGAGTTAACAAAATCAGTTTTTTTAAATTCTCTTCCTTGCTCATCAGCAACAGAGAATTTCCATGTAGTTCCTCCATCAGTAGATTTAGCAATTGTTCCGGCAGCGCCGAATGCAACTATTGTATTTGTTCCGATAACTTTAACACAATTCAATGTATTTCCGTTCGGTTTTGGGTTTAGCCATTCCCAATTAAACGCTTGCGGAAACAAAGAAACGGATAACATGAACACTAGGAAAAGTGTAGTCACTTTTTTCATAGTACGCCTCATATAGTTAATGAATGATTATATTTAGTTAATTTTTATTCTGTCTCGTCTTCGTTATCAATATTCAGTTCAATAGCTTTCATCACTTTGCCATCCGGTTTTATGTGAAATGGATTCTCAATATCTTTTGTTTCGGTGTCACTCAAGAAAACCGTCAACATTGGTTTGGTAAGCGCTGTTTTGATTTTTTCAACATCTGTCTTCGAATTATCAAAAAAGATAAGCGCTGATGGTACGTTCGTATAACGTGTTGACAATCTCACAATGGCTTCATCAGCAGATAAATGACTGGACAGAGAACCGAAGTATCTCCGAAACGCAGGAATTCCGGCTTCAGGCATCGGGAAAACGAAAACAGATAGCTGCTCAGGCTTATAATTTTTATAATCGTTGAATTTTCGATCGTATGGTCTGAAAATTCTTTGTTTGTAATTGCCAAACTTAATAAATCCTTTATCAATTCCTTTATCCGCAACTTTAAAATCCAACTCAACCTTTTCGATCGCTTTTGCTTTCTTAGCCATCACGAAATCTTTTTCGATTTGCGCAATCATTTTTTGAGTATTTGTCTTTGAAGCATCATAGAAAACAAGTGCCGTAACCGGTTCACCAAAATGAGTTTCAAATCCGTAAACTCCTTCATCTTCTTTGAGCGTATAAAAGAGATTGTTGAAATCGTAGAGATCAAATAAGCCGTAAATACCTACTTCCCATTGTGCGAGCGAATCAACTCCACCTTTAATTTTTCTTACTTCCAATTTTGTTGGAGTGAAGAGTGATTTTTTAACTTTCTTCTCAGAAATTACTTTCGGATCGTAGTAAATTGTTACCGAATGAGATTTTGCGTAAGTGTCAAGACCGAAAATTCCTTCAATGTTTTCAAGTTGACTCTTCAACGACATTGAACTGCCGTAACATTTTATATTTTTCAATCCGCTTTGTTTATATACCGCAAGGTTCCCCGCTTTATCAAAATTACTCCATCGTTCCGAAATTGTTGTAAATTCAAAATTCCGCGAAGCGCCAAGACTTAATAGGATCAATAGTACAGTTGCTACCGGCGCAAGATATTTTAGTTTAGCTTTTTTATTCATCGTTAGAGACTTTGTATCGGGACACGCATGAATACAATCTGAACAAAGTGTACAATCGATATGATCGACTTTTTCGAATTTAGAAATAATGATCCCTTGCGGGCATTCTTCATCGCAAATTCCGCATTCAGAGCAGGTATCCGTATTTCTTGTAATTTTGGGAACCGGCATCAGAAAACTTTTCATGAGACCTAATTCGTTTACTAAGCCAACGACCACCAGTCCAAGCAGAAGCCAGACATAACTCAATCCCGCACCAAAATAATTTGCAATTATAAATACCATTATGATTATTGCTGCACCTGCAATATTCAGAAAAATATTACTGATGGCTCCAAGCGGACAAAGATATTTGCACCAGAAAAGTCTAAAGAATACAGCTCCAAGAATTGTAAAAACAAATGCAGGAATAGCAAAGTATAACATGATATCCGTATTATTAAAAAGATTTACCGAGGCAAAGTACGGATCAAATTCTTTGCAGAATAACTCGCTGCTCGTCATTGTGTAATACAACGCAGCAAAAAGAATGAGATACTTTAAAGATCGCAACGGGCGATCAACCATTTTCGGCATCTCAATTCTAATTTTGAGTTTATCTCCCAACTTGCCCAACCACTCCGTTATTGATCCAATCGGACAAACATAACTGCAGAATAACTTTCCGATGAGTAGAATTCCTACAATAACACCGATACCAAGAAGAACCTGCGTTTCACTCATATTGCAGGACATTGTTCCCTGGCTTAATTTACTTCCCAAAGAAGCTATTCCGCCAAATGGGCAGTACGCCTCAAAATCTGAAACATATGCCTTATCGAAAAGCGGTCTGATGGCAACATAACCTATCATCGCCAGGAAAATCGATTGAAAGATAACGCGAACTTTATTTGTCATTACATCTCCGTATTTAAATAGCTATTAAAAATCGAATTATTTTAGTTTTGCTTAATTATTTGCTCACTATTTTATTTAGTCACGATCATTTTTTTGATACTCGAAACAGCAATTCCGTTTTTCTGAACTGAAGTTAATTTGTAGAATAGCACTCCGCTTACGTACTTCGAAGCATTAAAAATAATAGTGTGTTTGCCTGCTGAAAAGTCTTTGTTCAGCAAAGTTTCTACCAATTCTCCAAGCACATTATAGACGCTCAATACAACCTTAGCATCCTCCGGTAAAGTGAAGGAAATATTCGTTTCCGGGTTAAAGGGATTCGGATAATTCTGAAGCAGTTCAAATCTCGCTGGTATTTCTGTGTTCATCTCAACGACACCTGAAAAAGAGAAAGAACCATCCAGATCTATCTGTTTGAGGCGGTAATAATATTTTCCTGAACCCAGGTTATTATCCACATACGAATATTTCTTCTCTTCAGTTACAGTACCATATCCTTTAATGAAACCAATTTTGTTGAAAGTAATTTTGTCAATACTTCTTTCTATATCAAAACCGTAATTGTTTTTTTCCGTAGAGGTTGCCCAAGTAAGAATGATATTTCCATTTTGTAATTCCGCTGAAAAAGAGTTTAACTCAACCGGAACAACATCACTCCCCAGTTGAGATAAGAAAATGTCTTCCTTCGCACTTGTTACTGAGATTAAAGAATCACTGCCGATCTTTAAATATCCCTTATAATAGCCTGTAACGAGAATCTTACCTTTAGAATTAACAATGGCATCGGTGATTCTATCAAGATCGCTTCCACCTGCTTGTTTAACCCAAAGTATTTCGGATGTAGGGGAAACTTTCATAAAGTATATATCGTCGAAGCCCACAGAAGTGGCTGTTAATAATGAATTCCCAAATTTTGCACCGGTAGAAGTTGTGCTTCTAAAATTTCCAAGGGCTAAACAATTCCCTTCCGGGTCAGCGATTACCCTGGAGCAATTGTCCCCATCTTGCCCGCCGACTGTAATAACCCATTTGAAATTTCCGTCTGGATCATATTTAGCAACAAAAGCATCGGTCATAGAGTCGGCATTCACATGGACTGTAGTCGAGCCAAAATATGCAAGACTATCGATATTTCCTCCCACAAATATGTTCCCGTTTTTATCAACATCTATTGAATAACCCACATCTGCGTTTGGTCCGCCGGCATTTTTCGCCCAAAGAATTTGTCCTTGAAGATTGTATTTTGCTATAAAAATATCGGTGCTTCCATTTCCAATTAGAGTAACATTTCCAAATTTGGCTGTATCCGTAAACATACCGGTTATATAGATATTTCCATCCGCATCACAGGCAACAGCTTTTCCTTCTTCATTAGAATTCACTCCACCTGCCGAAGTGCCCCATTGAATAATTCCATCGGAATTATATTTTACTAAAAATATATCTCTTTGTCCGGCAGATGTTAACACAATATTATCAAAGGTGATTGTTGGACCGGAAGAAGACCCAAAGTAACCAACCACAGCAGTATTACCCTGGTTATCGTATGCAATACCTCTTGAAGATGATTGACCAATGTCTTTTCCATCTTTAAACCAAAGGATATTCCCTGAAGTATCATATTTTGCGGTGAATGCATCAAGGTTTCCCGCTCCGGTTCTTGTAATGGTATCGAATATAGCTATTCCCATATAGTGTCCGGTGACAACTAAATTTCCGGTGTTGTCTATAATAACTCCATACCCTCTATCAGTAAGCGAACCGCCACCTTTCTTCGACCAAATTGCATTTCCCATTTTATCAAACTTTGTTAAGAAAAATTCGCAATTTCCTGTGCCGGTTAGACCCGGTGCAGATAAAACAATATTATTTCCAAAATTAACCGATGGTGAAAATGTTTCACCGGTCATATAGATATTACCGGCGGAATCTGTAGTAAGAGCATTTCCATATTCTTTATAAATTCCTCCAAAGCTTTTGTTCAGGCTAAAATCCGGAGCTTGCGCAAATAATTGCGTTGCCGCGAAGAGAAGTAAAAGAATGAGTAGATTATTTTTAGTACCAATTTGTTTCATAAGAACCTCTGTTGATATATTATGGCTGCCTTATTCGTCTATACAAATACAACAGCCAAATGATTAATTATAATTCATTTATCAAATTATCTAACGAATTTTCTTCTATGGGACCATCAACCACAATAATAAACTTATCCAAAGTAAAATATTTTTTAGCAATACGCAATACGTCATCTTTTGTTACCGAAACAATACGGCTTGCCTTCTTATCAAAGAAGTTGAACGGCTGCTTGTTTTGAATCATCTCAAAAACATATTGCGAGGCGTCATCAGGAGTTTCAACATAGAATGGTAACAGCCCTATCAATCTTTGTTTCGCTTGATTTAATTCTGTATCAGTAACATTTTCTTTTAGTAATTTATTTATTTCGCTAAATATTCCTTTGATGACTTTCTCTGTGTTTTTCGGTCCGGTTTTGGTATTAAATTTCCAATAACCTAGTCCATCACTTTTGCTCCAAAGCTCACTCTTAATACCATAGATCAATCCTTGTTTATCACGCAATTCAATTCCCATTCGAGAGGTTAATGCACTTCCGGCTAAAATATGATTTAATACTGCAACGATCTCTTCATCTTCAGGTTTTACATCGTTGAATGGTGCAAAGCCAATATTAATCGTGCATTCGGAATAATCTTTTTCCTGAAATACTTTAATTTCTTTTTTGTTGAATGCTTTTACTTTCGGCGTTTCAATAATTGCGGGCGCTGCGTCCGACTTTTTCCAATTACCAAAATACTTATTGGCTAAATTTTTCATCTCGTCGGGAGTCATATCACCGATCATAAGAATTGTTAATCTTGAAGGATCAACATATTTTTTATGAAGAGCCGCTAAATCTTCTTTCTGTATACTTTTGATTGATGCTTCGGTGCTGTTAAATTTGGTTATAGGATGATCTTCAAAAAGCTGGTTAAACATATAATAGAACGCTTTTATAGAAGTCTTCTTAAAGCGATCGCGCGCTGAAATGAGTTCACGTGGACGGACTTTATCAATATCCTCTTGACTTAACAATGGATCGGTTACCATATCGTACCCGGTTTTCATCATCTCATCGGCATTTTCGACGAGAGAATTCCCCTGGAAAAAGAAACTTTTGTAACTGCCGCTTGTTGAGAATGAGAATGGAACAAAAGCCATTCTTTCTGAAAGCTGTTCATAATTGAGATTCTTTGTTCCTCTGTTCATAACATTACTTAAAAAAGAACTGATGCCGGGTTTTCCTCCTTCGAGGCTTTCGGGAATAATTCCGGTTTCAAATAAACCGACTATTGAAACTGTCGGAATTAAATGGTTCTCCATCGTGTGAATCGTAACTCCATTATTTAATTTCATCGTTTTGATCATCGGCTCGATCGGCTTTGGTTTTATCACCTCGTCATCAACCGTAGAAAAAGAATTCATCAACTCAAGAGCTTCTACCGGAGGTTGGAAGTAAAATGCATCAGGTGAAAGCTCAATTTTATTTTCCTGATCCAATGAATTTTCATCCTCATCATTAACATTCGTTTTTATTTTCTTTTTTGTTGAACCTTCTTTTGGATAAGAATAACCAACTGTAACTTGTTCCGGATTAAAATATTTTACCATAACCCGTTGAATATCTTCTTTAGTTACTGAAAGAACGCGGCTGTCAAATTCTTTAAAGAAATCCCAACCGAAATAAGTTTCATAACGGCTGATACGGCTTCCGATGTCACCATTTTTTATATAATTTGTTGCCTGCGAAAATTTATACCGGTTTTTAACTTTTTGCAATTCATGATCTTCTACCAGTCCGGATTGCATATTTTTTATTTCTTCCCAAACAACGGATTCGGCTTTATTAACAAGGCTGTCAGCTTTTACGCTCACACTGATTTGAAACAGCGGCGGGTCTTTTGCCATTCCAAAACCACCGGCTGCTGCGGTTGAGATTTGATCTTTTTCTATAAGCCGTTTGTAAAGCCGTGCATCGCGGCTTTTTTCACAAAGGATCATCGCCGCCAATTTAAGAGGCGCTGCATCGGAATCTTGATACGTTGGAACATGAAACGCCATTCTGAATGAAGGTGTGGTGATATCGGCGTGATAGAGTGTGAAACTTTTTCTAACTTTCTGCGGCTCTTCCGAAGCCCATACTTGCGGAACAGAAGGACCCGAAGGGATATGTTCGTAATATTTTTTTACGGTTTCCAACATTTTATCGGTATCAAAATCACCGATCAAAACTAAGAATGAATTATTCGGAGTATAAAAAGTTTTATAATATTTGAAAGCATCATCTCTTGATATATGGCTTAAATCGCTGGGCCAACCGATAATTGGATTTTGATTTGGATGAGAATTATAAGCAATCGAGTTCATCGCTTCTTGAAGAATTCCGTTCGCCTGGCTTTCAGTACGCATTCTTCTTTCTTGTTTTATAACTTCTATTTCTGATTTAAACTCCGCAGTATTAAACATACAATTCTGCATGCGGTCTGATTCAATTTCGAATGCAATATTAATTTTATTTGCAGGAAGATACTCGTAATAACTTGTCATATCATTCATTGTGAATGCGTTGAAAACACCGCTGTTTTTTGTAATTATTTTCGAAGCCTCCCCCTTTCCATATTTAGGAGTTCCTTTAAACATCAAATGTTCAACAACGTGAGAAATGCCGGTGATGCCGAGTGTTTCATCCCGCGAACCAACGCGGTAAGTTAGTTGATGATAAATTAACGGTGCAATATGCCGCTCCATTGTTAAAACAGTCATTCCGTTCTTAAGTGAATGACGGTAAAGTTTTCCTTCGTCATATTTTTTATTACTTTCATCAAATCCGTTTGTTGTAACAACAAACGAGAGAACCAACATCAGTACAAATTTATTTATCGAGACCATTTTCATTATGTGAACCTTTATAGTTTATTTTTCATTT
>JAUYAB010000072.1 GCA_030693705.1 Ignavibacteria bacterium | reverse complement strand
AGAAGGAGTTTTTTTCGTGAATATTTCCGCCAGTTTACAAAAAGTGAAAACCGGTTTCCAGCCATCATTCTGGGTTGCCAATTTTATGGAATTGTTCGAACGGTTAGCTTATTATGGGCAAGCGACGATTTTAAGTTTGTTCCTTCGCGATCATTTAAAATTTAGTGAAGTTGAAGCAGGGCAACTCTCTTCAATCTTTGGCGGCTTAATTTATCTTCTTCCGGTTTTTGCCGGCGCTTTGGCGGATAAATTCGGATTTAAAAAAGCATTTTCGTTCGCTTTTTTTGTTTTAGCGATCGGTTATTTTCTTATAGGCTCAACCGGAATGACAATGTTTGCGTCATTCTACCCGAAAGAACATCTTTATTGGTTGTTAACGATAATTTTAATTTTTACTGCGATTGGCGGCTCGTTCATTAAACCAAGTGTGCTTGGAACTGTTGCGTTAACCTCGAACTCGGAAACCAAATCTTTGGGCTACGCAATTTATTATTGGCTTGTTAATATTGGCGCTGCTATTGGTCCGCTCTTAGCTTTTTTTGTAAGAGATTTAGTTGGTATTCAGTTCGTCTATATTGTTTCGGCGGTAAGTTGTACATTGATGTTCATTGCCACTTTAATCTTTTACAAGGAACCTGAAGCTAATCTTGTTAAAAAAAGTGACGGCTTAATGGTTGTGTTAAAAAATCTTTTTGTTGTGTTGATGAATTTCCGCTTTATGATTTTTCTACTGATCTTTTCTTTGTATTGGTTGGTGTTTTGGCAGGAGTTCATCGTTCTTCCGTTTTATGTAGCAGATTATATTTCCAAAGAAGCTCCGATAGAAATTATCATCTCTATTGGCGCATGGACAATCATCCTTTTCCAAATTCCGGTTAATCGTTTGACGAAACATATCCCTACAAGACAAGCTATCGTTTTTGGTTTTGCGTTAGCGGCATTGAGCTGGTTGTTCATGTATCTCGCTCTTCCTTTAGCCAAGGGGCACATGATCTCCTTAGGATTTCTGGGCAGTTACGATATGGCGATTCCTGTGCTTGCTACCGGGATATTTATTTTTTCTATCGGTGAACAAACTCAAGCTCCAAGATTTTATGAATACATTGCAGATTTAGCTCCCCAAGGTCAAGCTGCGTTATTCCAAGGTTATGCTTTTTTACCAATTGCAATTGCCTGGGGTTTTGGGGGCACAATTGGTGGTTTACTCTATCATAATTTTGCTACGGTTGCAAATAACCCGGGACTAATTTTTCTCTCAATTTTTGGAATTGGAGTTTTCGCCACAATTCTAATGGTTATTTACAACTTTATTTACAGAAAACCTTCAAAAGCGTGATCTTCTTTTGTTAGACTTTTTTTGAATTGATATATTTGCAGTGATGAATAATTTATTACAAAATCCCAAAATAAAAAACCTCCTTTATTTCTTAGGCGGACTTCTGATTCTTTTTCTTCTCTTCAATTATGTGCTCATGCCCTGGTTTGTCTATTCAGCGGAGGTTCAGGTTCCTAAAGTTGTAAATTTGCAACAAGAAGCAGCTATTAAAATATTGGAAGAAGCTGGTTTAGACCCTGTAATTGGAGATACTTCTTACATTGAAAATGGTTTTACAGAAAATGCGATCATTCTTCAAAAACCAAATGCAGGCGAAACTGTAAAAAAAGGAAGAAGAATATTTCTAGTTTTGAGCGGCGGAGAACCAACAACGGTTGTTCCAATGATTAAAGGGAAATCGATAACGAATGCCCGTTTCGCTTTAGAAAGAGTAGGATTAAAAATCGGAGAAATCTCTGAAGTTTCATCGGATAATCCTAAAGACCTTGTTATCGCTCAACAATTTATTGCAGGTATAAAGTTGAAAAAGGGGATGATGATTGATGTAAGTGTAAGCGCGGGACAAACAGAAGGACAAATCGAAATTCCAAATCTTATCGGTAAATCTTTAAATGAAGCCGAAAGAATTTTGAATGAAAGTTTCCTAAAAGTCGGGAAAATAAATTATCAACCTTCGTTCGATCTCCTGCCGAACACAGTTAAAGATCAGTATCCAAGTCCCGGAAGCCGCTTAAATCAAGGTGATGCGGTTGATCTTTTTATTACTAAAAATGTTGAAACAAAAGACGAAATAAATACGAGAGAAGAATGAACCTATTAGCTCCATCAATTTTATCGGCAGATTTTTCCAATCTCGCACAACAAATTCGTTGTGTGGAAATCGGCGGTGCAGATCTCATCCACTGCGATGTTATGGATGGGCATTTCGTTCCAAACATAACTATTGGACCGTTGGTTATTGAAGCTACAAAAAGAAGTGCAAAACTTCCGGTGGATGTACATTTGATGATAACCGCTCCGGATGCTATAATCCCTGAGTTTGCAAAAGCAGGCGCAAATTATATTACCGTGCATCAAGAAGCTATTCCACATTTGCATCGAACTATTCAGCTAATAAAATCGGTAGGTTGCAAAGCAGGTGTGGCGATAAATCCGGCTACTCCTATCTCATCATTAACAAATATTTTAGAAGATGTTGATCTCGTGCTGGTAATGTCGGTTAATCCCGGATTTGGTGGGCAGAAGTTTATCGAATCGTCATTAACAAAAATTGAAGAGTTAAAAAGTCTCCGGGCGAAGTTTAATTATAGCTATCAAATTGAAATAGATGGTGGTGTTAATAAATCTACTATTCAAAAAATTAAGGAAGCCGGATGCGATATCTTTGTTGCCGGTTCTTCCATTTTTCATGCTGAAAATATTACAGCAGCAACAACTGAATTGAAAAATCTAATTAGATAATATGAGTTTGAGGAAAGAATGAGTTATGCGTTAATTGGCGGAAAAATTGTTACTCCTTTCCGAATTGTAAAAAATGGAGCAATCGTTTTTGAAGATGGAGTTATCCACGAGTTAGGTAAAGCTTCTGATGTAAAAATTCCAGATAACTGCGAATTAATTGATATTAGCGGACACACCATTGTCCCGGGTTTTGTTGATCTCCTTGTTCATGGCGGTGGTGGTTATGGATTTGCCGATCCAAACGAAGGAAGTATAAAAAAAGTTAGCGATTATTTCTTGAGATATGGATCAACAACGATACTGGCTTCACTTTTCGCAAAGCCATATCAACAGTTATTGGATGATTTAAGCCGGGTTGCAAATTATATCGAAGAAAATCCCGACTCAAATATTTATGGAATCCACATGGAAGGACCTTATCTTAATAAAGGATTGAAAGGGGCAATGAACGAGAATTACTTGTGGGAACCGACTGTCGAATCATGGAATGCAATATGGGAAGCATCAAAAGGGCTAATAAGAATTATGACCATTGCTCCTGAATTACCAGGATCAATTGCCGTTATGCGCGCGGCAGCAAAAAAAGGTGTCGTTCTTTCCATCGGACATTCGATGGCTACTTATGATGAAATAGAATTGGCTATCGATAATGGCGCTGCACACGTTACGCATATTTTTAATGCGATGAAACCATTCCATCATAGAGACGGCGGTGTAATACTTGGAGCTTTGTTGCGTAATGAATTAAAGATCGAATTGATCGCCGATAAACTTCATGTCCATCCGGCGGTTATGGAACTTCTCTTAAAATTAAAAGGTGCAAGCGGAATAATTCTGATTACTGATTCAATCCGCGCCGGTGGAATGCATGAGGGTGAATATGAATTTGCCGATCAAAAAATATATATGAAAGATCAAAAAGCATTTTTACCGGACGGAACGCTTGCCGGAAGCACTTTAACGCTGAACAAAGCGATCAAGAATCTTGTTGAAACTGCCAACACTAAATTAACCGACGCAGTGAGAATGGCTTCGGTGAACGGCGCTAAAGTGCTAAATATAGAAAACAGAATAGGAATTTTAGCCGTTGGAAAAGATGCAGATATGGTCATCCTTAATGACGAATATGAAGTTGTAATGACGGTATTAAAGGGAAAAATCGTTTATCAAAAAAGCGTTGCATAAAAAAAACTTAAACATTTCCTTTGAAAGGTAAATTGAAAAAGTACAAGTTTGGCAGTAGATATTTAGATTTCAATAAACCTATATTTATGGGAATTGTTAATGTTACGCCCGATTCATTTTCTGATGGAGGAAATTATTTCGATACCGGCAGTGCGGTAAAACATGCTTTGCTTTTATCTGCGCAAGGAGCGGGTATTATTGATATTGGCGGAGAATCTACTCGTCCGGGTGCAAATTTTATTTCTGTTGATGAGGAGCTATCGAGGACAATTCCCGTTATTAAAGCTTTGTTGAAAAAGAAGCATGATCTCATTATCTCAATCGATACAAACAAAAGCGTTGTTGCCGAAGAAGCGCTTAAAGCCGGTGCGGTAATTGTTAATGATATTAGCGGTGGATGTTTCGATGAAAAAATATTTAAAGTTGCAGCTAAGTATAAAGCTGGATTCGTAATTATGCACATGAAGGGAAATCCTCAATCGATGCAGAAGAATCCAAGATATAGAAATGTTATTAAAGAGATTTGTACTTTTCTTGAAAAACAATCAGCAATCGCTAAAAAATTTGGAGTGGAAAAAATAATTGTTGATCCCGGTATCGGTTTCGGGAAAACAGTTAAACATAATTTTATAATACTTAGTCATTTAAATGAATTTAATAAATTAGGCTTTCCCGTGTTAATCGGACTTTCACGAAAATCTTTTATAGGAAAAACTCTCGATCTTAAAACCGGGGAACGAGATATTCCCACTGCAATAATGGAAGCAGTTGCTTTAACAAACGGCGCGTCAATAATTCGCACACACAATATGGAACTTGGCGCTCAAACCAAAAAACTTATAGAAGCATTACAGTAATGTTTGAAATATTTAAGATAGGATTTATCTCGCTCTCCTTTTTGGATATAATCGATATTTCGATTGTTGGAATTATCGTTTATAAACTTTATACACTCCTTAAAGGCACTGTTGCCTCTCAAATATTTTTGGGATTGATGCTGGTGTTTTTATTATCGTTCATTTCTCAAATTTTGAATTTACGTGCGGTTAACTGGCTGTTGAAATTTATCACTGAGATTTGGATTATCGCATTTATTATTTTATTCCAACCGGAAATTAGAAGAATTTTGATGCTGCTTGCAAGAAGTCCGATTTTCCGATTCGGGCAAAAAGGAGAAACGCAGGAGGTTGCATCAATAATAGCTGAAGCTGCATTTGAACTCTCACAATTTCAGCATGGCGCTTTAATGGTTGTTGTAAGATCAAAAGGGATAAGAGGAATATCGGAAACAGGCGACTTAATTAATGCAATTTTATCAAAAGATCTTCTTCGTTCAATATTTTTCCCGCGAGCTCCACTCCATGATGGAGCTGTAATCATAAAAGGAAATATAATTGAAGCCGCTCGTTGTACTTTGCCCCTTACGTCAATTACTTCGTATAAAGGTGAATCACTTGGAATGCGGCACCGCGCCGGATTAGGAATTTCCGAACAAGCGGATGTTATTTGTGTGATTGTTTCTGAAGAAACAGGAAGCATTTCAATTGCTGAAAATGGTGTGCTGACAAGAGGTTTGGCAAAAGAAGTATTACGCCAAAAATTAATGTACATGTCTCCGGCTAAAAATAAAATTACATTCAAATCGTTATTTGGAAAATTTAGCCATCGATAAGCCGTTTGTTTCTGCGGTTATTCCGTTTTATAACCCGGAAAATATTTTCAGAAAAGTTATTGAAGACACACTCCCTTATGTTGATAAACTGATTCTTGTGAATGACGGGTCAACGCAAAAGACTGACGATTTAAAGGTAACTGATGCTAAAATCATTCTTTTAGAACTTGAAAAAAACATGGGAAAGGGAGCTGCGCTAAAAAGAGGAATTAATGAAGCGTTAACTTTTGGAAGCAAGTTTATTATAACTCTTGATTCAGATTATCAACATGAACCGGGATTTATTCCACTATTTCTTAATGAGTTGAAATCCTCTAAATTTGTAATCGGAAAAAGAAATATTTCTTTTAAGCAGATGCCGTTTTTGCGCGTTCTTAGTAATACGATAACATCAAAAGTTCTTTCGCTTAAAACAAAACAAAAAATATTAGATAGTCAGTCCGGATTTCGCGGATTTGATGCTTCAATCCTACAAGACATTCTTCCTGCTACCAACGGATTTGAAGCGGAAAGCGAAATGATTTTACTGGCTGCAAAAAAAGGTATCAAAATTTCATTCGTCGATATTTCTACGAGATATGATAATCAGAAAAGTTCAATTAAGGCTCTAGATGTAATTCTTAAATTTATCAAGGTTAATTTGAAATATTAAAAGGAGAAAATCTATGAAACTGAAATATTTATCTCACTCGGCTTTTCAAATTACTACCGAAGAAGGATTGCGCATTTTAATTGATCCATTCCTTGATGGGAATCCCAATTCCCCGGTAAAGTCTGACGAAGTTTTTGCTGATTTTATAATTCTCACCCACGCACATGGCGATCATCTTGGCGATGCAAAAAAAATAGCTCGTGCTTACAATTCTCAAATCATTTCAGTTAATGAGTTGGGAATAATTTTAGAACATCAGGGTTTCAACACTCATAAAATGCACATCGGCGGAAGTCATGAGTTCCCATTTGGTAAGGTAAAATTTACAATCGCTCATCATGGTTCTTTTACGGATGAAATGCAGTATGCAGGTGAACCTGCCGGCGTCCTCTTATTTATTGAAGATAAAATAATTTACCACACCGGAGATACGGGACTCTTCCTTGACATGAAATTGATCGGCGAAATAAATAAAATTAATTATATGCTTTTGCCGATCGGCGACAATTTTACAATGGGAATTGATGATGCTGTTCGCGCAGTTGAATTTGTAAATCCGGAAGTCGCTATCCCAATGCATTACAATACTTTCCCGATAATTGCCGCTGACCCGTACGAATTTCAAAATCGAATTGAGCAAATTGGGAAGAAATGCAGAGTATTGGATTTTGGTGAAGAAATCTCTATCAATTGAAGTGAAATAATTTCTTAGTTCATCGCTTTTTATGTAACTTTGAAAGTAAAAGAAGATTTTTCAGAAGGATAATTATAGGAAATAATGGGCAAAATAATCACAGTTGCAAACCAAAAAGGTGGTGTAGGTAAGACTACTACAGCCATTAATATTTCTGCGTCGTTGGCTGCGGCGGAACAAAAGATACTTTTAATTGATATTGATCCCCAGGCAAATTCATCTTCCGGATTGAGCATTTTTAATCAATCACCATCGATCTATGAAGTTTTAATAGGAACTGATCCAATTAAAGAAGTAATAATTCCGAGTTTTATGCCTTTCTTAAATATTCTTCCATCAAATATTAATCTTGTAGGTGCAGAAATTGAAATGGTCGATATGGATAATCGGGAAATGCTGCTTAAACAAAGGTTAGCGGAAATATCCAATGATTATGATTACATTATTATTGATTGTCCTCCATCGCTTGGACTATTGACTCTAAATGCTTTATCGGCTTCTAATTCTGTTCTCATTCCGGTTCAATGTGAGTATTTTGCCTTGGAAGGATTAGGACAGTTGTTAAATACGATCAATATTGTTAAACAAAACTTTAATCCGAAATTAACTATTGAAGGAGTACTGCTCACGATGTTCGATATTCGCTTACGTCTTTCGCAGCAAGTTTCTGAAGAGGTGAGAAAATATTTTGGTGAAAAAGTTTTTAATACTATTATTCACCGGAACGTGAGACTCTCTGAAGCGCCAAGTTACGGCAAACCAATTCTTTTATATGATGCAGTCTCAAGCGGTGCGAAGAACTATATTGCGTTAGCATCGGAGTTATTGGAAAGAAACGGCCAACTTAAAAAAGTAGTAACAAGCAATGAATAAAATGAGACAAGGATTAGGCAGGGGATTGGATGCTCTTTTGAAGCCATCATCGAATATCGTCGAGCATTATGAAGTTACTCTAAATGAAGAAATAAAAAGTGAATCGCTTTTAAGAATTAAGATCGAGAACATTTCACCAAATCCCTTTCAACCGAGAGTTCATTTCGATCAAGGTGCGATGAACGAACTTAAAGCTTCAATTTTTGCAAACGGACTCATCCAGCCAATAACGGTAAGAAAATTTGGAGAGGGTAAATATCAAGTTGTTTCCGGCGAACGAAGGTTAAGAGCTTGTAAAGAAATCGGACTAATTGACATTCCGGCATACATCATTGAAGTTCTATCCGATGATATAATGCTTTCGATGGCGATCATTGAAAATATTCAGCGTGAAAAATTAAACCCGATTGAAGTTGGGCTGGCATTTAAACGATTAATGGAAGAATGTAGTTTAACTCAAGAACAAATTGCTGAAAGAGTTGGTAAGGATAGAACCACTGTTGCAAACTCAATACGATTACTAAAATTGCCGCAAGAAATTCAGCAAGCGCTTATTAATGATGAAATATCAATGGGACATGCACGGGCTTTGATAAATCTCCCGTCGCACACAATGCAGCTTGAAGCGCTTGAAAAAATCAAAGAGGGGAGTTTGTCTGTTCGCAAAGTGGAATCATTAGTAAAAAAGATGCTTACCATAACTTCGACTGATAAAAAATTATTTTCATTAAAAACGCAAGGTGGTTTTACCACCTCAACATCAGTTTTAGCGCTTGAAGATAAACTAAGAAAAATATTCGGAACAAAAGTAATTTGTAAAGTAAAACAAGACGGAACCGGTGATGTAACCATTGAATTTTACTCCGCCGATGAACTCGAAAGATTAATAGATTTGTTTGACCTCATTGAAAAAAATTATCATTAAAATATTTATCATCTCCATTTTTTTTACTATTGTTTTATCCGCACAGGATGTTTCAACACCGGTAGATTCAAATCAAGTGGATACTACTTTTGTGATGCAAAAATCCGCATGGGGAGCGGTTCTGCGAAGTGCTGTTATACCGGGCTGGGGGCAAATCTATAACGAATCTTATTGGAAAGTGCCGATAGTTTGGGGTGTTGGGGGATGGTTCATCTATAATTACATAAAAAACAATAAGGATTACAAGAATTACCAAAAATTTTACCTAACGACGCAAAGCTCCCAAGACAGAATAAATAGAGACTTTTATAGAGATCAACGCGACCTCTTTGCCATGTATTTTGTATTTACATATCTCGCAACTTTGGTCGATGCTTATGTAGATGCCCATCTCTTCGACTTCTCAGTAACAGAAGATTTTTACCGCCAACAACCGATGTTAAATATTAGGATGCATTTTTAAATTATGGCAGAATATTTATCAATATGTTCTCGCTGCGGTTGTGAGAATCCAATTTTTCAAAGCGTGTGTAAAAAATGCGGCTCCATTACAAGAGATCGGGTTCCCAATATTGATTTCTGGAAAATAGTCGGACGGATAATCGAATCTCCAAAAGACGCTTTTATTGAAATTATCCAGGCAGAACAGAAAAATTATGCTTCTTTTGTTTTAACAGCATCGTTGTTCAAAATATTCCTTTTAGTTTCATTGATCGTTGGAGTTTTCGGTGGGAATAGTTTTTCACTTCTTTCCTTTGGTTATTTCCTGCTAATCTGTGTGCTCGTGATAATCATTACCGGATATATAATAAAAAAAGTTTTAGTGAGGGAGAAAAAAAAGGAGAAAGTATTTCGAATAAAAGATTTCTATGCCGTCTTTTCTTATTCACTCGTCCCCCAATTAATGGGGCTAATTATTCTCTTCGCACTTGAATTTATCGTTTTCGGCGAGCAGATGTTTACGTTTAACCCATCACCATTTCTAATAAAAAAGAATTTCGCTTACCTATTTTTAGCCCTCGAATTGGGGATCATAGTTTGGAATATTTTTATGACCAAAATGGTTTTTTCGATCTTCTTTATCAAAAAACTTCCTCCTTACATTTTCTCAATAATCATCTTATCGTTTATTTATTTTTTAGTGATCATTTTTATGTAGATAACGCCATGTCTAATCCCGTATGTGCTTACTTTTACGTTAATCATATTCAAATAATCCATTACTTCTAATAGAATTACCCCACCGATATAAAGTATATCTTCTCTTTTGGAAATAATTTCTCCATAAGTTTTTTTGATCTCATCGAGGGTAGAATGTTTCAATGCTGCAAGTATCCTTTCAATTTCATTTCTACTCATTACTGTTTTATCGATCATTTTTGCATCAAAAGTACTCAAGTTATTTTTTATTGCGGAAAGTGAGGTTGGAGTGCCGGAAATACCAACGAGTGAAGACGGAGCATAATGTGATAAATTAATGTTGCTCATTTCATAATTAATCTTCTTTTTCAGTCGCTTATCATCTTCTTCAGAGATAGGATAATTTTGAATAAATGAATCTTTTAGTGTAACTACTCCTATCGGAATGCTAACCTTGTTTAAAATATTGTTGCCGTGTCCAATAATTATTTCAGTACTGCCGCCGCCAATATCAATAATTGCGAAAGTATTTGACAAAGGCATAGCTGCTTTAACACCATAAAACGCGCATTCAGCTTCATCTTCTGGAGAAATAATATCTATCAATAGGGAAGAACGATTATAAATCCTTTTCTGAATATCGAAATTATTTGATGCTCTTCGCATAGTATGTGTTCCTATTACGAAACATTCATGACAATCAAATCGAGTTATAATTTCCTTATAATCCAACAAAATATTTTCGAGTTCGGTAATTTTATTCTCCGGAATTCTACCCGAAGTGTTTAATTCAACTCCAATTCTTGGCATTCGTATTTCCTCATGAATGGGAGTAATAGTCTTAGTTTTTAGATTTACATCCGCCACGAGCAGCAAAATTGTATTTGTTCCTATGTCGATTGAAGCAATATTCATTTTTTTTCCATATTTTAGGCATCAAAATTAAAAATATTTATCATGCAAAAAGTATCAAAAATCTTTCAATATCTGGCTGTCGTTTGCGGTGCGATATGGCTCGGAGCGGATCTTTCAAGGACAATGTTAACGTTCTATCTGTTTCAAGGAAATAAGTTTGAGCTAAAACCTTTCATCACCAATGAATTCCTTCAACCTATATTTTATTTTGTTAATCCGCTGATATTAATAACTATCATCGCTTATTTGGCTTTCTTGGTCTCATTTTTACTCTTCATATCAACTTCGAATATAAAATTGAAACAGAACGGATGGCTATTTATAACACTAATTCTTGTAATTACTTTAGCACCTTTCGAGCTATATTTGATAAAATTGGATTACAAAATATTAATGTCGGTTTTTTATTCTGCGTTTGATTCTAAATATATTTTATCACAAACTATCGAACGTTTTAAAGTATTAGGAAGTTTCCCGTTAATTCATTTATTCTCGTTCCTGGCGATCATCTATCTTCTGATCTTTCAACCTCTTAAGAAAAATGAAAATTAAAGAAAAAGAATTTGAAGAAGTGATCGAAGAACTAAAGGCGCTTGCAGCTCAGCTTGGAGCATCCATCCGCTTCGAAAAAGGCGATTTCAAAGGCGGTTACTGTCTATTAAAGGATAGTAAAGTGATCGTGATAAATAAATTGGCAAACACACAAAGGAAGGCAATAATTCTTTCAGAAGCTTTAAAGGATTTAGGTGTTGAAAAAATATATTTAACTCCACGGATTAGAGAAATTATTGAACAGATGAATGAGGAAAAATGAATATACTTATTATTAATGGACCAAATCTCAATTTGTTGGGAAAACGTGACCCGGATAAGTATGGGAAATTGAGTTTAGAAAGTATCGAAGATTTGCTGAAAAAGACATTTCCCGAAATATCTTTTTCTTTTTTTCAATCAAATATTGAGGGAGAAATAGTTTCAAAGATTCAGGATGCTGAGGCAGAGTCCAACGGATTAATTATTAATCCCGGAGGCTATTCACATACTTCTGTCGCAATCCACGATGCTCTTGCAGAATGTAAATTACCCAAGGTTGAAGTACATCTTTCTCATTTGGCTCAAAGAGAAGAATTTAGACAAGTGATGATAACTGCAAAAGCGGTAAATGGTTACATCTCAGGTTTCCAAGAGATTGGATATCTATCGGCTGTATTTACAATTCAGCAGATATTAAAAAGTGATGTTTAGATCATTAACTCTTCAAAGGTCTTATTGTGTTCATAATTTATTGTTATGGTTAAAAGAAAGGGAGAACTTAAAGTATTTTTATTATTTATCAATTAAGTATTGGTAATTAAGCACTTATTAATTATTTTTAGTACAACTTTAAGTGATGCTTATGAAAGATTTTAACCTAAAGAAGCTTTATTATTCAATAAGTGAAGTGAGTAAAATTACTGAGGTAGAACAATATGTGCTTCGCTATTGGGAAACTGAGTTTGAACAACTTAAGCCTCAGAAAAATCGTGCTGGAAATCGAGTTTTTACAAACAAGGATATTCAGTTGATTCTTCAGATAAAATCTTTATTGAGGGAGAAGCGATATACTATTGAAGGCGCTAAGAATATTCTTTCTGCTCCGGCAATTGAGAAGGAAAATCATTCTGCTAAAGTAGTTCAAGAGACAAAAAAAGTGATAGAAATTGCTCAACATAAAGTTAATCCAAACGAGCTGAGAGAAATTTCTGTTTCTGAATTGATGGAAATTAAATCCTCGTTGGAAAGAATTGTTCAACTTTTATAACGGAACGTAGCGCAGCCCGGTAGCGCACTACCTTGGGGTGGTAGGGGTCGCAGGTTCAAATCCTGTCGTTCCGACTTTAAAGGTACAAAGTTTTTTGTACCTTTTTATTTTTAGATCCTATTATTTTACAACTCATAATTTTAATAATTTGTTAACCTGCTATTTGATATCGGAACTCAATGGATAAACCTAAAAGTTTTTGTGGAATATTTGGCGTTTGGGGAAATGAGAATGCCTCACTGATGACATACTATGGATTGCACTCACTCCAGCATCGCGGGCAGGAAGCTACCGGAATTCTTGTTAGAAAGTTTAATGGAAAAAGCAAAGTTGTATTTGATATTGTGAAAGGGGAAGGATTAGTTTCCGAAGTCTATGCCGATGATAATCTCTGGACAAACATTCTTGCAGGCAATGCCGCGATCGGTCATAATCGATATTCTACAACCGGCGCTTCAGGTTCAAGAAAAAATATTCAACCATTTGTAGTGAATTATAGAGATGGAAATCTTGCAATTGCACACAATGGAAATCTTACAAATGCAAAAGAAATTCGTAATGAGCTAATTCATGAAGGAGCGATCTTCCAGACAACAAGTGATACGGAAGTGATTCTTCATCTTATCGCGAGAAGTCGACTTGAAAAACAAGTCGATCAAATTGTCGATTCGTTAAATAAAATTGAAGGGGCATTCTGCTTAACAATTCTAACGGATAATGCATTAATCGCAGCAAGAGATCCGTATGGTTTTCGACCATTAGCTTTGGGGAAAAAAGAAGGGTGTTTTATAATCGCATCTGAAACCTGCGCATTCGATATAAATTCTGCTGAATATATTCGGGATGTAGAACCTGGTGAAGTAATTGTGATTGATGATGAAGCGAATAGAACCGGAATTATAAAATCTTATTTTCTTGATCTAAAAGTTGAACAGAAGAAACATTGCATTTTCGAGTATATCTATTTTTCAAGACCCGATTCCAAAATATTTGGCCACAACGTTGATAAAGTTCGAAGAAGATTGAGTAAAATTTTAGCAAGAAATCATCCGGTTATTGATAAAGATGGAGAAAAAGTAATTGTGATAAGTGTTCCCGATAGCTCTAACACTGCCGCAATTGGTTATCAAAATGAACTTGAAAAGATGGGGATTAAATCCAAACTTGAAATCGGTTTAATTAGAAGCCATTATATCGGACGAACGTTTATTCAACCTCAACAGCAAAAAAGGGAAATAGGAGTCCGGATTAAATTTAATGTTGTAAAGGGTGTTCTTGAAGGTAAAACGATCGTGCTCGTTGATGATTCGATCGTGCGCGGGACAACATCAAAGCAGCTTGTTAATCTTATCAGAGAAGCAAAACCGAAAGAAATTCATTTACGAATTTCTTCTCCACAAATTCTTTTTCCTTGTTTCTACGGAATGGATTTCCCCTCATCGGAGGAATTGATTGCTTTCAGAATGAAAAAAGATCTCGAACAAATAAGAGAATATCTCGGAGTTGACAGTATAGAATATATGTCAATTGAAGAGCTTTTGGAAGGTGTTTATGAAGACGATAAGAATAATTTCTGTACAGCATGTTTTTCCGGTTCATATCCAACGGTAGTTGATACTTCTTTCAAAAAAGAAATTTATGAGAATAATTAAATTATTTTTTTTCTTACTAATCGCTTCAACACTCAACATCTTCGCTCAGGAAGTTTACTTCGTTAAGTTTAAGGAGACTCCCGATCTTCGCACTCTTAAGCGTTCAGTTCAGGAAAACTATCAAAGTGCAAACAGAAACAATACACTTCCTTCAAAAGAAATTTCTGTTGGAGCATTCGCCAAAGGTAATGCAACAAAAATCTCTTCATTAAAAAACATTCTGAAATTTACTTTCCCCTCTACTACAAATGATTCTTTTTGGACTTCCTTTAAAAATAAATATCCATCAATTGAATATATCCAGAAACAAATTGTCTATAAGATTGATGCAATTCCGAACGACAGTTTGATTAACCAGCAATGGGCTTTAACCAAAATTGATGCGTTCAACGCTTGGAAAATTACTGAAGGTACGGACTCAGTAGTTGTTGGAGTGATTGATACCGGAATTGATTTTTATCATCCCGATTTGGTCGATAACATTTTCATAAATAAAGGAGAAAACGGAACAGATAATTTCGGTAACGATAAAAGATCAAACGGAATTGATGATGATGGAAATGGTTTCGTTGATGATTATCAAGGGTGGGATTTTACCGATAGAACCGGCTTTCCGTTTGATTCAACCGGCGGAGATTATTTAGTATGGGATAATTATCCGATGGATGAAAACAATTTTTCGCATGGAACTTCAGTTGCCGGAATCATTGCCGCAACTTCGAATAACGGAATTGGCATCTCCGGAATTGCTCCAAAACTTAAAGTGATGAATTTGCGAGCGTTTGATCCCGATGGTTATGGAGAAGAGGATGACGTTGCTGCAGCTATTTTGTATGCAATAAACAATGGCGCAAAAATTATTAACATGAGTTTCGGTGATGTTTCTTATTCATACGTCTTGCGAGATGTAATCCGTTATGTTTACTCCCAAAATGTAGTTATGGTAGCAAGTTCAGGCAATTCAAATTCTACTGAACTCCATTATCCATCCAGTTATGACGAAGTTATTTCGGTCGGAAACTCAACGCAAGACGATTACGTCTCTGCTAACTCTAATTATGGCTCTACATTAGATTTAGTTGCACCGGGAACCGATATTATTACAACGGCTCGAAAAAATACTTACGCGTCATTCAGCGGAACATCCGCCTCTGCACCGTTTGTTTCTGCGGCTGCCGGGCTTATCCTTTCTCAAAAATCTTTTTCAAATGAAGAAGTAAAGCAAATATTAAAATCTACTTGTGACGATATTAATTCTTCCGGATGGGATATAAAAAGCGGAGCCGGAAGGTTAAATCTTTTTAAAGCATTAAAAACATTAGCTCCATCAATCGTAAAGTTTGATTATCCAAACCAAGATTTTGCCAC
>JAUYAB010000070.1 GCA_030693705.1 Ignavibacteria bacterium | reverse complement strand
CAATGGAGCAGCATCTCAAAATTGCAGAAGAGCATGCGGAACGAATGTTAGCATCTCAAAAAAAATAAGATTTGAATCTTACATGTATTTAAAGGAAGAACTTTATGAAAAAATTATCACTACTATTGATTATCATTTTATCTTGTGCTTCATTTCCGCAACGTGTGATAAAAATTAATGTAATTAATCCAATTTCAATAAATAGAAATTCGGAAACTATTGAAATCGGTTTTGAGCATGTGAAAAAAATATTACCGGAAATCAACTCGACTAATCTTGTTGTTTTATCCAACAAAGAAAAAACTCAAGTCACTTATCAATTGATTGACATTGACCAGGACGGGAAGATTGATCAGCTTATTTTTCAAAGTGATTTCCTGCCAGATGAGACAAAGTCTTTTGTAGTGAAGATCGATAAAACCGGACAAAAAGAATTTGTCAATAAGGTCGCTACAAAATTTGTAAAAGGAAGAGAAGATTTCGCGTGGGAAAATGATAGAATCGCCTTTAGAATTTACGGTCCAGCGTTAGCCGCTGATGTTGATAACGGAATTGATGTTTGGACAAAACGGGTGAAATATCCAATTGTTGAAAAATGGTATGCCGGGGAAGAAAAAGCTGAAAACGAGAAGATTTCTTATCATGTCGATCATGGTGAAGGAGCAGATTTTTTTGCGGTTGGGAAATCACTTGGATGTGGTGGTTCTTCTATTTGGAAAAACAGCAAACTTTATCAATCGGGTGTATTTAAATCCTACAAGAAAATTGCCGATGGACCTCTGCGCGCGGTCTTTGAAGTATTATATAATTATCAAGTCGATGGAAATGAAATTAACGAAGTAAAACGAATAACTTTAGATGCCGGGAAAAATTTGAACAAGATCGATGTTACATATAACATGAAAGAAAAAAACAACAAAATTGAATTTTCTGCTGGATTAGTGAAACGTGAGGGAACTACTAAATTCGATAACGGAAAAGACAGTTGGGTGAGTTTGTGGGGACAAACGACAAAAAATCCGGATGATGAATTTCTTGGGATGGGAATCGTTTTTCCAAAAGCAACATTTAAATCTTTTGCTGAGAACGAAAATCATTATTTGATGGTTGGACAAGCAAAGCTAAACTCGTCTTTCACTTATTATTCAGGAGCCGGCTGGACGAGAAGCGGAGATTTCAAAAACGTTGACGATTGGAATAATTATTTAACACAGTTTTCGAAAGAAATTAGCAATCCTTTAAAGATAAAAATTAAGTCTATTCATTTGAAATAAATCAACTTTAAAGAGCGGGGATATTCCCGTTAAGAAAAGATTTACCCGAAACGCATTTTCTTCTTGCGTTTTAAAAGCGATTCACGTAATTTTGACATGGTATACCAGGTATATAAAGTAAGAAATGAATTATAAATTAAACTTAAAAGATACTTCACCTCTTCATTTTCAAATCAGGAGAGATTTAGAAGAAAAAATTACAAATGGACAATTACGTCCCGGCGATCAAATTGCTTCAAACAATGTTCTTGCTCAAAAATATAAAGTTAGCCTTATTACTGTTAAAAAAGCTGTTGCAAGTTTAATAGAATCGGGCTTGCTATTTTCACGTATCGGGAAGGGGACTTACGTTGCCGATAAAGCGCAAAGTAGAATGTCAATTAAAAAACAAAAAAACATTGGTATTGTTTTGCGAGATATTAAACATCCCTTCTTCTCGATGATTCTCCACAGTATTGAAGAACGTGCGTTTGAATTAAATTATAATATCCTTCTCTCAAATTCCGGTGGAAAAATTCAAAAAGAAGAAAGTATTATTAAGCGATTTCAAGAAATGGATGTCGATGGATTAATTATCGCTTCGTTATCGCTTCAATATCGCGCTACCCCGCTGATCCAAAAACTGCATAATGAAAATTTTCCATATATCATGATTTCTTACATGCATGACCCGGAGTATTGGTACATCGGTTCCGACCATGAACTTGGCGGCTACATGGCAACTCAATATCTTTTAAAAATCGGATATGATAAAATTGGATACGTTCATTTAGGCAGTGGAAATCTTTTAAGTGAAGTAAGAAAAAATGGATATTATCGCGCTTTGATGGAACACAACATCGATTACAAAAATGAAAGAATATTTCACCTCGACACAGAAAACTTCGATTCAGGCGCTAACCGGTATCAATTAGGTTATAAGTTCGGAATTAAATTTTCTAAATTAAAGAAAAGACCGGAAGCATTGTTTTTCTATACGGATGTTGCAGCATTAGGGTTCATTCAAGCGGTTACCGGCAAAGGGATGAAAGTTCCTGATGATGTTGCGGTTATTGGGTATGACGATGTGGAAATGTCAGCGTATGCGGCAACTCCTTTAACAACAGTTCGGCAACCAACCGATAAAATTGGAATGAAAGCAGTTGAAATTATCCGCGATAGAATTGAAGGAAAAGAAATAGGGAATAGAACGATTTTTAAACCGACCTTGGTTATTAGAAAATCATGCGGTACTAACTAATAATATTTGCAAATAAGAAAAGGAAAAGAAATGAATAACGATCAATTTGGGATTAAAGGGAAAGTCTGCGTAATTACCGGAGGTGGCGGAGTTATTGGAACTGCACTTGGAAAAGGTTTGGCGGCTGCCGGAATCAATCTGGCGATTGTCGATATTCAAAAAACATTTGCAGATTCCGTCGCTGAAACAATTTCAAAAGAATATGGAACAAAAGCAATCGGCGTTGAAGCAAACGTGCTTGATAAGAATTCCCTTCAACTCGCTCAAAAAGAAATTCATGAAAAGTTAGGCAATATTGATTTTCTTATTAACGGCGCCGGCGGAAACTCTCCTAAAGCTACAACCAAAAATGAATGGATCACCGGTGAAAATGTATCAGACTTGAGCGGTTCGTTTTTTGGATTAGAGGTAGAAGGATTTAAAAAAGTATTTGATCTCAATTTTCTTGGAACATTGTTACCCACAATGGTTTTTGCCCAGGAAATGATCGAAAGAAAAGCAGGAGTAATTTTAAATATTTCTTCAATGAATTCTTTTCATCCTCTAACAAAAATTCCGGCGTATTCCGCCGCAAAATCATCGGTAAATAATTTTACAGAATGGCTCGCCGTTCATTTCGCTAAAATGAATGTCCGCGTTAATGCTATGGCTCCCGGATTTTTCTTAACTAATCAAAATCGTTTTCTCTTACTTGATGAAAAAACAAACGAGTTAACAGAACGCGGACATAAAATTATCAACGGCACGCCGATGGGAAAATTTGGCGAGCCGGAAGATTTAATCGGAACCACACTTTACTTATTATCCGATCTCTCAAAGTTTGTTACCGGTATCGTTATCCCCGTCGATGGCGGTTTTAACGCTTACAGCGGAGTTTAATAAATAATTTTGTTGCATAAATTAAAATAGATTAATAACGAGGTAAAAGAAAATGGGTTTAGAGTTAAAGCAAGATTGTAAATATTCTTTGATAGTCCCAACAAGTATGGGTGTCAGGATGACGCCTGTGAACGGGCAACCGGTTCATAGCAGTGATACTTATAAACTTCAGGCTACAAGCGCAGAAACAAACGTTGCAAGTATAGCTTCGTTTCTGGGTCTCCCTGTAAAAGTTTTAACTGTTTTTGTCAAAGATAGTCCTATCGCCAATTTCATTAAAAGTAATTTAAGAAGTCGAAATATGGACTTTGAAGGAAAAGATGTCAGTCAAGGTGGTCCTTGGGGTTATCGCCATCAGTTTAATATTGCTGATAGTGGATTTGGATCACGTGGTCCAAGAGTTCATAATGATCGGGCAGGTGAAGTTGGACGAACGTTAAGCGCAAATGATTTTGATTTAGATCGAATATTCGGCAAAGATGGTGTTCAGATAATTCATTTGTCGGGATTGATTGGTGCGTTATCACCTGAAACAAGTAACTTCTGCTTGGAGTTAGCACGAGCGGCAAAAAATTATGGGACAAAAATTTCCTTTGATTTAAATTATCGAGCATCGTTCTGGAAAGGACGGGAAAAGGAACTAAGAGAAGCCTTTACGGAAATCGCTTCGGTTTCAGACATCCTTGTCGGCAATGAAGAAGATTTTCAACTCTGTCTTGGGATAAAAGGTCCGGAAGCAGGTGGAAAAGAGATTGAAGAAAAGATCGAAAGCTTTAAAGAGATGATAGGAAGAGTAAAAGAAAAATTTTCAAATGCATCAGTGTTTGCTACTACTTTGCGAAAAGTTGAAAATTCCAACAAACATTTATGGGGTGCCATTATACTTGAACATAATAACTGGCATGTAGTAAATCCGCGCGAGATCAATGTACTTGATAGAATTGGAGGGGGCGATGGATTCGTTGGTGGTTTGATTTACGCGATTCTTAAAAACTGGGAACCGGAAAAATGGATTCAATTCGGCTGGGCTTCAGGCGCTTTAGCAACTACTTTTGAAACTGATTACGCTCAGCCTGCAGATGAAGAAATGATTTGGAGTGTTTGGGAAGGTAACGCACGAGTAAAACGATAATGAAAAATGTTAGAGTGATTAAAAGTTATTTATTGAGAAAAATTAATGCTTTATTTTGCAAAAGGCTCCGAACATACTTCGTTTAGTAATGATGAAATTAAAGAGGCTCTTTTTTCTGCGCTCGATAAATTGGGTAAAAGAAAAAAAGTTCTTGCAATTCCACCCGACTTTACACGCTTCCATTCGCAAGCCGGAATCTTGACCGAACTTGCATGGCAATATTATAAGTATAATCTTGTTGATATTCTTCCGGCTCTTGGTACGCATGCCGCGATGACTTCTTCCGAAATAAAAAAGATGTTCGGTAGCACGCCTGAGCATCTTTTTCGAGTTCATAATTGGAGAGAAGATTTAGTTACGCTCGGAACAGTTCCTTCGGAATTTATCAACGAAGTTTCGGAAGGGAAATTAAATTATTCATGGCCCGCCCAAGTAAACAAATTGCTTGCCGAAGGTGGACACGATCTTGTTTTATCAATAGGACAAGTTGTTCCTCACGAAGTTGTTGGTTTGGCGAATTATAATAAAAACATTTTTGTCGGTACAGGCGGTAAAGAAGGAATAAATAAAAGCCATTTTCTGGGTGCTGTCTATGGTATGGAAAGAATGATGGGGAAAGCGGACACACCGGTAAGAAAAGTTTTGAACTATGCTTCCGATAATTTTGCAACACATCTTCCCATCATTTATGTACTTACTGTGGTAGGTAAGGACGAAAGTGGAAAGTTAGTAATTCGGGGATTATACATTGGAGATAATCAAGAATGTTTTAATCTTGCAGCTGACTTATCCGTAAAAGTTAATTTTGAAATGCTTGACAAACCGTTAAACAAAGTTGTTGTCTATCTCGATCCCTCCGAATTTAAAAGCACATGGCTCGGCAATAAAAGCATTTACCGAACCAGAATGGCGATCGCTGATAGAGGCGAATTGATTGTTTTGGCGCCGGGCTTGAAAGAATTTGGCGAAGATAAAACGATTGATAGTCTGATCAGAAAATATGGATATGTTACAACCCCTGAAGTTCTGAAATTTGTTGAAGAGAATGACGACTTAAAAAACAATCTCAGCGCAGCGGCACATCTTATTCACGGTTCTTCTGAAGGGAGATTTACGATAACGTATTGTCCCGGTCATATTTCAAAAGAAGGAATAGAAAGCGTAAATTTCAATTACGGAGATTTAACGCAAATGATGGAAAAATATAATCCCGATCAACTTAAAGACGGTATTAATATTATGCCCGACGGAGAAGAAATATTTTTCATATCCAATCCGGCGCTTGGATTGTGGGCAACGAAAGAAAAATTTAATAAGTAGGAAATAAAATTATGAAATCTCAAATAGGATTAATCGGAGTAGGAGTGATGGGAGAAAATCTCGTCCTCAATATGGAAAGTAAAGGATTTTCCGTTTCTGTTTTTGATATCGCAAAAGAGAAAGTTGAAAAGTTTGTGAAGGGGAGAGCCAATGGGAAGAATATTGTTGGATGTTCTTCAACTCAAGAGTTTGTCAATTCATTAGCGCGTCCAAGAAAAATTATGATGATGGTTCCTGCTGGCAAAGCCGTAGATGAAATTATTAATTCAGTAATTCCCTTTCTTGATAAAGGTGATATTTTAATTGATGGTGGAAATACTCATTTCCCGGATACGACACGCCGTACGAAAATGCTTGAAGAAAAAGGTTTCCTTTACATCGGTACCGGCGTTTCCGGTGGTGAAGAAGGAGCATTACTCGGACCTTCAATAATGCCCGGTGGTTCTGAAGCCGCATGGAAAAGTGTAAAACCAATCTTCCAGGCAATTGCCGCTAAAGTTGATGATGATGTCCCTTGCTGCGATTGGATTGGTGAAGAAGGCGCCGGACATTTTGTAAAAATGGTTCACAACGGAATTGAATACGGCGACATGCAACTGATCTGCGAAGTGTATGACGTTTTGAGAAATCTTCTAGGAATGAATACTTCAGAAATGTACAATGTGTTTAAAGAATGGAGCGAAGGTGAATTAAAAAGTTATTTGATTGAAATTACCAGAGACATTCTTGCAGTTAACGATGAAGACGGTTTGCCGTTACTTAACAAAATTTTAGACAAGGCTGGTCAAAAGGGAACAGGCAAGTGGACAGTGATTACATCACTTGATGTTGCTGTTCCGCTTACGCTTATTACCGAATCGGTTTTTGCCCGTGTCCTTTCATCAATGAAAGATGAAAGAGTGATAGCTTCAAAAATATTAACAGGACCTAAACCAAATTTCTCCGGTGATAGAAAAATTTTCATTGACGAACTTGGGAAGGCTTTGTACGCTGCAAAAATAATTTCCTATACACAAGGTTACCAGTTAATGCGTGCGGCGGCAAATGAATTCGGATGGAATTTAAACTACGGCGGTATCGCGTTAATGTGGCGCGGCGGATGTATCATCCGTTCCGTTTTTCTCGGCAAAATAAAAGAAGCTTTTGATCGAGAGCCAAATCTTTCTAATCTTTTACTCGATCCGTTTTTCAAAGAAAAAATTTCGGATGCACAACAATCACTAAGAAATGTAATTGCCGAAGCGGTAATAAATGGAATACCTACACCGGCTTTGTCTTCTGCATTAGCTTATTATGATGGATACAGAACTGAAAATCTTCCGGCGAATCTTTTACAAGCGCAGAGAGATTATTTCGGCGCTCATCAGTATGAACGAGTTGATAAACCACGCGGTGAATACTTCCATACAAATTGGACAGGCAGAGGCGGCGAAACAGCTTCTACCGTATATTCGGCTTAATTATTTTTCAATTAAACAACGAGGATAAAATGGAATTATCTATTAACTCTTATTTGAGCAATATAAAAATTAGAACCGCAATAATTGATTTTTTTGCTTTGGCATTTATATATTTGCTTCCAACGCTTTCGCATTTGTCTGGAATCCCTTTCTATTATCTTGAACCGATGAGAATAGTGGTGCTGTTGTCAATCCTTTACACGCATCGCTGGAATAGTTTGTTGTTAGCTTTAACTATTCCGCTATTCTCTTTTCTTATTGCTTCTCATCCTTCAATAATAAAAGTTCTGCTTCTGACGGTTGATCTTGCTGCAAATATTTTACTTTTCATTTTTTTTGTTAGTAGAATTAAACATACCTACTTAGCGGTATTTCTAAGCATTGGCATTTCAAAAATTATTTACTATTTGTTAAAATATTCGGTTATGCAGTTTAACCTTATGGATGGCGCTTTAGTTACTACTCCTTTGTACATCCAAATTATTATTACGGTAGTTTTAAGTTTAGCATTTGCTTTTTCGGGGAATCGTTTTAAAAATAATTCAAATTTATCTTAGACAGTGTTCATTCAATTTAAAAAGGAATTCGTATGAGTGAAAACATTGGGAAAAGCGAGACAGCAGAAAAGATCGGTCATTTTAGATGGTCGATTGTCGCTCTTGTATTTTTTGCAACAACCATAAATTATATCGACCGGCAGGTACTTGGAATATTAGCTCCGGTACTGCAAAAAGAAATTGGTTGGAATGAAATTGACTACGGCTATATCGTTACCGCATTTCAAGCGGCTTATGCAATTGGACTCGTTGTAGTGGGAAGACTTATTGATAAGTTCGGGACAAAGTTAGGCTACGGACTGGCTCTTTTCGGATGGAGTATAGCCGCAATGTTCCATGCCGCGGCAAGAAGTGTTATTGGATTTGCTACAGCAAGATTTGCTTTAGGATTAAGTGAAGCCGGGAATTTTCCCGCAGCAATTAAAACCGTAGCTGAATGGTTTCCTAAAAAAGAAAGAGCCTTAGCGACCGGTATATTTAATTCCGGCTCTAACATCGGAGCTATCGTCGCCCCGTTAGTTGTTCCCTGGATTACCATTTCCTACGGATGGCAGGAAGCTTTTATTGCGACCGGCGCTTTGGGTTTTATATGGATATTTTTTTGGTGGATACTTTATGAAAAACCGGAACAACATAAAAGATTAAAAAAACCTGAATTGGATTATATCCTTTCCGATCCTTCTGAAACAAGCGAAAAAATTCCATGGCTACAACTTATTAAATACAAACAGACATGGGCTTTTGCCATTGCTAAATTTTTGACCGACCCCATTTGGTGGTTTTATCTATACTGGATTCCAAAATTCTTATTTAATAATTACGGTATCACCTTAGATAAAATTGGTCCTCCTCTGATCATCATTTATGTTATGGCGGATGTTGGAAGCATCGGTGGCGGATGGCTCTCTTCATTTTTTATTAAACGCGGATTCACCGTAAACAAAGGGCGAAAAGCAGCAATGTTGATTATGGCGCTTTGTGTAATTCCTATCGTCTTTGCTTCACAAGCATCAGAAATGTGGATTGCAGTTGCTTTATTAAGTATTGCTACAGCGGCTCATCAAGGATGGTCTGCAAATTTATTTACAACCGTTTCTGATTTATTTCCGAAGAAAGCAGTTGCTTCTGTTGTTGGATTTGGCGGAATGGCCGGTGCGATCGGTGGAATGCTGATTGCAACGTTTGCCGGTTTTATTCTGCAATTAACCGGAAGTTACGTCTGGTTGTTTATTATTTCAGGTTCGGTTTATTTAATAGCGTTTTTTATCTTTAATCTACTCGCACCTCAGTTAGAACCGATTAAAGAACAAATATAAGATCCTTTTATAGAGAAGAAAAAAAGCTATGATTGATTTTTCTATATGTTGTCTAAGAGGTAGTTCTGACACATAATCGTGAAATCTCGTTGACTCCGTAATTACAACGCCTTATAAGGTAATAACTTATAAGGCGTTTTGGGTTCAGATTTAAATATAATCTCTTATTTCTGCGTGTTTATATTTCATGGAAAAATTCTTTCGGAATAGCTATGGAAAGCAGAAGAAGAACTGAATTATAAAAAATTTTTCTTGACAAGAATAAGTTAATTTATTAGGTTTGCAAACGTTATCGCAAACGTTTGCAGAAAATATGAAACATACAACAATAACCGATATAGCAAAAAAATTAGGCATCTCAGCTTCAACGGTTTCGCGTGCTCTAAGTGATCACCCGGATATTAAAGACGAGACAAAGAAGAAGGTTCAACAACTTGCAAGTGAATCTTATTATAAGCCTAATTCAATTGCACAGAGCTTAAAAAATAACCGGACAACTATTATTGGCGTTATTGTCCCCGAAATAAAGCATGACTTTTTCTCTTCCGCAATAAGTGGAATTGAGGAAGTTGCTTACCACGCGGGATATACAATCATTGTGTGTCAATCGAATGAAAATTTTGAAAGAGAAGTGGTTAACACTAATTCTTTGATCCATCAGCGCGTGGCTGGAATTGTGGCTTCGATCTCACAGAACACTATCAACGGCGCTCATTTCCAAGCGGCGGTAGATAGAGGAATTCCCCTTGTCTTTTTTGATCGCGCCTGTAGCGATGTAGAAGTGAGCAAAGTAATTATTGATGACGCTAAGAGCGCGCATAATGCAGTCTCACACCTTATTAATAAAGGATATAAAAGGATCGCACATTTTACCGGACCGCGCGATTTAGAGATTTGTAAACTCCGGCTGAAGGGTTATTCCGATGCTTTGGCTGAATCAAATATCCCTCTTCAAGATGAGTTGATTTGTTACGGCGGGCTGCATGAGACTGATGGATATAATTCGATGGATCGACTAATAAAAGAAAATAATCTTCCTGATGCAATTTTTGCAGTTAACGATCCGGTTGCAGTTGGAGCTTTCCAAAGGATAAAAGAAGCCGGACTGAAGATTCCGGCAGACATCGGAATTGTTGGTTTTTCGAACAATAAAATTACGGCGTTAATCGATCCTCCATTAACAACAGTAGATCAGCCATCTTTTGAGATGGGGAAGAAATCGGCTGATTTGTTAATTGAAATGATAGAAAACAAAAAGCCTTTACAGAAACCGAAAACGATCGTATTAGATACTCAATTGATCGTGAGAAGTTCAACGTAAACAGAAGGAACAAAAATTTTGTGAGAGTCTGCAAACGTTTGCGGTAAGGTTTGCGTTTATTGTGAAAATGAAAATTTTATCGTGCGAAGTGAAAATAAAAAACATAGTTAATAATTAAAGACAGTTATTTGATGAGGAAATTATGCAGGCAATCGGTCTCACCTTAATTGATTGGGCAATCATTTTTGTTTACTTCGGATTTGTACTTGGTATCGGATGGTACTTGAAACGATTCACAAAAAGTCAAGAGGATTTCTTTCTCGCCGGAAGAAAAAATTCAACGTGGGTTGCAGGGCTGGCATTTCTTTCCGCTAATCTCGGCGCGCTTGAGTTGCTGGGAATGACCGGAAATACTTTCAAGTATGGAATGTATGTTGCTCATTTCTATTGGATCGGCGCTATTCCCGCGATGCTTTTCCTCGGCATTTACATGATGCCCTTTTATTACAGCAGTAAAATAAACTCTGTTCCCGGTTATCTTAAACTTCGTTTCGATGAAAAAACCCGCGTGTTAAACGGAATTGCTTTTGCGATGATGACATTGCTCGTTTCGGGAATAAATCTTTACGCGATGGCTCTCGTTCTTCATACTTTTTTAGGATGGAATTGGGATGTAAGTATGTGGGCTTCAGCTTTAACGGTGGCAATCTATGTCGGCTTAAGTGGATTAATGTCTGCGATTTTTACAGAGATCATTCAGTTCTTTTTGATTTGGTTCGGGCTCTTCCTCATTTCAATTTTAGGCATCATAGAAATTGGAAGTTTGCAAGAAATCTTTACAAGAATAAATGAATACAGTCAGCAAATTTCTTTTACGACCCTTTGGTCGACTTCATCAAATCCAACGCAGAACGGAATGTTCATTCACTGGGGAGGAATCGTGTTGGGATTAGGTTTCGTCCTTTCGTTTGGATATTGGACTACAGATTTTCTTGTCATTCAACGGGCTTTCTCCGCAAAAGATTTACGATCCGCAAGAATGACTCCCATCCTGGCATCGTTTTTTAAGATGGCTCTTCCGTTTATTGTTATTGTTGCGGGACTTATCGCAATCGCTCTTTCAAATGATCCTAAAAGCGGATTCTCCCTGCTGCGCGACGGTGGGCATATCAATTATGATTCTGCGCTTCCGCTTCTTATCGCACGTTATTATCCTTCGGGGTTGGTCGGACTCGGCGTAACAGCTCTGCTTGCTGGTTTTATGGCGGGGCAAGCCGGTAATGTGAGCGCATTTAATACCGTGTGGACTTACGACATTTACAAAGCGGTGCTAAATAAAAAAGCTTCCGATGCTCATTTGCTTTGGATGGGAAGAATCTCGACCTTGGTTGGAGTTGCTCTCTCGTTAGTAACTGCATATTGGGCGAAAAGTTTTCCGAGTATTATGGATTATATGCAGGCAATTTTTTCATGGGTGAACGCGCCGCTTTTTGCAACGATGCTGCTTGGAATGTTCGTTTGGTGGATAACTCCAAACGGCGCTTTCTGGGGATTGGTTGCCGGAATGCTTTCTTCTTTTACGATGTATCTCGCCGTAAAATTCAGTTGGTTCAACGAAAGCATTATTACGATGTCAAACGTTCAGAGCGACATGGCTGCAAACTTCTGGCGGGCTTGGTGGGCTTGGTTGATCTGCGCAGTCGTTACCATTGTTATCAGTCTCTTTACAAAGAAAAGAGAGAAAGCAGAGTTGGTCGGGCTTGTAAAAGGTTTAACCAAAGAAAATCACGATCAAGCGATTCCTTTTATTAAACGCCCTGAGTTTGTTGCGCTAATCTCGTTGATCGTTTTAATTATTCTTAATCTTTTATTTTGGTAGAAAGAGGAAATTATGTTAGAACATAAAATGAAACCTATCTGGTATTTCGTCGGACTCATTCTCTTGGTGATTGGAGCATTGATCTTGTTGAATGGAATTTATCTTCTCTTCAATCCATCGCAACGAACAACGGTGTTGAGTGAAATTCATCCCGATATTTGGTGGGGAGCGATAATGGTTTTGTTTGGCGGAATTATGTATCTCAAGACTAGAAAAGAAACGGTTTGAGTTGTTATGAATGCACTCCGAACGATAGAAAAAATTTATAAAGATCTTTTCGAAGTCGAACCGATTCTTGTCCGCTCACCCGGAAGATTGAATTTAATTGGGGAACACACCGACTACAATATGGGATTTGTTCTTCCTGCAGCGATAGATAAAGCGGTTTACTTTGCAATTGCTCAGCGCACCGATAGAACATGCAAATTAGTTGCTGCTGATCTGCACGAAGAACATGAATTTACGTTGGATCGGATTGTAAAATCAGAAAAAGGTTGGCCAAATTATTTGATGGGTGTAGTAGATCAACTAATAAAAGCGGGATACAATTTAAAAGGATTTAATTGCGTCTTCGGCGGAGATATTCCAATCGGTGCGGGTCTCTCATCATCCGCAGCAATTGAAGCCGGATTGACTTTTGCGTTGAATCATCTTTTTAATTTAGAAATTGATAAACTTTCGCTAGTTAAGCTTGCACAAAAAGCAGAGAACGAATTTGTCGGAGTTAACTGCGGCATCATGGATCAGTTTATAAATATTTTTGGAGAAGACCAACATGCACTTTGCATTGATTGCCGCTCGCTTGAGTATGAACTTGTTCCGTTCGATTATGACCATGTTTCGGTTGTCTTCTTCAATACAAATGTTTCTCATTCGCTTGCTTCTTCTGAATATAATTTAAGAAGAGAAGAATGCACAAAAGGTGTAGAGATAATTAAAAAAGAATTTCCAGCCATTCGGAGTTTGAGAGATGTCCAACCGGAAATGCTGGAATCGTTTAAAACAAAAATGGAACCGCTGACATATCGCAGGTGCAAATACGTTGTTGATGAAAATGAAAGATTGTTAAAAGCGTGTGATGCTTTGAAAGTCCATGACTTGGAAAGCTTTGGTTCTCTCCTTTACCAAACCCATGAAGGGCTGAGCAGAGATTATGAAGTGAGTTGTCCCGAACTCGATTTTTTAGTTGATGAGACAAAGAACATTCCCGCAGTTTACGGCGCAAGAATGATGGGGGGCGGATTTGGCGGCTGTACGATAAACATTATCGAAAATGAAGCGGTTGCTGAGGTTACTTCATTAATTGCAAAAAAGTATAAAGAAAAATTTAATCGTGAAGCCACGGTTTATGTAACTAAAATAAGTGCCGGAACAAGTATTGTAAGTTCGGAAGTAAATGAAACAGTTTGAGAACATATATCCGCATCGACGGAAAAATATTTTAACCGGCGAATGGGTGCTCGTTTCACCGCAGAGAACCAAACGTCCATGGCAAGGTGAAGTTTCTGCTGTGGAAGAAACTATACGTCCAAAATATGAACCCGATTGTTATTTATGTCCCGGAAATAAAAGGGCAAACGGTGAGAGTAATCCGAATTACAAGAGCACTTTTGTTTTTACAAATGATTTTTCCTCTCTTCTCGAAAAAATTCCAACGGCTTCGCATGAAACAAAAAATCTTTTAGTTACACAAAATGAAATCGGGATTTGCCGCGTTGTAAATTTTTCTCCTCGTCACGATTTAACATTAGCGGAAATGAGTAAGAAAGAAATTCAAACCGTTATCGAAACATGGAGGAGTGAATTTAGAAATTTGAGCAAACATCCGAAGATCAATCACGTGCAAATATTTGAGAACAAAGGGGCGATTATGGGGAACAGTAATCCGCATCCCCATTGCCAAATATGGGCGCAAGAGAGCATCCCGACCGAACCGGCAAAAGAATTAAAACAGTTTGTGCAGTATTACCGGAAAAATAATCGGAATCTATTAAACGATTATTTAAAACTCGAATTAAAGTTGAATGAGAGAATCGTTTATGAAAATTCTCTGTTTGTAGTGCTCGTTCCATTTTGGGCTACGTGGCCTTACGAAACAATTATCATTTCTAAAAAGAAGTATGCGAACATGTTGGCTTTTAAATCAGCAGAAGTTGAAGAGTTTGCCGACGCCTTAAAAACTATAACCGTAAAGTATGATAATCTTTTCAAAACGTCATTTCCATACTCATCCGGAATCCATCAAGCACCAACCGATGGGAAACCGCATAAGGAATGGCATTTTCACATGCACTTTTATCCGCCGCTGTTACGCTCTGCATCGGTAAAAAAATATATGGTTGGATATGAGATGCTTGCAGAACCCCAAAGAGATATTACTCCGGAGCTTAGTGCAAAAGTACTGAGAGAACTTTCGACCACGCATTATAAAAAACTCAAACGAAGAGGCGAAGATGTTTGAGATGAAAATGAAAATATTGATTTTCTCATTTCTTTTAATGGGTGCTATAACATTGGCTCAATCTAATTATGGATCGTTAGATACGCTTGCCATCATCGACAAAAAAATTATTACGCTTAATGAATTCCAAAAATATTATAACGAAAAAATGTTGAAGATCGGTTTAATGGATAACGGCGATACCCGTATAAAATATTTACAAAATCTGGTTGATGATGAGCTTCTGCTTTCGGACGCAAAGAAGAGAGGAATTGATAAAACAAAATCAGCTTTGGCTGAATTAGAAAGAATTAAAACGCAAGAGTTGTTGAATGCGTTCTCTAAACAATTTATTGAACCGGCGATTAGCATCAGCGAGCAAGATATAAAGAATATGTACATAAAGATGAACACGAAAATAAAAGTGAAACATCTTTATGCTTCGACATTGTATGAAGCGGAGAAATTATATGATCGACTTAACAAAGGAAAAACGTTTGATGAACTTGCAAAAGAAATATTTCATGATGAAACGTTAAAAGAGAATGGCGGCGATCTCGGGTATATTTCTATTGACGAAATGGACCCGAATTTTGAAGAAGCAGCCTTCTCGATGAAAGTGGGCGATATTTCCAAACCAATAAAAACGGTGACCGGCTACAGTATTATCAAGGTGGAAGACATAAAACAAAATCCTTTTGTAATTGAAAGTGAATATCTCAAAGCTCACGATCGGATTAAAGCCTTCGTGACTAAACGAGTTTATGAAGAAGCGGCGAAAACGTACACTACAAACCTGAAGAAAGAACTTGATATAAAGTTTG
>JAUYAB010000066.1 GCA_030693705.1 Ignavibacteria bacterium | reverse complement strand
CGATCTTTCTACAATGACCTTGCGCGCATACATCAACGGCAATCAGCTTGGGGAGGTAAAACTCGGTCAAAAAGTGAAAGTGTTTGTTGATAAAGGAAACGGCGAACAAAAAGAAATGAGCGGCGAAATCTATTGGGTTTCTTCAAAAGCAGAATTCACACCAAAAACAATTCAAACAAAAGACGAGCGCGCTAATCTTGTTTACGCAATTAAAGTAAAAGTTATTAACGACGGTTATTTGAAAATTGGTATGTACGGAGAATTAAAATTCTAAATATGAAAGCCGTAGAATTAGAAAATATTGTTAAGACTTATCCAACAAAAAAAACAACAGTTACCGCTGTTAACGATGTTTCTTTTTCTGTAGAAGAAGGAGAGTTATTTGGATTGATCGGTCCGGATGGAGCCGGTAAGACTTCCATCTTTAGAATTCTCACAACGCTTCTTCTTGCCGATAAAGGCGAGGCAAAAGTTCTTGGCTACAATGTTGTGAAAGATTATAAAGCGATTAGGGACATAGTCGGATATATGCCGGGCAGATTTTCTCTCTATCAAGATTTAACAGTTGAAGAAAACCTCGAATTCTTTGCGACAATCTTCAACACAACTATTCAAGAAAATTATAATTTAGTTGCAGATATTTATAAACAACTTGAACCATTTAAAACACGCCGCGCCGGAAAACTTAGTGGTGGAATGAAACAAAAACTTGCATTGAGTTGCGCACTTATCCACAAACCCAAAATTTTGTTTCTTGATGAACCAACAACCGGTGTTGACCCGGTTTCCAGAAGAGAATTTTGGGAAATGCTGAAGCGGCTAAAAGCACAGGGCATCACTATTCTTGTTTCTACTCCTTACATGGATGAAGCAAAGCTATGCGATAGAATTGCGTTAATGCAGGATGGTAAAATCATGACAATAGATACACCGGGAAATATTGTAAGACAGTTCGGCAGAAATCTTTTTTCCGTGCATTCTGAAAATATGTTTACTCTCTTGAATGATCTTCGCGCATTTCCGCAAACAGAAAGCTGTTTTGCGTTCGGAGAGAATCATCACCTAACTCTAACAGAAGAAAGCATGGCGGAGTTGGAAGAATATCTTTTGGTAAGAGGACACAAAAACGCAGCAATAAATAAAATTGAACCCGGAATTGAAGACTGTTTCATGCAGTTAATGAAAAGCCCATCCCAACCCTTCCCAAATGAAATGGCTTTTTGAAATGATTAAAATATTATGAATAGAGAAGTAGTAATAAAGACAGACAAACTCACGAAGAAGTTTGGCGATTTCATCGCGGCAAGCGAAATAACTTTTGAGGTTTTCAAGGGAGAGATTTTCGGATTCCTCGGCGCAAACGGCGCGGGCAAAACTACTGCAATGAAAATGTTGATCGGAATCTCCAAACCAAGTTACGGCAAAGCGCAAATTGCCGGCTTTGATGTTTATAAGCAAACAGAGCAGATCAAAAAAAATATTGGCTACATGAGTCAGAAATTTTCTTTGTATGAAGACTTAACAATAAAAGAAAACATAAATCTCTTCGGTGGGATTTACGGATTGAGTGGCAAACAGATCGAAACGAAAAGTAACGAGTTAATTATAAAATTAAATCTTTACAAAGAAGCAGATAAACTTGTTGGTTCGCTCCCCCTTGGCTGGAAGCAAAAACTTGCTTTCAGCATTGCGATTTTACACGAGCCCAAAATTGTTTTTCTTGATGAGCCAACCGGCGGGGTTGATCCAATCACTCGCAGACAATTTTGGGATATGATTTACGAAGCCGCGCACAACGGAATAACGGTTTTTGTTACAACTCATTATATGGATGAAGCCGAATACTGCGACCGCGTTTCAATTATGGTGGATGGAGTTATTAAAGCGCTCGATTCGCCTGCTGAACTGAAAAAACAATTTAATGCAATATCTATGGATGATGTTTTTTTGAGGCTCGCTCGCGGAGCTCAGCGAGGAGATTAAGCTCTCTTCGAGAGATATTTCTCTTGTAAAGCTGCATGGAATTTAAGAAAAGAAAATTATGAAACAATTAATCACATTTATAAAAAAAGAATTTCATCACATACTTCGCGATAAACGATCGATGTTAGTGTTGATTGGTCTGCCCGTTATTCAGTTATTAATCTTCGGATTTGCAATAACAAATGAAGTCCGCAACACAAACATTGCAATCTTAGATAACGCTAAAGATGAAGCAACACAAAACATAATTACAAGAATTGAAAGCAGCCAATACTTTGATATTGACAGAACATTAAAAACAAATCAGCAAATTGAAAAAGCATTCAAGACCGGTAGAATAAAAGTGGCAATTGTGTTTCAACAAAATTTCCAAAATGAACTGGTGCATACGAACAAAGCGCAGTTACAAATTATTGCAGATGCAACCGATCCCAACCAGGCAACAACACTTACAAATTATATAAGCACAATTGTAATGGATTATCAGAGTGAACTGAATCAACAGAACAATCTTCCCTACACAATTAAAACAGAAATGCGAATGCTTTACAATCCGCAGTTAAAAGGCGCTTACACTTCTGTTCCCGGTGTAATGGGAATGATTTTGCTCCTCATCTCTGCAATGATGACTTCGATTGCGATAGTAAAAGAAAAAGAATTGGGTACAATGGAAATTCTACTTGTTTCACCAATGAAACCGTGGCTTGTAATTATCAGCAAAGTTATTCCTTACTTCATTATCTCGCTAATAAATGTGGCTACCATTTTGATCTTAAGTGTATTTGTGCTTGGTCTCCCAATCCAAGGAAGTCTGTTGCTGCTGATTGGTTCTACAATTTTATATATCTTTTGTGCACTTTCTTTGGGGTTGTTAATTTCAACGGTTACCGATACACAGCAAGCGGCGATGTTGATTTCATTACTCGGATTAATGTTTCCGGTAGTAATGTTAAGCGGATATGCTTTCCCGATAGCAAACATGCCGTTGGTTCTGCAAGTTCTTTCAAATTTTGTTCCGGCAAAATGGTATATCATAATCGTTAAAGGCGTGATGATAAAAGGGATAGATATAACACAAATCTGGAAAGAACTGTTAATACTTCTAATGATGACAGCCATATTTTTAACCATAAGTGTAAAACGATTTAAGATTAGGTTGTAATGAGAACACTTCTATTTTTATTGAGAAAAGAATTTTTACAAATCTTCCGTAACAAACTCATTTTAAGAATGATCTTTGCGCTCCCCTTAATTCAGCTTATTCTTCTTCCCTACGCGGCAACCTATGAAATGAAAAATATTACTCTCAGCGTGGTCGATCACGATCATTCGGAGTACTCAAGAAAGTTGATAAATAAATTTACCACTTCAGGATATTTTCAACTGACGGATTATTCTGAAACATACGATCAAGCGCTTGATCAAGTGGAAAAAGATGTTGCTGATTTGATCATAGAAATTCCACAAGGTTTCGAGCGTGATCTCATCAGAGAGAGTGAAACAAAAATTGTGATTGCCGCAAATGCCATAAGCGGACAAACTGCGGGACTTGCGGTTGCCTATTCTAATCTAATTATAAAAGATTTTAATAATGACGTACGCGCCGAATGGCTTCCTCAATCACGCTTCAATACAATTCCAGTGATTGAAATTACCGGTTCAAACTGGTTTAATTCTCAAATGAATTATAAAAAATTTATTGTTCCGGGAGTTTTGGCGTTGCTTGTTACTTTGGTTGGGTATCTCATGTCATCCTTAAATATTGTTAAGGAAAAAGAAGTGGGAACCATTGAGCAGCTAAATGTATCACCAATAAAAAAATATCACTTTATATTGAGTAAACTAATTCCCTTTTGGGTTCTTGGTCTAATTGTTATGTCTATTGGCTTTGTGATTAGTTTTATTGTCTATGGAATTTATCCCGAAGGAAGTTTCTGGATTGGATATCTTTTTGCCGGAGTTTATTTAGTAGCGCTCCTCGGTTTTGGACTGCTCACATCAATCTATGCTGAAACACAACAGCAGGCAATGTTTATTGCTTACTTTTTCATGCTGGTTTTTATTTTGCTCGGTGGATTGTTTTCACCGACGGAAAATATGCCTGATTGGGCACGCTATCTAACATATATAAATCCGGTAAGTTATTTAATCGAAGTGATGCGAATGCTTGTATTAAAAGGAAGCAGCTTCTGGGCTTTGCGATATCACTTTCTTATTATTACTGGTTTTGCAGTTGTGTTTAACGGGTTAGCAATTTGGAATTATAAGAAGACTGTTTAAAGAAAAATAATTAACAATTTTTTAATGTTCGTTTAATATTTATTTTTTTATATTTACTTCAAGAGTTACAATTCATTAAATAAAAAAGGAATATCATGATGAAACAGTACTTTTTATTCATCTTGTTTTTATTATTGGTAAGCTCCAATAATTTTGGTCAAACATTTTCTGATGATTTCACAGGTCTAACTACCGCAACGAATCTTGCTGGACAATCAAGTTGGACTAAAGGAGGCACAGGTCCAGATGCAACAGTTGATAATGCTACCCCATTAACATACGAAGGTTATAATGGCGGCGGTGGTGAGTATGTAGTTATGCCTGTTGGGGTTGCTACTTCTAGCAGAGTTTTTAAATTATTCACAACCCCTATAACAAGTTATACCGGAACCACTGTTTACTTCTCATTTTTACTTAGACTGACAGCCACAGCAGACAGCGCTACTGCAATGGGTTATTTTTTAACTCTTGGTGATGCAGCCGGATCAACTTCCGCTTTGTCTCCAAAATTATATGCAAGAAAAAACGGTACAGGTTTCAACATCGGAGTATCTAAACAAACTACCACTAACTGGAAAATACATTGGGGAACTACTGTTCTGAATTTGAACCAGACATATCTTGTTGTAGAAAAATATGTATTCCATACAGCAGGTATTCAACCTGCAGTTGAAGGTTATGATGATGAATGTTATCTGTGGGTAAATCCTGCAATTACTGCTTCTGAACCAAACGTTAATACTGCTGAGATTCAACATCTTGGCGGTGGAACTCTTGATCCTGACTTCGATGGTTATCAGGCTATAGCCGGTGGTATTGGTTCAGTTATTTGGAACAATCGGACTATCACAAATCCTAGTGGTGCTTTTGATGGTATCAGAGTTGCAAATGGAGCAACAGGCACAGATGCCTGGACAAATTTAAATCCTGCCGCTGTTCCTGTAGAAATGACAGCCTTCTCAGCAAATTCAATTAATGGAAATGTTGAATTGGCTTGGAAAACAGCAACCGAAAAAAACAATAACGGTTTTGATGTTGAAAGAAAATCAGCGAACAGTGATTTTGTTAAAATCGGCTTTGTAAAAGGGAATGGAACAACAACAAACTTCTCTTCATATTCTTTTACAGATAAAAACATTAATGCAAACTCCGCTTATTCTTATAGATTGAAACAAGTTGATTTTGACGGAACATTCTTTTATTCAAACGTCGTAAATGTTTCCGCAGGTCAAACACCTTCAACATTTGCTTTAGGGCAGAATTTCCCGAATCCTTTTAACCCTTCAACTTCAATCAGTTATAGTGTGCCTCTGTCCGGTGTTGTTACATTAGCGATCTTCAACACTCTTGGTCAAAAGGTCAAAGAAGTTGTAAATCAATTTCAAGAAGCCGGCAATTATACCGTCTCCTTAAATGCAAGCGATTTAAGTTCTGGTAATTATATTTATAATATTAGTCTTAACGGACAATCGATTAACAAGAAGATGCTCCTTCTTAAATAATTCTTGTATCATTATTTTTCAAAAAAAGCTGTCGCACTTCGGACAGCTTTTTTTATTTTTAAATAACAATTTTAGAATTTCAATATGGAACAAGCGATTAGTGATTTTATCAAAAACAAAAACTTAGCTTTGATCGGAGTATCAAAAACAAAAGGTAAGTTCGGGAATTATGCTTACAAGGAATTGACTTCACGCGGGTACACTGTTCTAGCAATTCATCCAACGGAAAAAGAGATTGAAGGAATTCCCTGTTCCCCAAATTTATCATCGATCAAAAACAAAGTTGATGGAGTTTTCGTTTCTGTTGCTTCAAAGCATATCCCCTCAATCATTAATGAGATTTCATCTGTCGGATTAAAAAACGTCTGGCTTCAACAAGGATGTGAATCGAAAGAGATTATAGCCGAAGCTGAAAAGTTGGGATTAAACCTGGTATCTAAAAAGTGCATTCTGATGTATGCGGAACCGGTGAAATCAATTCACAAATTCCATCGTATCATTGCAAATATTTTTCATCTATCGTAACTGATAAAGAAAAAATCTGAACTTCAATCACTTTAAAAATAAAAAATCCCAAATTTTTCGGGATTTTTTTCTGTGGAGCTAAGCGGGATCGAACCGCTGACCTCTTGAATGCCATTCAAGCGCTCTCCCAGCTGAGCTATAGCCCCAAATCAACAACTCAAATTTAAAGAATCGGGATGCAATATCAAATTATTCCTAGAAAAATTTTTTATTTCCTGTTCCTTTGCTAATTTTACTTTCAAATGATATTACCTGATAAACAATATTTTAGAACTATTCTCCGAATAGCTTTACCTGCAATCGCCGGATTATCAACTCAAATGGTTCTCTCTTTAGTTGATGCTGCTATGGTCGGGCGACTCGATAATCCCGAATACACCTTAGCTGCAATGGGAATTGGAGTCTTAGCAACTTGGGCTGTTGTTAGTTTTTTTTCAAGCTTGGCGACCGGAACTCACGTGCTTACAGCCAATTCCTTTGGAGAAAAAAATTATCCGCAAATCGGAAAAATTTTACAGAACTCAATCTATGTAGGATTTTTCATCGGGTTGATTGTTACTTTCCTCGGAATTTTCTTCTCTGAACCATTTGCCCAACTTTTTGCCAAAGACCCCAACGTCGGAAGACTGGCAGGTGAATTTATTTATTTCCGACTTCTCGGTCTTCCACTTTTTCTTATTACTGTTTCGTATCGCGGTTTTTATTTCGGTATTGGGAATACAAAAATTTTTATGATCTCCGGCATTCTCACCAATCTTTTAAATATCGTTTTCAATTATATTTTAATTTATGGTGAATTTGGACTGCCTGCGATGGGTGTTGCCGGATCAGGTTTAGGTTCAACGTTAGCAACACTGTTTGATGCTTCATTCTATTTTTTCTTTTCGCTAAATGCGGGATACCGGGTAAAATATTTTCTGTACAGACGATTAAACTTCTCACTAAAAATAATTCGTTCCTTATACAAGATTTCGCTTCCGGTTTCATTCCAAAATGTTTTTATCTTGATCGGATTTTTATCTTTTATTTCAATCACCGGATTAATTGGGTTACGCGAGCAAGCTGCATCGCAAGCGATTGTGAGTGTTTTGTTTATTTCCTTTCTTCCCTGCTTCGGATTTGGAATTGCAGCACAAACACTTGTAGGAAATAGTCTTGGAGCTTCAAATTTTTTTTTAGCGAGGAAATATGCATTTGAAACAGCAAAGATAGCGACACTATACACCCTCTCTCTTTCATTCATTTATGTCTTTTTCCCAAAATATTTGTTAAACCTGATTACAAACGAACAACCAATAATTGCAACCGCCGTACCTGCGATGCGAATTGCAGGAGTAGCACAAATCTTTTATGGAATTGGCGTGGTGCTTGCAAACACCTTACAGGCAAGCGGGAAATCGATGTTTGTGATGATAGCGGAGGTGGTTTCAAACATTCTTATTTTTGTTCCGGTCGCATACATTCTTGGAGTTTATTTTCATTTTGGAATTGTTGGGGCATGGATAGGTTTGCCAATCTATATTCTTATTTATGCTTCGATGGTTTTTATAAAGTTTAGATTTGGGAAATAGCAGTTAGTTCATTCCTTTACATATTTTAAACTTATCAAAGTAATTAACAGAAAAATAATTCCGGCAAGTACAAAAGAATAGCGTACTCCGAACATTGCGCCAATAAAACCCGAACTGACCGGTCCAATCATATTCCCCAAAATTTGAAAGCTCGATCCGATCCCCATCACTCCCGCCTTCCGGTGAATAACAACTTTTTTACTTAGTGCAGTAAACAAGACCGGGGTGAGGAACCCAAAACCAAAACCAAGCAAAATCCTAATTGGGATTAAATAGTAGATTTGATAAACAAAAAAATGAAGGATAAACATCACTCCAATTATTGTTGATGAAAGAATTAGATTTTTTCGGAACCCTTTTTCATCTATTTGCCTCCCTAAAAGCAGCGAAGATAACGTTGCAAATAAGCCAAGAATACTATACAAAATTCCCGTTATCAGCGGGAGTGACGCAGCGTCAATTTTGAAAGTTTCGACATAAAGTACAAAAATTGGTGCAAGAAGGGAAACCGCAAATGAACTCATCAGAATTAATATTCCCGCAAGTAAAATTTGCCTGGTTGAAAAAACATACCTCCAATTTTCCATAACAGAAAACGTGGTCTCTTTATCGCCTCCTTTTTTTTCTTCTTCTTTTAAATAAAAAAGAATTAAAAATGCACACACTAAAATGATTATACCCACTATTACAAAAACATGCCGAAATCCGAATAGCTGGGAGAGTAAACCACCGAAGAGAGGACCAACGATATTACCGGAAGTGCTTGCTGATTGTATCACTCCTAAAGCATAACCGGTTCTTTCTTTTGGCGCCGTTGAGACGGCTAACGCTAATGCAGCAGGATAAAATCCGCTCAAAGCCCCTTGCAACATTCGAAAAATAAAAAGTTGAACCACATTCTGAGAAAGCGCCATGAGGAAAAGCGCTATCGAAAGACCAAAAACTGCCCGTAAGGTCATCATTTTTTGTCCATATTTATCCCCTAAACTTCCCCATAATGGAATTACGAAAAACGAAACAATAAACGGCGCCGAAAAAACGTAACCGCTCCATTGAGAAGTTTCTGAAAGATTAGTTACACCCAATTGTCTAATAAATAATGGGAGAAATGGAACAACTGCGCTCAATCCCGTCGCCGAAAAAAAGAGAGCGATCCATAGTATAAATAAATTTCGTTTCCAGGTTTCCATTATACGAACATTTTAATAATTTGAAGACAAATTTACGATTTTTTTGGAGAGGTGGATTGATTTTGTTTGGACTAAGTGGTATTAGGTTTCAGTTAAGATCCACTGCCCCAAAGTTAAGAGAAAAAAAATGAAAAGACGGTAAAAACATGTCGGGGCGGGGAGATTCGAACTCCCGATCTTGGCGCCAAAGCGCCACGCACTAACCGGGTAAGATGTCTTGGGCTGCAAGAAACCGTTTAGCGCCACGATTTTTTATTTCCATTTCCTTCTGCAGCGCTTCGGTTCGGGAATTAAAAGAAGAAGAAAAAACAAGAGTCCAAGGAGTACCATGTTTTGTTGAATTATTTTGACCAGAATTATGTTCAAAAAGTCTTCGTTCCAGATTGTTTGTTGAACCTGAATAGTATCGATTGAGAGTCGCAGAAAAAAGTATATAAGTGTAAAAAAACATGTCGGGGCGGGGAGATTCGAACTCCCGACCTCTTCGTCCCGAACGAAGCGCGCTAACCGGGCTGCGCTACGCCCCGAAATATTTACAAATCAAAAATAAGTTATTGATGGTTGAATTACAATTTTATAGATGCAAAATTAAAAGATTATTGCAATTTAGATCCAGAATTCATGGAGATTATATTTCTACTCTGTGCTAAACTATTCTCTACTTACTTTTGCCTTCATCAATCACCAACTCTTTCTTATATTTGAATAGTATTTTACAAATTAAAAGGAATTAAAATGTTTTTAAGAAATTTATTGATCGTATTCAGTGTATCGGTGCTACTATTTGCAGGCTGCAAAAAAGAAGAGAAAAATATTCAACCCTTACCGGAAGGTTATCATGCTGCAAAAGTATTGGAACATATGAATGCATCTAACTACACTTATTTGCGGGTTGAAGAAAATGATAAAGAATATTGGATGGCGGTTCCTCAATTGCCTGTTGAAGTCGACGAGATGGTTTACTATTCAAAAAGTATGGAAATGAAAAACTTCCACAGCGAAACCTTGAAAAAAGACTTCCCGTCTATTTTGTTCGTCCAGGATATCAGCAAGACCATTGCTCCGGCAAATCAAAATGCTATGGGAAATAATCCACACGTTAAAGGAATAACTCTTCAAAAAGAAGAAATTTCAATTGAACCGGCAGCAGGCGGCAAAACGGTTGCACAAATCCTGGAACAAAAAGAAACACTTAACGGAAAACCTGTAACTGTTAAAGGGAAAGTAACAAAATTCAACGGGGGAATTTTGGATAAAAACTGGATCCATATTCAAGACGGAACTAACGCGAACGGTGAATTCGATTTGCTGGTAACTTCCAAAGATATTGCTCAGGTTGGCGATATTATTATTGTTAAAGGAAAAGTTGCCTTGAATAAAGATTTCGGAGCCGGTTATTCCTACAAAATTTTAATTGAAGATGCTTCTATTTCAGTTTCAAAATAATATGGAGTAAATAAGTTATGGCACAAAATCATGCATTTGATATTGTTTGTTCAATCGATTTTCAGGAAGTGGATAACGCCGTTAACCAGGCAATAAAAGAAATTCAGCAGAGATATGATCTGAAAGATTCGCAGACAACAATCGAGCTGAACAAAAAAGATAAATTTATTTTGATGAACACAAAGGATGACTACTCCCGCAAACAAAGCATCGACATACTTCAAACTAAGTTTATCAAACGTGGAATTTCAATTAAAGCGTTAAAAATGGAAGAACCTGAACCAGCTTCAAACGGAAGATTAAGACAAAAAATTAATCTTCAGAGCGGTATTTCAAAAGAGAATGCAAAGAAAATTACCGGACTCATAAAAGACGCCAAACTGAAAGTGACGGCGCAAATTCAAGATGAACAAGTTAGAGTGCAGGCGCCAAAGATCGATGATCTGCAAGCTGTACAAAATCTTATTAAAACAGCCGATCTCGATTTCCCAACACAGTTTGTGAATTATAAATAAGGTTTACAACTGGTTCAACATTTCTCTTACAAATGGCGGAAGAGCAATTTTCTGCCATTTCTTTTTTTCAATAGAAACGATCACAATTTTTATCTCGGCGGCAATATCTCCGTTTTGCTTTTTAATCTTATAAAGAAGTGAAAAGGAAGAATTTTTAATTTCGATTAATGAAAGGTTGATTTCAACTTCTTCTCCCGGGAATAAGGGCGCTGAATACGTCGCTTCTGTGTGGATTATCGGAAACCCGAAATCTGATGAAGAAAAATATTCATGGTATTTGTTCTGTGAAGCAATATACGACTCGAACACACTGTGGCAGACATTAAAATAAGTTCCGTGAAATAACACGCCAGCCGCATCTGCATCAAAAAAATGAATTCTTTTCTTAAAAACTGCCATCACAAATCCTTTCGTTTTAGGTATTAAATATACCACTGAATTCATTTGATTAACAAAGTCATTTGCTGTAAATTTGCATCGAAATAAATAAAAAACAAAATAGAGGACAAAATGTCAAATAGAGTATTATCAGTTGGTTCAGCTTTCCCAACATTTACAAAAAAAGCAGTTGTTTCTATCGAATCAGGCAAAGAATTTGCAGATATAACATCGGAAGATCACAAAAAAGAAAATAAATGGATGGTAATGTTTTGGTATCCGAAAGATTTTACTTTCGTTTGCCCGACTGAAATTGTGGAATTTGACGCTCATGTAGAAGAATTCACAAAAAAGGATTCCGTCTTAATCGGCGCCTCAACTGATTCTGAATTCTCACATCTCGGTTGGAGAGTAAGTCACCCCGATTTAAAAGGATTAAAAATTTCATTGCTCGCAGATACTTCAAAATCTTTAGCGGAAGAATTAGGCATCCTCACCGATCCTGAAAAAGTTGCTTACCGCGCAACGTTCATTGTCGATCCAACCGGCACTATCCGGTGGGTTTGCGTGAACGATCTTGGTGTTGGTAGAGATGTTCCTGAAGTTCTCCGCGTACTTGATGCATTACAAACCGGTAAATTAACTCCATGTAACTGGAAACCGGGACAAAAAACAATAAACTAAAATGGAAATTACAAAAGGCAATTCGCCGCGGCGAACCAAAAAGCAAATGTTCTTTAGTTCCCCTTGGCGATTTGCTGATTGTTTTTTCAGTTAAATATCGTATAAGAAATTTGAGAGATTTATGAAACGGTTTTCCTTTGCTCTTCTTCGCGCCTCAATTACTTTGATTATCATTTCATTGATTTCAATGTCCACTATTCACGCACAAAACAATACATACGAATTCTTACGCATTGGACTATCCCCGCGGGCTGCTGCTCTTGGCGGAAGTTTTGTTGCCGCAACCGATGACCCGGATGTGATTTTTTATAACCCCGCCGGAATTTATAATCTAGAAGAAACTCCTGTTTCATTTTCTTACGTTAATCATTTGCTCGATATTAATTTAGCTTCCCTTTCCATATCTAGAAATTTTGAAGGCATCGGAAAATTTGGAGCTTCAGTTCAATACATTAACGACGGGACTTTTGAACGCACCGATGAATACGGTAATAAAAATGGAGAATTCGGCGCAGGTGAATTTGCTTTCAGTGTAGCTTATGCAGGGCTCATCGACGAAAATTTTATTTACGGTGCAAATGTAAAATTCATTTATTCCGGAATTGCGGAATATAGTTCGACCGCAGTTGGTATGGATATCGGTTTGCAATATCTTATTCCCGATGAAAATCTTTCATTTGGATTTGCCATATCAAATGTAGGTACACAACTTTCAAAATACGTTTCAACCAAAGAAGAACTACCGCTTGATGTTTCGGTTGGGGCTTCAAAAAAACTGCTTCATTTGCCGTTAAGATTTTTTCTTGATTTCCACAAACTGAATGAAAATCAGAATAAGTTTTTTAATAGATTCAAAAACTTTACTGTCGGCGGCGAGTTTACATTGAGCAAAGTTTTAAAACTTCGAGCCGGTTTAGATAACGAAAAGAGAACAGAATTGAAGATCGGAAATTTTGCCGGCTTAGCGGGCTTTGCAATCGGGTTGGGTGTTACAGTTAAAGATTATCAGTTTAATTATGCCTTCTCTTCTTTAGGACAAATTGGAGCCATGCACCGAGTTGGAGTTACTACTAGTTTTTAAAGGGTTTCTCCAAATATTGTTTTGCCATACTTCTTGATGACCCATATTCCCTCATATCAAGCACGCGGTTATAGTATTCCTTAGCCTTATCACGTTGATTCAATGCGTCATACATCATCCCCAAATATAAAACAGTGTTAATCTGAAAACCGGATGTTTCTTCTTTATCTAACTCAGATGAGAGTTGTAGACTTTTCTCAAAATATATTATCGAAGAATCGGGATTATTAATTGATTTAAAGAAAAGTCCAACGTAATAATTCGCTTCACGTTCAACCGTCTGGTTATATCCTCTCTTCTTCTGCTTGCACTTTTCAAGAACCGTTGAAAATATTTTGTGGTACCTCTCCCCTTCTCCTTTTCTAACCGCAATTCTTCCCATCCATCTTTCAAAATTTGGATTGTTAGGGAATTGCGTTGTCAGCATCGTTGCATAGGTATCGGCTTCATACGGATTATTTTCATATTGAAAATTTAACGTCATCAGAAAATATCGCGCTTCATATTTAGCATATTTCCCATTGAATGCAGTATTCTTCAGTTGCTCAATTCCTTTTGCTTTATCGCCGGACGGGAAAAAGATCATCAGCGGTTTTACAAGCGGGTACTGATCCGGAATGACAGCCGCATAATAATTGTAAATACCGAATCCAAGTTGTACATCTTGATTTTTCGGATTTAATTTTGCGGCGCGTTCAACAATCGGTAAAGCTTCTCTTCCGTCATCGGCGGCTTTTAACCAGCTTTCACGCACAGCTCTCAATCTTCCTCTGAATCCAATCGCTCCACCCTTGAAGAAGAGAGCATCAATATTGCCCTCATCTTTTTTCAGAATGCCGTCACATTGAAAGATCACATCTTCAAGTTTTTGATAAAAGAGATCATCTAATGATTCGTTATCAATGTCTAAAAGGATCTTCCACCAGTCGATCATTGCAAGGAAAAATCTTCCGGCGGGATGTTGAGGGTAATCGGAAATTAATGAGCGAAAAGTTTTCTCTGCATCTTCAAATTGAACATTATAAATCTGTTTTATTCCTGTGGCAGCAACTGAATCAAACTTTGCATCCTGCGGAAATGCAGAAAAGGAAAACATGATAAGAAAGAATAGAAGTTTTATTTGAAGTTTCAGTGTTTTAAATGGGAACAAACTAAAACCGTTTGCCACAAAGTCACCAAGACACGCAACTTTACTCCCGAAAATATTTTGGATTTTTTGTGTTTTCTTTGTGTCTTTGGGTCTTAGTGGCATAAATCATTATTTCTTAAAATCAGTTTTCTTCAATTATATCTTTTCAACTAAATAATTTTTTAACTGCGTTGATGCAATACGCACTTGCTCCATCGTATCTCGTTCTCTTACAGTAACAGTTCCATCAGCAAGTGTTTGCGTATCAACCGTTATTGAGAACGGTGTTCCCGCTTCATCTTGTCTGCGGTAACGTCTGCCGACTGCTCCCTTATCATCAAAAAATACTTTGAAATTTTTCCGCAGATCGGTTTCAATATTGCGTGCGAATTCAGGCATACCGTCTTTATTTACCAAAGGAAGGATCGCAGCTTTTATCGGAGCAAGTTTTGGATGTAAACGAAGCACTGCTCTCTGCTCACCATTCACTTCTTCTTCGTAATATGCATCAATTAAAAATGCCATGTAGGAACGGCTCGCTCCGGCTGATGTTTCGATAATGAATGGAATATATTTTTCTTTCGCTTCTTCATCAAAATATTTTAATGATTTACCGGAAAATTCCTCATGCCGACTCAAATCAAAATTTGTACGGTTATGAATTCCTTCAATCTCTCCCCATCCGAATGGAAACTGATACTCGATATCCGTTGCATCCTTTGCGTAATGCGCCAATTTGTTTTTTGGATGATCGTGGAATTGTAATTTACTTTCGTTCATGCCGAGAGATTTATACCATGCGATCCGTTCTGCTTTCCAGTACTCGTACCATTCAACATCGTTAACCGGTTTAACAAAGAACTGCATTTCCATCTGCTCAAACTCGCGCGTTCTGAAAAGAAAATTCTTTGTATTAATTTCGTTACGGAATGCTTTACCGATTTGCGCGATGCCAAAAGGTAATTTTTGTCTTGCCGAACTTTGCACATTAAGAAAGTTTACGAAAATACCTTGCGCGGTTTCGGGGCGTAAATAAACCACGGAACCGCCATCTTCAACCGGACCGACAAATGTTTTGAACATTAAATTGAAATTACGCGCTGCTGTAAACGTTCCTTTGTTGCCGCATTGAGGACAATTGATCTCGGCGAGTATAAGTGAAGATTTTTCATCATCTTCCAAATACTTATCAAAATCTCCATCTAGTTGTAATGTTTCTAAAATCTTCTTCTTCTTCTTTTCCTGGATCATTTCACCCAGAATATCTACACGGAAACGGGATTTACATTGCTTGCAATCAACCATCGGATCGGTAAAGTTTTCAACGTGTCCGGAAGCTTCCCACACGCGGGGGTGCATCAATATTGAAGCATCGAGTCCTTCAATATTATCGCGGTAGGTCATCGCTTTCCACCATTCTTCTTTAATATTTCTTAACAGCTCAACGCCGAGAGGACCGTAATCCCAGCAGCCGTTCAAGCCGCCATAAATTTCACTTGATTGAAATACAAATCCTCTCCGTTTTGCGAGAGATACAATTTTATCCATTACATCTTGCTGAGCCATAAAATCCGGTTCCTATTTTATAAATTTTTATTGTAAATATAAGGAATTTGAGGCAATGTTGAGTGAAATTGAAGCATGGAATAACGAAAAGCACTTTACCCGAAATGAATATTTTCTGAGTGTTTCTCAGTGTCCTTAGTGCCTCAGTGGTAAGATAATTTTTACCACTAAGACACGGAATACACTTAGTTTCACTAAGAAAGAAAAATCACAAATTCTTATATCTCCAAACAATGCAACTAACGAATTAACCTCTGACCACAATTTCTTGTTATGATCACTTCTCATTCTTCATAATTAATATTGCGTTAGATACTGGTCTCTCGCCGGTAAGATCGCTTGTATTATTAATCACCCCTTCCCCTTTAATCCAGAGAGTTGTAGAGCCTCCCCCATCCAGATTAATTGCCTCTTCACAGCCAAAACTGATTAAAAAATCCTGAGCTTCAATTAAATTCATTCCGTCTGCCTGGCTGCTCCTTCCATCTACGGCTATAAATAAAATATCGTTCTCGGTTGTACACAAAAAAGTTCTCGGATGCCGATTTGTTACAAATTTCATATCGGCTAATGGTGTCTTCTGTCCGCCGTATAAAAGCAACGGACCCGAGACCAGCACCGCTTTTTCTGCTTTTGACGCTTCATAGAACTTTTCCGATCTTGCTTTCATCACCAAAACCCTATTCTCTTTTGTAATAACCACCACTCCGTTTATAATACTATCCGGTTTCGCCCATTTTAATTTTGGTGTTCTTGTTCTGTTGATAACAGAATCGTTCACTTCCAGATAACAAACTCCGGCAATACTATCCATATCAAAATAACTGCCGTTAAGTGCGGCAGCCGCATTATTTATTTCTCCAAACGAACTTGTGGTCATCAGATCGGGTTTGTTATAACTTATTTCGAAATGAAATTTATTGGAAGAGGTTTTAGGGATGACCAAAAAACTTATTACTTGTTTACTGTTTAACAGAGTATCTGTTCTTACTTGAAAATATTCCAGAGAATCGTTTGATAGTTCTCTTTCAGTATTTGGAAAGAAAACACTCTGCCCATAACTCGCAAAAGATGCGAGAAAAATTAAGACAAAGAAGAAATTAGATTTCTTCAACATGTTTTTACTTTGGTGATGAGCAATCTCAATATTTTCACTTACTTAAAATGACAAATTGTTAAGAAACTTGCGTTTTACTTTTTAATTGAACGATGCGCTTGCGAGAGAAATCGGTGGGATTAAACTCTAATTGAAGCCGCGCAAAATTTACCAAATTGATCTTAGCATTCATCTTCAGCCAATCGGTTTGCATCACCGCTTTCTTTGAAAATTTGACTTCATAAATATTTTCCAATCCGCTTTTAACCCAGCCGGTAGCAGCGTTAGGGAATGAATCGGAATACGGCAGATACGGTTTAATATCGACTACGGGAGAACCGTCAAGAATATCGGATTCCGAAATAAAAATTTTTAGTCCTTCAACTTTCTCAAGTTTTACACAGCTCATCCCGATTTGATTTGGTCTGTAAGGAGCGCGTGTGGCAAACACTCCAATTTTTTCTCTCGTGTGCCGCGGTGGCGTAACGAGTGGTTTCCAACCAGGTTTTCCGTTACTAGGATTAGTATTTAGATGAAAGTTGTAAAGAACCCAAATTCTGTCAAAGCCGTTTAGATTTTTTACCGCCTGCTCATAATTTTTATTTGGAAGAAGTTCGATGGTGGAGATATTACCCTTAGCCAAAACTCCCTGCCGTGGAGTTTCATATCGGTAAACTTGTTCTGAGCGAACATACCCGATCGGTGTAATAATTATTTCTTCACTTTGCATACCGCAAAATCGCAAATTATTGGAAAGAAAAGAATTGGAAGGTCAATTGTACGCTAATAATATTATGGTTTTGAACACAGCCTATTCTACAGGTTCTCTGAACCTTTCATAGATTTTCTTTGTCAACCATTCTTTTACATCTTTATTAAAATCAGAGTTAACCATTATTTTATCAAAGATTTCTTGATTTGCATCCATCCGGTCTATCAAGGTCTGAATAAATACTTCATCAAAAGCATATTTGAAGTTTTCTATAGGATTGTTTTTTGCCCGGACTTTTAATTCATCGTTCTCATAAAGTGCTTGTTCTATTTGATCAAAATACAATCTGTCTTGGTCAGTGAAATTGAAATCGTATTTATCGTTTAGGAGTGAAATAATATTTGAGAGTTTATCCTTTTCTTCTTTTTCTCTTGCCATACCAGCTTCAGTAACGGGGTCAAGTTCGTGTTTACCTTGTACTTGAAGAACTAAATCTCCTTCAGCAATTTTTTGAAGCCTATAATATTCCAACGCAACTTCATTGTCTAATTTCAGTCTTTCTGTGTAATCAACTTTCGGAAGTTTCGTTAATAGAAATCTGCCAAATGAATAAAGCTTTTCTAATTCAACATCTTGAAAGGGCATAATTTGAGAAAGGAAAGAATATATGCGTGTAAATGAAGTTAAAGATTTCTTAAACTCATCTTGTTTCTCTTCATCCAACTGTTTGAAACGATCAACGGCAGGATCAATGTAAGCGTACAATTTTCCTTGATCACGTACTGACGCACTTCCCGGTTTATAGAATATTTTCGAAAATGCGTCAACTTCTGATTGAAAATAAACTTGAGCCGCATCTGTTTTGCCTTTTAAATCATATAGATGATTTGGATCAGTAGTATCACTCATCATTGTCATTTCGTAATAAGGCTGAAATGAATCGATAATTGTCTGTCGATCATTGGCAAAATCCAGCACAAAAGTATCTTCCTTACCAGGACAAGTTCTGTTTAAGCGGGATAATGTCTGAACCGCTTTTACACCGGAGAGCTTTTTATCAACGTACATTGTGTGCAATAACGGTTGATCAAATCCATATTGGTATTTATCTGCTACGAGTAAAACTTGATATTCGTTCGAGGCAAATTTTTCCGGCAGTTCTTTCTCGCCGAATTTATTTAATTGTGGTTCAGTTACACCATCAGGATAAAGCTCATCAATTAAAGAACCGGAAAATGCCACAAGCGGTCTGATATCTTTGTAACCTTTTTCTTTGATGTAGTCTTTAAACTCCACATAAAATTTTAATGCGTGTTTACGGGATGCTGTTACAACCATTGCTTTGGCTTTCCCGCCGATTTTCTTCATCGTTATTTGGCGAAAATGCTCAACCATTACTTCTGTTTTTTGAGCAATATTTGTAGGATGCAGTGAAGCGAATCTTCCTATAGCTTTTACGGCTTTCTTTTTGTTTAATTCAGGATCATCTTCAATGGTTTTACTAAATCTATAATAAGTTTCATAAGTTGTATAGTTTTTAAGTACGTCCAGAATAAATCCTTCTTCAATTGCTTGACGCATTGAGTAAAGATGAAAAGGTTGTGGTTTGCCTTCGCTGTTCTCAGTTCCAAAGACCTCAAGAGTTTTAGGTTTTGGGGTTGCTGTAAATGCAAACAGACTTATATTTTCTTGTGGACCTCTTTTCTGAATTATTTCTCTTATATAATCGTCTTCATCTTGAGTGCCGGTTTCGATTTCACTTTCAACTTTTTCAGAATCTTCTAAAGAAACAATTTTGCCAACAAGTGCTTCGGTCATTTTACGGCTGGCTTCTCCGCCTTGACTGCTGTGTGCTTCATCAATTATCACGGCATATTTTCTGTTTGGTATTTCCGCTAAATGACTTAGAGCAAATGGAAATTTTTGAAGTGTAGTAATTATTATGCTAACACCTTTAGTAATAGCTTCCGCTAACTGTTTTGCGTCTTCTTCAATTCTTTGTACAACACCGGATTTATGCTCAAATTGATAAATTGTGTTTTGCAATTGCTGGTCGAGAACATTTCTATCAGTTATAACAATTACCGAATCAAAAATCTTTTTGTCAAATGTATCGTAAAGGGAAGACAAACGATAAGCAAGCCAGGCAATTGAATTACTTTTTCCGCTTCCGGCTGAATGTTCTATTAAATATCTCTGACCGCTACCTTTGGTTTTAGAATCTGCTATGAGTTTTCTTACAACATCTAATTGGTGAAAACGAGGAAACAACATCGCTTCTTTATAATACTTTTTCCCTTCAACGGTGTACTCTTCTTTTTGAAGGTGAACATATCTTCCAATAATTTCCGACCAACTATCAACTGATAAAATATCTTCCCAAAAGTATGCTGAACGGTACGTTATGTAATCTTTTGCGGGTGGATTTCCGGCGCCATTGTTGTAACCTTTATTAAATGGGAAAAATCTTGTTCCGCTGCTTTCAAGTTTTGTTGTAAAATATACTTCATCGGGATCAACTGAAAAATGAACAATGGCTCTTTTCTTGAATTGAAATAATAATTCTTTCGGGTCGCGGCTGGTTTTGTATTGTTCAATAGCTTCTTTTACTCTTTGCCCGGTGAAATGATTTTTAAGTTCTATAGTCGCAACCGGCAAACCGTTTAGAGAAAGAAGAAGATCAATACTTTTTTTGTTTTTCGCAGAGAAATAAACTTGCCTTGTTACATAGTGTTTATTTAGACCATATTGTTTTAGTGTATCGGGATTAAGCCCACTATCTGGTTTAAAGTAGGCAAGTTTGAATTTTACACCGCTATCAGTTATTCCGTGACGAATAACATCAAGCATTCCCCGTAAATCCAATTCTTTAAAGAGGCGCTGGATGAATTTGTTTTCAACTTCATCTTTGTAATAGGATTTTAATAGTTCCCATTCTTGTGGCTGTGATGTTTGGATAAAATCAAGAATAGCATTTTTATCCAATGCAATTTCACTACTGAAATCATTTGCGTTACCTTCAAACCAGCCGTTGGAGGTTAGGTTTTCTATGATCGCTGATTCGAATGTTGATTCAGAGTGAATAGATGAAAGCATAATTAGAGTTTCTCCATTTTACCCCTAACAGGTAAAGTAAATGCGAAAGGTTTTACTTCTTTCTCGGCCTTTTGAATTATCTCCTCCCAATTATTGATTAGAAGTTTAACAATTGCCCAATGTTTGTCTTGGTTTTTAGGAAGTTTAAGAAAGAATAAGCCGAGATTGTATTGTTTACAAAGTTCATATTGCAAACGCATTTTGTGAATATTCAAGTCTTTAGTTATAAGCACACTATTAGAATCACCTAAGCTTGGTATAATTGTTTCATCGGGTACACCTTTACCAAATTTTTCTTTTGTGGAATGAACTTGTATGGTGCTGAAATAACCTTTGTTAAGGAAGTTAAGAGCATGAGCAACGTATTCTGAAAGATTTTCGTCAAGAAAAATTTCCATTAAGCAGCTGATCTATAAAAGTTAATAGCATCATTAACTTCATGTTCGCTTAAATCATAAAGTATAGAAAGAGCAGAGATCGGTTCACCGCTTTTGTACATAGAGTAAATTACTTCAGCGTTAATATTAGTGCCATTAATTATTGGCTGCCCAAATTGATGATGAGGATCAATTACGATACTTTTATTTTTATCAAATGGCCAAAATCTATATGCAAGACTATCAGCACTAAAATCAACTTTGGACACAAAATTTTCTATTATACTAACGAAATTAGTTTGACTTGTTCCATCAGCATTGACAATATCATTTTGGAACCGATACCAAATTTCTTTGCCATCGGTTAGTAACTGGGAAGATGCAAAAGGATAATCTAAATTTAATTCCTTTGAAATGCTGCATCTTGCTTTAAGAATTGTTCGTGCTTTTACACCAAGTTCTTGTAACCTAAAAAAAGTAAAAAGTTCAATGAGAACATAAAAATTGACTGCCTTGTTTCGCTGATTTACGCTCCAAGTGTAGGTATCATTAAAAAGTTTTCTCCCAATTTTTTCATCCCAATATGCCGAAATGTAGTGGGTAACTTTTCTGCGGTCAATCTTTAACAAACGGCTTATATCAGGAATAGTATAGATCCCAGATCCTAATTCGTTCTTATGTGCGATTGTTTTCATTCTTTCCTCCTTTCATTTTAAGAAAGGTTATTTGTTTTACATTTAAAAATAACAAACTCAATGACATTTTACACTTTATTACTGACATCAATTTTTCCCGTTACTACTTCGCTTATTAACGCCGTGCGGTATTCCGCAAGCAGTTCTATCTCTTTTTCTGTTTTGGTTATTGTGCCGTCTATTCTTTTAGTTTCTGTTTCAATGTGTTGAACGATTTGGAGTTGTTCATGAATATTTTTAGGGCATGTTATCTTTATCTGCCTTAGTTCACCTATCAGAATTACTGGTTGCATCTGTGATACATTATTAAAATGAATCTGACTTTTTACACCAAAAGAAAGTAACGACCACAATAAAAATCTCGGGTGAATTAATTTTTTGGGGGTAATTTTTGCAATATTTTGATTTATATGATACTTATCGTTTTCCCTTATTAACACAGCATTACCAATTGTCCCAGTACAAGGATAGACGATATCGTTCTTGAATAATTTTGACCTAATAAGCTCATTTGACAGTTTTTGGGAAATTCTTTCTACCTTACTAATATCCAAAAATCCCTCTCGTATATTATAACCCCGTATAGCAATTATTTCTCCATCATTCGAAGTTTCCCACTTTTGGGTATATTCAAAACCAGTCAATTTTGTTATATATGACAAATAACCAACTTTCTTCACTTCCCAATGTTCGGGGATTAAGCCCAACCAGTCTATTCCGCTCTCTTTTAGTTTTACCTTTGGGTTAATGCCGCGTGTAACAGCTTGGTTAATTACCGCCGTTCGTTCTTCTTTAAGGAGTTCAATTAGTTTTTTCTTTTTCTCAATCAGCGTGTCAATCTTTACGGTTTTTTCATCCAAGAAATTGGCAATGGCGGTTTGTTCTTCAGTTCTTTGACAAGGAAGAAGTATGTCATTGAGCAATCCCGCTGATAAATTCGCCAAACCAGTTGTTGAATTACTAAGATAATTATATTGATCTCTCGCTAAATTACTATTCAAAAAAATGTGAAGAAACTTTGATGCTTCTATGTTAAACGGTCTTAACCTTTGCATAAAATTAGAGTAACAACAATTTTGTTCTTCAATCCTTTTAGTAACTAATGCTGTTTTACCAATATGTAGTTGACTTCCACTTGACTTTGTAACTAATAAATCTCCTTCTTTTAAAAGAGCTTTTTCTTTTTCGTGATCTAAAAGAACTCGAAGTGCAGGCTCTTCGTCAAAGTTCCAAGAACCATCTATATTAATTTCAGTCGAACGAAAAACTTTGGTAGCATTTTTTTGTATACCATCGTAATCATCCCCCCATACTCCACCATCATTTCGAGTAAGAAAATATTTTAATCTCTTTGCTTCCCACTCTTGCGGAATCTCACCAATCCACTCAACGCCACTGGGTTTGTATTTGGGGTATTTTTTTAATTCTTTTTCT
>JAUYAB010000056.1 GCA_030693705.1 Ignavibacteria bacterium | reverse complement strand
CTTACGCCGGGAACAGTTACTTAATTCAAAGTACAAAAGAAGGATTGAAAAATCACCAGGATTCGAAAATTGTTGAACTGATTAGCGATGACTTTAACGCGCTGACTCCGAAAGTAATTAGCTCAGCCGCAGAATTAGGCGATCCGTTTGCGAACGAGGTGATAAAAAACTTAGGGAAAAATATCGGCTTCGCTTTAGCTTCGGTATCAAATTTACTTGATGTCGGAACGTACATTGTCGGCGGCGGTGTTGCAGGATTCGGAAAACTGCTTCTTGATAATATCGAAATCTCTTTGAAGCAGCGGGTGCTTAAATCGTTAGTTCCGCGGTGTAAAGTTTTTCCGGCGAAATTAAAAAATGAAGCCGGTATTAAAGGCGCGTCATCATTGGTGTTTTATTCAATTTAAGATGAACAAAAAAAATATTTTGCTGCTTGTTTCTTTTCTTCTCTTTCTTGCCATTATAGTGCAGGCATGGCTGGTATTGCCTTCATTGAATAATAATGTGATAACCCATTTTGGAGCCGGCGGGAAAGCGGATGGATGGTCAACAAAAGAAAGTTTTTTCTGGACGCAGATTTTACTTTCACTTTTTATTTTTCTGTTGATGGCAGGCATTTCGCTTATTATCCGCAAACTTCCTGACTCGGCAGTAAATATTCCGAATAAGGCATTCTGGCTCTCTCCGGAAAGAAGGGAGAGTACGTTGGATACAATTTCGTTTTATATAAATATGATAAATGCTGCTTTGTTGCTCTTCTTTTTTGTTCTCTTTCGTGATCTCATTGAAATTAACTTCAACGGAAAAAATTCACTCGATGCAAATTTTTGGATAGCGTTTCTCACATTTATGATCTTTACGTTAGGAATAACAATTCGAATTTTAACTCTGTTTTCCTCCAAAGGAATTGAGAAGGGAAAACATGGGTAAAAAGATCAGTTTCTGTTTTCTTTTTTTTACTCTGTCGCTTTTTTCGCAAAGCGATTCATTAAAATCTATTTTTCCCGGCGATTCTTTACTTACCAAGGCAGATAGTTCTTTCGTTGTCGACTCAACTAAAAAAAGTACAGACATCGATTCCATCATTTATTCATCGGCTAAAGACTCCATCATCTTTTTTCTCGATCAGAAAAAAATGCACCTTTACGGCAGCGGCGATATGCACTACAAAGATACACAACTGAAAAGCGGAAAAATTATTGTTGATTTTGAAACTTCAAATGTTGAATCGTTCAGTCTTGGAAAAGACTCGTCCAACAAGGAGATTGAACCGCCTGTGCTCGTTGATAAAAATGAAGAGTACAAGGGAATGCGCATGCGCTATAATTTTAAAACGAGCAAAGGCTATATCACCTATGCCGCTTCTGAAATTGAGCAAGCTTCTTATTCCGGTGCGAAAATTAAAAAAGTTGATAAGCAGACGTTCTTTATTGAGAATGGAGTTTATTCAACTTGCACGCTTGAGCATCCTCATTACTATTTTTTCGGGAACGAAATGAAGATGATCCAGAAGCAGCAGCTTATCGGTAAATGGATTTGGTTAGCTTTCGGTGATGTTCCGTTCCCAATTCCGATTCCGTTTATTGTTTTTCCACTGGAGTCGGGAAGACGCTCAGGACTGCTTGCACCCGCAATTGGAGAACGCGCCGGATACGGAAGGTATTTCTCCCGCTTCGGTTATTTTTGGGCGATAAGTGATTACATGGATTTAGCTTTAACTTCGGATTATTATACCAAAGGCGGTTATACTTTAGATTCACGTTTTCGTTATTTAAAACGTTATGATTTTACCGGAAATTTGGAAGCATCATATTCCGACTTGCATCAAGGTGAAAGAACCGATCCCGATTATAACGAACAAACAAACTGGCGACTCCGCTGGGTGCATAATCAGACCATAACTCCTTCTTCAGGGTTGGATGTAAATTTAGAATTTATGTCTGGAGATTATTTTAAACAAAACAGCGCAGATTACAGTCAGCTTTTAAGACAACAAATTGTGTCAAGTGCAAATTATCGTAAGAGTTGGGAAGAATCCGGGAGTAGCATCTCACTTGGTTATAGAAGAAATCAAGATTTATCAAGTGGAGATATTACTGAAGATCTTCCAACTTTTTCATTTTCAAAATCGCAAATGTATCCTTTCAAAAGGAAAAAAGTTGTTGGCGAACAAAAGTGGTATGAACTTATTGGATTGAATTATAATAATCAATTTCAAAATAATAGAATTAAGGTAGGTGGACAACTTAAAATTCGCGGAGGTGTGCGGCACAGTTTAAATATTAGCGCATCTCCCAAATTCGGTTATATCAACATTTCTCCAAGTGTTAGTTATCAGGAACTTTGGTATAACAAAAGGATCAAAAAAGAAAGCATAATCTCAGCATTTACCGGTAATGATACCGTGCGAACATATGATATGAAACAGCTTGAATTCGTTCGTACATTTAGTATGGGAGTTTCGGCATCGACTAAATTGTTTGGCATTTACCAGCCGCAAAAATTTGGGATTGCAGCTTTGCGCCACACAATTTTGCCTTCGATCTCTTACAACTTCACTCCCGATTTTTCCGAAAATAAGTGGGGTTACTACAGTTATTATTATAATTCCAAGGGAGAGAAAATTACTTATAACAAATACGAACGTGAAATTTATGGCGGCGCTTCTTCCGGAGAATCGCAAAGTTTAAGTTTTTCGCTCGGAAATATTTTCGAAATGAAAACGATGACGGACAGAACCGACACAACTTCAAAAGAGCAGAAAATACAATTACTGAATTTGAATGCAGGAATTGGTTACAACTTTGTTGCTGATAGTATCCGCTTTTCGGACTTAAACCTTTCCTACCGAACACAAGTCGGTGAGTTGTTAAGCGTTTCGGGGTCATCTACCTATTCGCTGTATGACTATAATAAAAACGGTGATGCGATCAATAAGTTTTTGATCGAACAAGGAAAAGGACTTCTGCGGTTAAGAAGTTTTAACTTCTCATTATCTACTTCTTTTTCGGGCGATAAATTAAAATCGAATGATGAGGAGAAAACGCAGGATTCACTTCGCCAGCAGGAAGCAGCATTTTCAAAAGATAAAAAAACGTACCGCGGAATTTATGATTCGCAAGAACCGGATTTTACTATTCCGTGGAGTATCTCTTTAAATTATAATTATAGTGAATCGCGTTATAACCCTTATAAAACCTCGCGATATACAACGATAAGCAGTTCGGCAAATATTAGTTTAACAAAATATTGGAAGATAAGCGTCAGCGGCAGTTACGATATTACCGGTAAACAATTTTCTGCTCCGCAAATTATGATAAGCCGCGATCTCCACTGCTGGCTGATGAATTTTACATGGAATCCGATCGGCACGTACACCGGTTACCGTTTGGAAGTTCGTGTGAAAGCGCCGCAGTTGCAGGACTTAAAAGTTACAAAGACCGATAATTTCTTTAGCGGAAGATGATGAGTTAGAACGCAGAATTATTGATGAAATAGAAATATGAAAACATTTTTAATTGATGGAAATAATCTCATCGGGAAAATCAAAACTCTTTTTGCGCTTCAACAAAAAGATAAACAATCCTCGCGTGAACAATTGGTCTTTCTCCTCGAAAAATATTTTAAGAACCGGAAAAATAAAGGAATAGTTTATTTCGACGGATTTCAATCGACTGCAGTTGCTTCCAATTACATAAAAATAAAATATTCACAAAATCAAACTGCGGATGATATTATCCGCGAAGATATTTCCCAAACGAAAAACAGAAAGAATTTAATTGTCGTTAGTTCCGATTCGGCTTTAAGCAATTTTGCACGTGCTTGTTCTTGCGAAGTGATAAAAAGTGAAGTTTATTTTGCAAACTATTTACAGTCCAAAACGAACGAGAGCGAATCCGGGATAATTGATAAACTCAACAACCGGAAAGATGAATTCAAAAAACTCTTTGGCGTGAAAGAGGAGTGATGAGATTTTTATTGATCATCTTTGCTTTTTTAATTCTTCAAGTTAAATGTCTTTCTCAACCACATTCAATACATAAGGCTGACAAAGAAACGTATGGACATCTTTCAGAAATTAAATCTCTTAAAGCGGAAACCGTCCAGGAGATTATTCCTCTTCGATTTGAGAAATCAGAGTTAACTGAATCAGTATTTGGGTATTTGCCTTACTGGGAATACCCGACGGCAAAAAATTATTTGCGGTATGATCTGTTGACGCACATTGCGCTTTTTGATTTCGCCGCAGATAGTCTCGGCAATGTATTCAATCCACCATATTGGCCTTGGACTGATGTGATAAATAAAGCGCATGAAAACGGTGTAAAAGTAATTCTTTCCACCACAAATTTTGAAGCATCTCAAATGAGGCAGTTGCTAAACTCCGATTCAGCAAAACAAAATTTATTTTTGAACTTGAAGAACAAAGTTGAAGCGTATAAACTCGACGGTGTAAATATTGATTTTGAAGAATATTATTCGGCAGACCGCGGCGATCTTTTAAATAATTTTATGAAGCAGCTTACCGATTCACTCCACGCCGCAATTCCAAATTGCGAAGTTTCTTTTGCAGGACCCGCTGTTAATTGGAGCGGGTGGAAACTTGCGGGATTAGCAAATGCCTGCGATTATATTTTCATTATGGGATATGCTTTTGCCGGTAGCTGGAGCGATTACACCGGTTCTAACGCTCCGTTGTTAGGTGGAACTTACAACATCACGAATACGATTACCAAACAATATGCAGACGTTATTAAAACTAATCCGAAAAAATTAATTCTCGGCGTTCCTTATTACGGTAACAAATGGACAACAAGATCATCAACTCCACATGATTCTACTATTAGTTACGGTAAAACAACGCGGTTTCGAGATGATGTTACTGCGTCGCAAACGTATGGACTGCTTTGGGAAAACACAGAAAAAACTCCCTGGTACCGATGGAAATTAAACGACACGACCTGGTATCAAGTCTGGTTTGATAATGATACAAGTTTAGGAATGAAATATGACTTGGCAAAAGCAAATAATTTAAAAGGAATCGGAATGTGGGCGCTGGGATATGACGGCAGCCGCACTGAATTGTGGGATGCAATTGAAAAACATGTGGTGGAGGTTGATGCAGCGGAATCAGAAATTGTGGCTGATAAATTTATTCTTTCTCAAAATTACCCGAATCCGTTTAATCCTGAGACAATAATCAGTTGGCAGTCAGCAGTTGGCAGTTATGTGACGTTAAAAGTTTTCGATGTTCTGGGGAATGAAATTGCGACTTTAGTGAATGAAGAAAAACCTGAGGGAGTTTTTAAAGTTGAATTTAATGTAAAGACGGTCCGCCACGGGCGGAATGCCCCGTCTCTATCGAGTGGTCTATATTTTTATCAATTGCGAGCCGGGGAATTCACTCAAACAAAAAAGATGTTGTATTTAAAATGAAAACTTCAATTGAACTTGTAAAAAAAATCCAATCAATTGCATACGCTGGTTTGGAGTATTGCGAAAATGATTTTGACAGGGAACGGTACGATGAATTGAAGAATCTGAGTCAACAGTTATTAGCTGAACTAACCAATTCACCGGTAGAGAAAATCCAAGATCTTTTTGCGAATGAAGTCGGTTACCAAACCCCTAAAGTTGATGTTCGCGCAGTTGTTTTTAGAGATAATAAAATTTTAATGGTGAAAGAAAAAATTGATGGGAGATGGTCAATTCCCGGCGGTTGGGCTGATATTGGTTATTCTCCTTCAGAGATCGCGCTAAAAGAAGCAAAGGAAGAAGCGGGAGCTGAGGTAAAGCCGGTTAGGTTGTTAGCTGTTATCGACAAATTAAAACACGATTATCCCATCTCACCATTCCACATTTATAAATTATTCATTCTCTGCGACTTGATGAATGACAAAATTTCTTCGGGAATTGAAACCACTGAAGTAAATTTTTTCGCTTTGAATGATCTTCCACCTCTTTCCGCAACGAGAATTACCGAAGAACAAATTCAGATGCTCTTCCGTCTTTGGGAAAATGGATCGGAACAGGTAGTTTTCGATTAACAAAAAATCTTTTTTATGAAACCGTTGCTCTTCATCTTTTCCCTTTTGATCCTTTACTCGGTTACGCTCAGAAGTCAAAATCAAATCATCGATTCAAAAGAGAATCCTGGCAGCTTCACTTCTTCCAATCTCCCGATAGTGGTAATTGAAACGAACGGACAGACGATTAAGAATGAACCCAAAATTATTGCAGATATGGGAATCATTTATAAAGGGGAAGGAGTTCGAAATAATCTCACTGATCCGCAAAATAATTATAAGGGTAAAGTCGCCATTGAAATTCGCGGTTCAACATCGCAGGCTTTTTTTCCCAAAAAACAATATGCTTTAGAAACAAGAACTTCCGGTGGCGCCGACACCTCTGTTTCTTTACTTGGATTTCCCGAAGAGAACGACTGGATTTTATACGCACCCTACACAGACAAAACTTTTTTCCGCGATGTGTTAACGTATTGGCTTTCAGCAAAAGTTGGGCATTATGCTTCTCGATTTAAATTTTGTGAAATGGTGCTTAACGGCGAATATATGGGTGTTTTTATTCTTTTAGAAAAAATTAAACGAGACAAAAACCGTGTTGATGTTTCCAAGTTAACTGTAACCGATAACGCCGGTGATAGTCTGACCGGCGGTTATATTCTAAAGATTGATAAGGAAGATGGTTCGGGGAATGACGGTTGGAGATCACTTTTTCCTCCTTACTTTGAAGCATGGCAAAAAATTTATTGGCAGTACCATTATCCCAAGCCGGAAGACATTACCCCTCAGCAAAAGGTTTATATCCAAAAATATATTGAGGATTTTGAAACTCGTCTCTACAATCCCGATTATGCTGATACGCTTACCGGTTATCCTTCTTTAATTGATGTCCCTTCGTTTGTCGATTGTTTTTTACTTAATGAGATGTGCAAGAATGTTGACTCCTACCGTTTAAGCACATTTATGTACAAAGATAAAGACTCAAAAAATTCAAAACTTGTTATGGGACCGGTATGGGATTATAATATCGCATGGGGAAATGCAAATTATTACGATGCATCTTTGGTTTACGGATGGCATATTTCCTATCTAAGTACAAATCTAAATTTTTTGCAAACGGATCAGTTTCAAGTTCCTTTCTGGTGGAAAAAAATTATCGCCGATTCAAACTTTCAAAAAAAATATGCAGAGCGGTGGTTCCAACTTCGGCAGAATGAATTTAATCTTACCAACATTTACAGATTTATTGATTCTTTAAAAACTCTTACAAGCGAAGCGCAGCCGAGGAATTATCAAAGATGGCCTATTCTCGGCACCTGGGTTTGGCCTAACTATTATGTCGGGCAAACCTATGATGATGAAGTAACTTACTTTAAGAATTGGATAAAAGATAGATTAGGCTGGATGGACGAGGAACTTCATAACATAATTAAAGTGAAAGAGCCTGATCCCAAAATTCCAACTTCGTTTGAGCTTTTTCAAAATTATCCAAATCCGTTTAACCCGGGAACAGTAATCAGTTGGCAATGCGCAGTTGGCAGTCATGTAACATTAAAAGTATTTGATGTACTCGGAAATGAAGTTGCAACGTTAGTTAATGAAGTCAAGCAGCCGGGAATCTACGAGACGAAATTTCAGTCGGCAGTTGGCAATAGGCAGTTGGCAAGCGGAATTTCCGCCAAAGGCGGATACCCATCCGGCGTATATTTTTATCAACTTCGATCGGGAAATATTGTTCTAACGAAAAAAATGATTCTTGTTCGGTAATCAGCCTAATGAAATTATTGCCCCTTGACGGGATAAGTTTATAGCCGAATCAAAAACTCATCGAAAATTGCTTTTGAGAATGGTTCCCAAGAAATTTTATTATATTTCACCTAAAGAAATCTTCAATATTTGTAAACAAAATCTTCCTCACGGGCTGTAAAATGAAATTAGTGCAAGAATGTTTAACCAACGGCAACTCTACCGAAGTAAAATATGATCTTCATGTTGCCAAACATGTTCGAGTTAAATATCAGTTTAATGAATCGCTGTTCTCGCTGCAAGGGAATATTCTCGTCGGCAGTTCTTATCAAGCGCGGCTTCTGGCTCAAAAGATAAACAGCATGCGCGAAGAAGAAAAAATATTTGATGCTTATGTTACGCCAGGACAAATAAACGCAGCCGGGTTATTGCACGAAATTTTTCATTTTATTATCAGGCATTACGAAGAAAAAGAAAACCCCGGTGCATTTGAACGAAGTATCTCTTTTCTAAATAGCAATTTGGGCGGGGAAGAAGTAGAAAAAGTTCTTAGAAAGTTTGTTGAACATTTTCCTCCCGTTGCAGTTCACAAAGGAATAACAACGCTCGACCGGTATTTGCACGGAAATACCAACGGAAAATCAAACAAAGAAATTATTCTTGAAGAGATAATTTTACTTCATTTAGAAAATTTGAATCCGGCGTTCCATCAGCTAAAGGAATTGTTCGATGATAAACCGCTTGCCGAACAGACTCCATATAAAAACTTTCTTTCGGTAACCGAAAAATTCTTTGAACAAGAGCCACACCTCAGCATAGAAAATTTGCCTCTTTTCTCGGCATTAAAACAGCCGATCTTATTGAACCTTTCCGACCTTGAAGCGCAGCTCGATTACATCCGCGAAAAATGGAAAGTAATAATCGATAAAAAACTTTTAGTGAAGATATTAGGCGGAGAAGATCTGATCCGTGAAGATGTTAAACTTTTCTTGCAGCATGGCGGAGTTGGCACCCCTCCCGTACCGGAATATCAGCTTTTAATGACCGATGAAGAGTTGGAAAAAGCCAGGAAAGAGTATGAAATAACTAAAGATTCACCGGAAGATATAAGTTTAAGTTATCATTTTGAACCCGAACAGTTTACCGAAGATATTGATTGGATGCCGCGTGTGGTGATGCTTGCAAAAAATGTTTTTGTATGGCTCAATCAACTTTCAAAAAAATATGAAAGAGACATTTACCGGCTTGACCACATTCCCGATGAAGAACTCGACCGCCTTGTAAATTGGAATATCAATGCTTTGTGGCTTATCGGACTTTGGGAGAGAAGCGCGGCTTCAAAAAAAATAAAACAATTTTGCGGCAACCCGGAAGCGGCTCCATCTGCATATTCTCTATACGATTATGTAATTGCAGAGCAGCTCGGCGGAGAGCAGGCTTTCGAAAATTTGAAATATCGCTGCACGCAAAGGCACATCAGACTTTCAAGCGATATGGTTCCCAATCATACCGGAATATTTTCTAAATGGATTTTGGAGCGACCCGATTATTTTATTCAAGCGCCAAATTCTCCTTATCCAGGTTATACGTTTACCGGTCCCGATCTTTCGGACGACTCTCATTATCAAATTAGAATTGAAGACAAATATTATGCAAAAACAGATGCTGCGGTTGTCTTTCAATTGATTGATAATTGGTCGGGACAAATCCGTTACATTTATCACGGCAACGACGGAACAAATATGCCGTGGAATGATACGGCGCAGTTAAATCTTTTACTGCCGGAAGTTCGCGAATCATTAATTCAAACGATCATGCACGTTGCCCGCAAAACACCTATCATTCGATTTGATGCCGCGATGACATTGGCGAAAAAACATTTCTCGCGTTTGTGGTATCCGCAGCCGGGACACGGCGGAGCAATTCCTTCGCGTTCGGATTATGCATTGTCTTATGAAGCGTTCAACCAGGTTTTCCCGGAAGAATTCTGGCGCGAAGTTGTTGACAGAATTAATGCCGAAATGCCTCACACACTTTTGCTTGCCGAAGCTTTCTGGTTGATGGAAGGATATTTCGTCCGTTCGCTTGGAATGCACCGTGTTTACAACAGCGCTTTCATGCATATGTTTATGAAGGAAGAGAATGATAAGTACCGCGATCTGATTACAAACACGCTGGAGTTTAATCCCGAAATTCTGAAACGGTATGTAAATTTTATGAGCAATCCCGATGAAGAAACTGCGGTTAATCAATTTGGAAAAGGGGATAAGTACTTTGGCGTTGCAGTGATGATGATAACCTTGCCCGGCTTGCCGATGTTCGCGCATGGACAGGTTGAAGGCTACACAGAAAAATACGGAATGGAATATTACAAAGCGTATTACAACGAGTTTGTCGATGAAAGTTTAGTGAAACGCCACGAAGAAGAACTTTTCCCGTTGATGCAGAAACGGTATTTGTTCAGCCAGGTTAGTAATTTTGAATTTTATGATTTCATTGATGAGTCGGGAAATTTGAATGAGAACGTTTTTGCCTTTTCTAATATGAGCGGGAACGAAAGAACGATCGTTCTTTACAATAATTCATACGAACAAGCCAAAGGGAAAATATATTTTTCAACCGGAAAAGTGTTCTCGGAGAACGATACTCATTTAATAAAGAAAAGCGTTACGGAAGCTTTGAATCTTAACATCGATGGAGACGTTTTCTATATTCTGAACGATCACAAAACAAAGCTGGAATTTCTCCGGAACGGAAAAGAATTGGCTGAAGAAGGAATGTGTGTTTTCCTGAACGGTTATCAGTATCACGTCTTCTTAGGTTTTGCCGAAGTGAAAGACATAACGGGAGAATATTACGATCTCCATAAATCGCTTAACGGAAAAGGTGTCGGGTCAATAAAACAATCGCTCAAAGAATTGAAGCTTTCACCTTTACACGATGCCGTTATTAATATCTGCAACAGAGAATTGTTGAAAGAGTTCAGCGCTGCGTGTGGTTTCATCAGTAAACGGAAGTTAAAAATCGAAGTTGAGAAAATTGAGAAAGTTACTAGTTACGGCAGATCAAAAATTCTGAACCTGGTAAACGAAGTCAAGAACTATCTCTACATGCCGGTTGATGAGCAAAAGATCGTTACTACCATCGAACAAAAATTCCTTATTCTTTCTGCGCTTGATCGATTTGTCTCTTCGTTAAAAGAAGATGAGCAATCGGAAAATCTAAAACATGCGTTGGTTTTTTATAACGGAAAATCGGCTTACAAAGATTTCTTTATCCTTTACACTATAATTCTAACTATTCTCGAAGCTGTAAAATCAAGCAGCGAAAATGAAGAACTCCTGCATCTTTACAACGAACTTCTGCTCGGTAAACCTTTGTGGCAGGGACTTCTTCATCTCAACGATTCTTTTGAAACGCTAAGACAAGAGTTTGGTCTCGCAAAAATTCTTCCTTCGGAAGAAAGCATTTTCCCGGATGAACTTTTTGAATTGAAGAATGCCAAACCGCCGAAACGGAACAATGCGCGCAAAGGGAAAAAGGGAGGCAAGAATAACGCTTCGGTTAAACTTGTAACTTTACTTGAAAAAGATTTCGCTAAGAAGTTTCTGAATGTTAACGAATACAGGGGTAAGATTTATTTCAGTAAAGAGAATCTGGAAACGTTCCTGAACTGGAGTTTCACTTTTGCGTTAGTAAACTATACTGAAAACTATTTGTACGAAAACCTTCAAAAATCAACCGGTAAGGAGAAAGCAATAGCTTCCTCGTTAAAAGAAGCCACATATAAAGCTCATGTAAACGAAATGCTCGGTTACATAAATTACGTAAAAAAACTTTCCGATGAATCGGGATATGAGTATAACGTGTTTCTTGCATCGTTGGGGAAGAAAAGTGAGTTGTCAAGCTGATGACATTTTACTATGAAATTTTGTCTCATAATCTCTCCCAAGGTAAAACAAAGGGATTGAAATATGTTGTTTACTCCATTCCGGAATGTCCCCACCCACCTTTGAAGTACCCCCTCCCACTTCAAAATAGGAATGCCGGAGCTTTTTGCTCCGATGCCGGTGTAAATTACCACGACTTCGGAGTAATTTGGTGCGCGATCTCACCTTTTTACCCCGATTGACCACCATTTTATAGAGATGGCGCACCTTTTTGCACCTCGTTCGGAGCAAATTTGTGCGAGGTCGCACAAAAAAGGTCCGCGATCGAGTCTTTTTACTCCGATGCCGCACCTTTTTACTCCTCAATCCTATCTTTTTATAGGACAATGCTCTCTTTTGAGGAGGTGAACCCATCTTTTTGCTCAATTTTAGGGAAAATGAAAGGCGTGTTTTTGTAATTTAATTAATCATACTCCTCATCAACGTAGGTGTCTGTCCTTCTGAACCGACGGAGGCGGTGAAGAATCACCAAAACCATGTCAACATGCGTAACGTGAACTGCTAATTGATTTTCCCTTCGTGGTGCTTCGTGAAAAACCTTCGTGTCCCTCTGCCTAAGGCAGACAAGTTCGTGAAAGAATTTTGTTACACGAAGCACTCGAAGAAGACACGAAGTTACTCGAAGTGAAATTCATTTGTTACAACTTTGGTTGGCTAATACAATGTTTATAAAATCGGAAGGGGAAAAGCTGTTTTCTTTTTCATTTTGAATAGCAAATATTGAACAAGGAATTTTGAATGATAAAGTTTAGTTCTTCATAATTCTCCATTCCTTGTTCGCTATTCATAATTCAGTTTTCCCTATTAGGAGAAACTATTGTTGAGGTGGGGGTTCAGGCGGAGTTGCGCCTCCTTTGTTCTCGAACCGTTTTTTCAGATCTTCATAAATTGGCTTTGCGCCAGGGACATTCATTTTGGCGGCATTCTTTACCGAATTGTAATAGGACAATGCCGCTACATATGCTTCACTGCCGGAGAGGGTGATGGTATCGTTTAAACCGCTCGACAATTTTAGACTGATATGCGCGAAGTCTGTTAAATCAACCACGGCGTTATAGTCTATCTCCATTTCCGGGATGTTTACGTACGAAGGCATAAACTGGGGATCGGACTTGCAGTAACCCAGCGCTTTCCCTACAAAGGGAGTGCTTCCATCTCCCATCTTCGGCAGAACTTTTCTATCTTCCGCATTAAGCGCAATTAGGAAAGGTTTTAAGAGCTCGTCCACTTCAGTCAGCTTTTGCAATACGCTCTGCTTAACTTCGGGTGGAATGACAATTGAAACACGATTCTCGATGGTCATATTGACCTCCTTTATATTAGTTTTAAGTGGTATTGTTATCTTGTCCTTTGGCCCACTACCCAAAAAGACGTAAATGGTTTTGACCTCACCCTGTTTCCCTCTCCTTGAGCTTGTCCGCCCTCTGGCGGAAAGGAGAGGGAAAGAGGGTGAGGTTATTTTATTTGAGCAATAACATTTTTTTAGTTGAAGTATAATCATTTGCTCGTAACTGGTAAACGTACATGCCGCTTGCAAGTGATGAAGCATCGAACTGAACCGTGTATTTGCCTATTTCTTTCTGCTCACTTACAAGAGTCATAACTTCTTTACCAAGCATATCATATATCTTTAACGTAACGCTTCCACTCTTGGGCAACTGGTATGTAATGGTTGTTATCGGATTAAATGGATTTGGATAGTTTTGTGTAAGCTCGTATTTAGCTGGCTTTATTAACTCACTTTCTGCTGTTTTGGGTAAAACACTTTTAAATGCATTTACTGTTTCCGTAGCGCCCAACAAATATTTACTCTCAAACACCAAATCATCGTCCGGATATTTTACAGCTAATTCATCAAATTTGTCCGTTGCGTTTTTGTAATCATTCAAATATGTAAGATATACATAACCTGCATTGAAGAGAGAATGTTTCTCAACTTCTTTGTTGGTTTTATATGTTACCGCAAGTTTATTTAAATTATTTACTGCTTCTTCAAATCGTTTATCTTGTATTAAATATTGGTTCTTTAATTCAAGACTCACAGCATCCAATTCGTTGCTCTTATTTGCTTTGGTTTTTATCGTGTTATCAAGATAAGTAGCAGCGCCTTCTTTACCGGATAATTTGTAGCATTCATCTATTCTTACTAACGCATAAGCGGATTTTGAATCGGTAGAATTTGCATTAATATAGCTATCGTACACAGCTATTGCTTCGTCAAATTTACCTTCCGATTGTAAACCGTACGCTTTATCTAAATCTGATTTTACGGAATTTGTTGTTGATAAATTAGAAATGCCGTTTGGGCCCCTAACTATGCTTTGATTATCAGGATTCCAGTCTATTGTATCCGCCGGGGTATAATCAATGGTTGATTGATAGGCATAAAATTCTGTAGTGTCTAATGGAGTTCCCCAATAATTTATTTCTGCCATGATGTTACAATTATAATAAGCGCTCAGTTCTCTACCGGTATTATTAAAAATACTATTATGTCCGCCATACGGGGAACTTCCCAGATATAGATTACTCATGTAAGCGGCTGAGATACCATTACCGGTATTGTTTTTAATTTTATTACGGCCTGCTCCCCAATAATAGCCGTAAGCATTCCATGGCACCAGGCGTGCGGAACTATAGTAGTAACAGCTTAAAGCGCTTGATGTATGTCCGGTTATCGTATTACCGTAAAGGTACGGGCTTGAGTAATAACGACAACTTATTCCATAATATGCATTGCCGCTAATTGTATTGCTATAAATTTTGGGTGATGCGTAATAAAGTGAAATTCCTTGGTAAGTATTGGATTGGATCGTGTTATAAGAAATTTCGTTAGATGGCGTTCCAACATTAGAAACATAAATGCCGGTTGCATTATTTGCAATAGTATTATACCTTATCATCGGCAGCGTAGAACTGCAGGTAATACCGTTGGTTGCATGATAAATATTGCAGTATTCAACGCTTCCGCTTGAGCCGGAATTAAAAACTATTCCACCCCACGTACCGGTTGTTCCTATTCTATCAAATGTAATTTTATTTGTTGATATACCGGTTGCGTTTAAAGTACCATTTATGGTAAGATAAGCACCATTTGTAAATCGTAGACTAGCTCCTGATTGAACAACAAGAGTCCCATTAACAATTAATGAACCGTTATGCTTAAAATTTAAAACTGCATTAGCGGCAACTGTTAATGTTTTACCTGAAGGAACTGTAACTACTCCGGTTACCAAATTAGTGCCGGTCAAAGTTTTATTCTCTGTAAGGGTTTGTTTTCCCCATGCTATTGTTGTTAGTGGATCACCGACTACCACATTTTGCCAGGCTAAATATGGCATCCCCATATATGCCGCATCAATAAATGAATATCCTACTTGATAGGCGGGAAACATAACTCCATCACGTATGATTCCATCAGCAAATGGTTCATTTGCATGCCCAACTCCCACGGTTCCACCTTTAAGAAAAAACTCCACAATCTGACCCATTGGTGCAGATGCCCTTGTGATACTGCTTAATCTCCAAGCATTATAACTTTCGGCACTGTTAAAGATTGCTCCAGCCGGATAATTAAAATTAAGCTGCGATTGAATATAATCGGGATGCAAGGTTTGTCCTTCATATATATTTGGTGGTTTGGTCGTATGAACACCATTAGAACTGTAAGACATAATTGGCTTATTATGAAATGTAACCGTATCTTCATTAGTGTTAAAACTATAATTAGTGAAGCCAATAGAACTTAAATTTGATGCTGTGGAATTTGCAAAATCTACCATAATACTATATCCATGACAAGGATATGGATCTGCATCAATAAACCAATCATAATTATCTGAGTTTATTGCTAGAGCAGATTTGTCAATCATTCCTTCAATAATATTATAACTTATGCCATCAAGATGAGAGACTAGATAATCAAATTTAATTGTATTTCCATTCCAGCTTTCTGTAAAAACACCACCATTAAACCTATTATCCATATTTAAGTATGCACTACCGGTATAATAAGGATTTGTAATTTGCATCTGCTGCCAGTAATCCCATATATGATAATTTGGTACCGCATAACTACGATATTTACTATAGATCGAGTCAAGAAGAATATCATAATTATTTGTTCCTAACATCGCAAGTAAACCATCAACAGCTAAATTGGCGATTACATTAGTTGAATCACATGCTGCTTGAATATAAAACGGAGTTCCCTTACATAAAACAATATATCTTATCGATGTAAGATTATTAGAAGTTATATAATCTTTTATTGGCGCTGCTACATATTGGTAAAAATATTTCCATGCGTGGCTACTTGCATACCAGGTGCCATTTAAATGATTTATTGAGTCGCGAATTATGTTACCGCCTTCTGCGATTATTACTTTGTGAGTTGAACCATTTACAGTTATATTTTTACCCACAAGACTGTCTAGGTGAAAAACATTTGAAGCAGGGATATTCCTGGCATTTTTATAATATTCTTTGACATCAATTGAAGTCTGATCAAGTGAATTATACACTATCAGAACGTTTTCAGCGCCTGCAATATTTGCATTCGTTTGTGCTTCTAAAGAATAAGTGCAAAGAAGAAATAGAAACGAAATTGTAAAGAAATGTTTCATGGAAGTACCTCTTTATTTTATTAGTGTTATTTTGGTTATTTCACTGAAACCAGTGCTTGTTATCATTCTTACAAAGTAGATACCTGATGTAAGCTGATTATTTTCTAACGCTGTTTTAAATAGTCCTTTTTCTTTTTCCTCATTTAATAATTCAATAATCTTTTCACCTTTTATATCATACAAAGAAATATTTACGAAACTTTTTTGAGGTATCTGATAAGTAATTATTGTTGAGGAGTTATAGGGATTTGGGTAATTTTGGAATAGATGAAATGAAGATAATTTTAAGGTCAAACTAATTTCTATAATTTTTGAATACTCATAGCTGCCATCATAGTCAACTTGTTTTAATCTATAAAAATGAACGTTTGAGGCGATTTCATTATCAGTAAAAGAATAATAACTTAATTCAACGGTTGTTCCTTTTCCTTCAATAAAACCAATATCAAACCAATTTTTTTTATCAAAGGATTTTTCAATATAAAAACCTTGGTTGTTTAATTCAGTTGCTGTTCCCCAGAATAAAACTATTTTGTTATTTTCCACTTTCCCCTCAAATAAAATTAACTCCACAGGCACATATGTTGTATCAAAGTACTTCAAAATTAAACCTCCGCTCCCTACTGAATATCCTAAGTTATTGTTAGGTGCATAAAAACTAACTAATCCGCTCGGTACGTTCTCAGTAAATTCTAACCAACTATTTCCGTGATCATTTGTGATATAATATCTTGAAAAACCTATTATTAGCCAATGAATTGGATCTGGGAAAAAGTGAAACTTACGAGCACCAACAACTTCAGATATTGCAAACCAATTTAACCCTCCGTTAGTTGTTTTATAAAGTGAAGGATTTATCGAAGAATAAATTGCAATCCAACCAGTATCACGATTTGTAAAATAAACATCATCCGAATTCCATAAATCCAAATTCGTTTGCTGAACCCAATTTTCTCCACCATCCGTAGTTTTATATGGTCTGCCACCTAAGTTTGCAGACCACCCAGATAACGAATCAACGAAATAAATGCTTTCGAATCCAATGCTGGAAGGGGCAGTAAATTGTGTAACCCAGTTTTCGCCCCTATCTGTTGTTTTATAAATTACATTACTTCGTATTGCCCACCCGATAGTTTCATTTATAAAAAATATTTTGCCTGCCCCACCTTGCCCCCCATTTGGTATATACCAGGTCGTTCCTCCATCTGTCGTTTTGTAAATTACGTCACTACCAACAAAACCGGTTAAACTATCAAGGAAAAATAAATCTTGACCGGAAGGACCGGGGACGCCATTCCAATTTATTCCACCATTTGTTGTTTTATACAGCCCCTGGTATGTGGATAAAACTCCGCTGATTGCAAATCCTTTTCGTTCACTTACAAAAAAGACATCAGCAAAGTTGTCGTTGATTATTAACCTATGCCAGTTTTCAAAACCCTTATCTGTTTTATAAACTCTTAAACCTGTTCCAATGCTGTAGCCTATGTTTTGTTCTATTAAGAACTGCATTTCCCAGTCTCCACCAACTGCAACTCCTGTCCATTGTTGTCCACGGTTGGTTGTCTTAAATCCAATTGTGTTGTTCATTACTACATATCCGGTATCTTTGTTTACATATTTAATGTCATTAACCGGTTCAAAGGTTAATGGTCCGCCGTTTATCCAGGTATATCCGCCATCACTGCTGTAGATATTTTTCCCTCTATAGCTTGTTCCGCCATAACCCGCTGCCGCTATATGCAGACTATCAATTATATCAATGCTGTATAAAGGCTGGTTATCTCCGGCTTGTATTATTTCCCAGTTAGTTCCTCCATCTGTTGTTCTTAATACTTTCCCATCTGCTGCTAAAAAACCATAGGTGTCATTTAAAAATTCAATTGCCCATAAATTTCCTGTGTAACCTTGGATGTTTACAATTTGCCAGCTTTCACCAGCATCAGTAGTTTTAAGCAATGCTGTAGCGCCGCATGCCCAGCCAAGCGAATCATTTACTATTTCTAACCCCCAAATATCTATACCATTGCCTACACCGCTTATTACTTGCACAAATGTTTCTCCACCGTCTGTAGAACGGAGTATTAGTCCATCATATCCGCTGGCGATTACAGTTGTACCATTGTAACTTCTTATCTTTAAGATGGGTTTTGTTGTGTTGGTTTCTATTACTTTCCAACTGCCGCCGCCGTCGGTTGTTTTTATCAATGCTCCCAAATCTCCAACCGCCCATCCGGTATCTTTGTTTATGAAATAAATTCCCACATAATCTACTCTTGGCACTTTGGGATTAAGTTCTGTCCAGGTTCCGGTTGAACGTTCTGTTTTATTAAACTTCTTTTCTTCAAAACCTAAAGGGAATAACCTTTTCTTTTCTTCACTAAGATTTTTATCCCGGTATTGTTCCTCATAGGTTTGAAGGGTGGAATTCGCCTCAACATTCCTCCGAAATTCTATCGGTTTTTCTTTCGCTGAATCAGGTTCTAAAGTATTAATAGATTGTGCGCGTAAATCAGCAATAAAGAAAAGTAGAACGACTAATGAACATTTAAGAAATAAATTTTCCATTGGTTGAATTCTTCTCATTATTTTTTCAACTTTTTATTTGATGATTGTTAGTTTTTTAACCGCCGCATAACCTGTGCTTGTAGTTATACGACAAAAATAAATTCCTGATGAAAGATTACTACTACTCATTATTACTTTATATTCTTTATTTCTTTCGATGAAGCCTCTAAATAAAACCGCTGCTTCCTCTCCAAGTATATTATAAATTATTACAGTTCCGTAATCTGAAAACGGAGAAATAAATTTGATAATAGTAGAAGCGTTAAACGGATTGGGATAATTATTTAGGGATAAATTATAAACAAGTTTTTCTTCTTCGTTATTTATGGAAACAGTTGTAGTATCCTGATATTTAATGATTAACCCTAATCCGCCACCACCATAACCAAGAGATGAGTTTACAGAATGCATTTTGTTAAAACCTGTACCAACCGTTTCGGTAATGTCACTCCAGTTTAGTCCACCATCATTTGTTTCATAAATCATGTTGCCGGTTAATAAGCCGTGTTGCCGTGTAAACCAGGACATGTGTGGGTAACCTATATTATTTGTTAAAATTAGAGTCCAATCTTGACCACCATTTGAGGTAGCATATAATTCGTTTGCAGCCGCTATAAAACCATTTAAGCTATCCATGAAAAAAATATCCCAAACAGAACCATCGTGTAATTCCCCCCTTTGTACCCATGTTTTTCCGCCATCTGATGAGGAATAAAAAATATCATAAAAATGTTTATAAACGTTTAGGGGCGTTAAAAAAAACAATAGGGATGCTCCTGGAGAGGATATCTGTTCCCAACTTGAACCATAATCCGTTGTACGAAATATTCCCGAACCGGAATATGCGTACCCAACGCTACTATCATCAAAAAAACAAAATCCATTGATATGTGTTGAAGTTGAATCAGTTAAACCCAAAATAGGTTTTTGATCCCATGTTACACCACCATCTGTGGTTGCATAGATTTGGTGATGTTGTCCTCCTATAAATCCATTTAAGGGGTCTAAAAAGTATAGCGTATTGGCGTAAAAAGCTTCTCCTCTTACCCAACTTTTTCCACCGTCTTCCGTTTTATAAAAGTATTTGTAATCCAGAGCAAATCCCACTTTTTCATTTGCAAAGAAAATATCTTTTATATCTTCATTCATAACAAATTGCCTATGCCAACCGTAACCTGCATTAGTTGTAAAATTTATTCTAAGATAGTTCCCTGCAATGTATCCCAACGTATCATTTAAAAACTCAATCCAGTTGCCTCCAATTCTTGTTGTTGTTGGATATCCCATAATGCCCCAAGAAACGCCTCCGTTTGTTGTTTGATAATAAACATATTCATCTGTTCCAATATTATACCCCAAGGTATCATTTACAAATGCCATTGCATTAACCAAACCACCGCCAATTGAAAGTCCCCAGGTTTTCCCTCCATCGTTAGTGTAAGCTACCCTCCCGCTTTGCCCACCGGTTACAACTCTCAAGCTGTCAAAGACAGTTAGTGTATAAAGACTTTTATTATCTCCTATATTTAATTCATGCCAGGTCTCACCATAATCATCAGTTTTTAGCACCTTCCCATAATCACCGGCTATATAGCCAAATTTTTCTTTATAAAAAGAGACAAACCAATAGTTGTAATTCGGGTAATTCGTTACAACCCTTTTCCACGTTTGGCCTGCATCAGTTGTTTTCAGCAGTACGGCTCCTTTCCCAGACATCCACCCTAATGTATCATTTAGCATTACAACACGCCATAAATCACTGGTAATACTGTCCGGCATTTGTGGTATTTCCCACGTTAACCCGCTGTCTTCAGAACGCAGAACTGTTCCATTAAAACCTGTTATTATTACTACCTTACTATTGTAGCTGTTTACATTTAAAAGAATTTCATTTACAGGACATTTTATCGTCTCCCATGTTTTTCCCGCATCGACAGTTCTGATTATTGTTCCTTCTACACCAACCGCCCACCCAGTATCTATACTAGCAAAGTGAATACAGAGATAATGAACTCTTGGAACTTTAGGATTTAGTTCCGTCCATACTCCGCCGGATATTACCGTTTGTTGTTGCAATGGAAAGTTCTCTTTTGAATATTTTGGAATGTTGATATGATTGCGGTAATCAGGAGAAAGAGGTTTATCGGTCTGTCCCCATGTTAAGATGGAGTAGAAGGAAAGAATAAGGAGTAATTGTTTCAAGTTTTTTCCCCGCTCCTCAAATATCCCAATTTAGAAATATTTACTGATGTGAAATTAGAAAGCGAAAGAAAGGGATTAAAAATCCAGTTAGTTGCTAAAAGCTGAATTACAAATTTATAAAAACTAATTTGAGCAGTACTAAAAAAGGTTATCATATAACCCCTTTACGTTAGTTATACTTTAAGAATTATGAGTCATTTAAACACAAGAACTTAAGTCCATCCAACCAAATAAAGGAATGAGTAAGAATAATTTATTTTTTCTGAGATGACGTTAAAGATAAAAAACAAGAATGTCAAGCGGAAAATGAATTAGAGTTTCCCCAAAACGGAAGATTATGATAAAATCATAAAAAACAATAAGTTAGAGCTCGTTAACAAAGTTGAAAGGGAAAAGAAATGTTAGCGAGAAAGAAAGAACTACCAGCGAGAAAACTTATAAACGTGTTGAAGGGAAAAATAACTGAGTTCAGCGACAAAATAAGTGCAGGACAAAAAACAACACAGCGCCGGTTTATCAGGGAGGCAATATATGGAATATTACAAAGCGGAAGCAGCGTACTCAGTAAAATGGCCAGAGCCATTCAACCGGCCGGAACAACATTTCATGGTGTTGAAAAGCGATTAGGGTATGAATTGCAAAACAAACTTGCTGAGAATGCTCTGCGGGACAATGCAAATGATCTCTTGCTTCGCAACGCATTTTTAGGTGCGGATCCGACCTTCGCATTGGATTTAACCGATATTAATAAAGAGGGAAGCCACGTATTTGAATATATGGACAGAGTCCATGATGGCTCAACAAACTCGGTTGTTGATGGCTTCCTGAATGTTATCATCGAAGGCATACAAAAAAGAGGGGAACATTTACCACTTTATCTGGAGATGTTTTCGACCAAAGCCAAGGGTTTTGTCAGTATCAACACAGAGATAAAGAAGGGAGTTGAACGAGTCGTACACACCTTTGGGCGGATTGGAAACTGGGTTATGGATCGGGGATTTGATAGTAGTTGGATTTTTCAATATTTCAACAAGATGAAGCTTTCCTTTGTCGTACGAGGATGTAAAGCCAGAAATGTAGAGTTCGACGATGGAAGCTTTGGCTCATTGCATGCATATATAGCGCGAGCCGAATTACCTGGCAGGTATCCGTTTTTCCATTATTATGTATTGAGAAAAAACGGACGAAAGAATCGCTGGGTCAAAAAAAAGGGGAATATAAAGTATGGGTATTGTACGGTTACGCTATTACCAAATCATGGTCATTTAACAGAGCCTTTGAGTTTACAGGTGGTAATCGTAGAAGGTATTGATGGAAAGGGGAATCGTAGTTATTTCTTTACAAATGTGCAAATAACATCTCTCACCGAGGCATTACGCATAGCAAAGCTCTATGGAAGAAGATGGGGGTGTGAAGAAGGGATCAGATTCTTAAAACAGGCGTTATCAATCGAAGATATACGGGTGCAATCATATCATGCATTCCAACAGTTAATCGTCCTTACACAATTAAGTCTTATCGCCTTGTGGTATTGTTTGCGGTATTTGCAATGGAGACAGAAAAAGTTGTACTGCTGGTTGACTGATTTTAGTTTTTTTAGAAAAGAACGACCTAAGTTTCTTTATTATAAATTACTTGAGTCGATACAGAAATTATTATTATTAGATTTATTTTCTCCCTATAATTCCCCACCAGGATTTTTGGGGAAACTCTAA
>JAUYAB010000055.1 GCA_030693705.1 Ignavibacteria bacterium | reverse complement strand
GATCGAGTTTTAATTGAGGCGCCGGTCGGATTCGCCCGCCAAAGGCGGGTTGCAGACCTTCAGAGTAAATTTATAATCCCATCAGTTTTAATTCAACTCTTCCTCGTCCTGACTTGAAAAACTTTTCTCTTTTTTCTGCATCAATCTTATCTGAAAATGTTTCTGAGTAAATGAGTTGAAGCGGTCTGCGATTTTTAGTGGAAGTGACACAACCGGTATGGTGCTCTAAAAGTCTTCGTTCTAAATTTGCAGTAAATCCGATGTATCGTTTTCCATCTTTGTCACTGCGTAAGATATGAACATGAAACATTTTATTACCTCAGAAATGAAAAAACTCGAGTTTATCTCGAGTTTTTTTTGAGGCGCCGGTCGGATTCGCCCGCCAATGGCGGGTTGCAGACCTTCAGAGTAAATTTATAATCCCATCAGTTTTAATTCAGCTCTTCCTCGTCCTGACTTGAAAAACTTTTCTCTTTGTTCAGCTTCTATTTTATTAGAAAATTCTTCAGAGTGGATGAGTTGAAGCGGTCTGCGATTTTTAGTGGAAGTGACATAACCGGTATGGTGCTCTAAAAGTCTCCGATCTATATTTGAAGTAAAACCGATGTATCGTTTGCCGTCTTTTTCACTGCGTAAGATATAAACATAAAACATTTTACTACCTCTTAAATGAAAAAAACTCGAACTAAATTCGAGTTTTTTTTGAGGCGCCGGTCGGATTCGAACCGACGAATAAAGGTTTTGCAGACCTTCCCCTTAGACCGCTTGGGTACAGCGCCAAAAAAGAATCAAAATTTCAAACGAATGTCGGTCGGATTCGCCCGCCAATGGCGGGTTGCAGTCCGCCGCGGCGGATTCCCCTTAGATCCCGACAAGGTCGGGAGTACAGCGCCAAAAAATATTTTAGAGTGCTAAAAAAATAAAATCCACACTTAGTGGATTTGTTTTTGAGAGCGGGAAACGGGACTCGAACCCGCGACTTCAACCTTGGCAAGGTTGCGCTCTACCAACTGAGCTATTCCCGCAAAAAAGTTTCAAAAGAACTTCCTTAATATATAAGAATACGAAAATTTTTCCAAATCTCTTTGCGGAAATAATATTCCTCAATATATTTTTAAGTGAAATAATCCAACAAGATATTTCAACTACAATTGATCGTACCAACCAATAACATTCATTCTTGTTTTTCCAAAACCGTAATTAGTTGAAGTAGAAGAAGAGCTAACCGCCGTTACTGCTTGGGTTATAGCTTCTAGCGAATATTTTATTGAACCGCTTCCATTGCCCAAAAAATTTCCTTCAGATGGAGAAGCGCTTAATCCAATCACTGCTCCAATAATATCAGTATGAACATGAATTATATCGTCTGCAATTATTATCCCTTTAAATTTACCTGAATTCAAATTCTTCATAATAGCATTTCCTGCTGCATTGTGAACTATCAGAACACCTGTCCCGGTAATATTCATTTTTTGCCATGTACTTCCACTATCCAATTCTACATAAGTTACTCCGCTAAACGGAGATGAAAGAGATGAAGGATTTGTTACATATTGACTTCCATTCGCTCCACTTAGAGCTAAATTTTTAAGAGTTCCTTCTGTAAATCCGGCTGCACTTCCACCAAAAACTTTGTCGGGAGTATCGGGAAAACTTCCTGAAGGGTAACTTCCGGAAGCTTTTATTGCGTGAGAGTTTGCAGGTCTAGATGGGGCATAATCAGTACCACTATAAGTCCCGCCAAAATCCGAACTTCCTCCTTGACTAATTGTTGATGTAGTCCAAATACCGTACGTTCCGCTTCCGGCAATAAAATTACCATTCAAATCATGATTTCTTCCATCAATTTGTATGTTTCCAGTTGTAGAAACAGCATTCCTGCATGAAAGACCGCCCTGAATTGCTGTAGGTGGCGTTGTTGAAGTTGGCGGAGTAATTGCTACGTAAGTTGTTTGAGTTTTTGTGCTGTTCGAAACGGTTGCTGAGACTACTATTTTTACTGTATCACCATCAGAGGGGTCATCTGAATCATCATGATCGCCATCATGATCTTCATCGTCGTGATCTTCATCATCGTCATAAGCGAAAGAAGCGCTTGAAAAACCAAAGGCTCCTAAAATGCTAGCAGAAAAAATTATTGGATTTTGCTCTTGCGTTTGAAAATTAAATATTGATGAATGATCGCTATCCTCATGGTCATCACCTTCATGATTATCATTCCCATCGTCTCCAACTGAGTTTACAGAGTACATCCGGTATGTTACGGTTCCTCCCAATAATGATTGGGTAACTGGTGTCTCAATTCTAAGCGAAGAACTGTCTGCTAATCTTGTCAGAAGGATACTCGTCATACTATTACAAATATTTCTGGCTTTAGAGTCCCTCATATATTCTATAGATTTGGTGCCGGCTGTATCAACAGTTCTACCTGCATTCAGTAAAGCGATAGACAAAATAATAAAGGTTCCCATTACATAAATTAATACACTTCGTCCCATAGTAGTCTCTTAGTTTAAATTTCGCGGGTTAATAAATTTTTTCCATTGAACACGCTGGTAGTTTCCATCTACCGGATAGGGAGTTTCAAACAAATAGTTAATACCAATCTTTTTTATTCTATTTCTATTTGGTTGACTGCTTAAAGTAGAATATTGTAATTGATTTCCGATCGAGTCGTAATACGATAATTGCATTGAATAAGCTGTTCCGATTAACTTGGTAGTTCCGGTTCCAATCCTTCTATAAACTGGTCGATCATTCGGATTCGTTGTTCCTGACAAATCAGAAGTAGCTCCCAAAGAGTAATAAACTTGTTCAGCCGTTGTGTCGTTATCTATATCAGCGTAAAATTGTATTGCAATAGAATCTGCTGTTGTGATCATGTTGGGAGTACTGCTTTGAAAACCGATTTTATAAAAATCATTTTCAATAATGTTAGCAAAAGTTATAACTTCACTTTGGGAGAGTGAACTAAAAAAGTTTTCTCTCTGAGAAGTGGTTATCTGAAAATTTAGATTCAGGGTCACCAAAATAATAGTAGCTCCTGTGATAAATGAACCGATAATATCTAATATAGTACTCATATCAATAAGTTATTATTCTTGAAAGGGTTAATGAACGTGTTAAATATGAATTTGATACGGTAACATCAATTTTTTTCAAATAAGTCGGAGTTGTAGAAACTGTTTCCGGAGAATATTTTTGGACATAATTAACTTGAACAGACAATGTAAACTGCCCAAATTGCTGAAAAGTATCAACCTCGGTATAATTCTTATAATCGTCCACATCATCAAATTGAGTGGGAACAGATTCACCTGCATCAGGTCCCAACGAACCATTTGCGGTTAATTCACTTACTGAAGAAACGCTACTGGTAACTGTTTCTTCATCAAAAGCTTTTGTTTGAATTCCTTCAATTAGGGATTGAGCCGATGCGGTCGCATCAATTAGCGCGATATTAAAATAATTATTAGCATTAACATTCTGTGTTGATCTGTTGAAAGTTAAAACTAGGCTGCCCAAGATTATTAAAGCGCCGATAATTAAAAGTTGTTGCATAGAAACACCTGTGCTTTATTTCATTATCGGTAATATAACACAAAAATTAATAGATGGAAATAGAAAAATATTTAATATTTCAAACGCAATAATATCACTTTCTTGCCCCGGGGATGAAACCGCGATAGGGCAATGAAGATTGGACAGTGATAAATGCATCCTTGTCAATAGATTCAACGATAGCAATTGTTTCTTTGCGCATTTTACGTGCAACAACACAGATTATTATTGCCACTCCACCGGTTCCTCCTTCTCCAGGAATAATGGTTGCACCAATTTTGCTTCTGCGCAATGCATACACGATCTTGTCCGTTAAAAATTTAGAGATTATGGTTACTTGAAGGTAGCCAAGTCCAATTTTTTGTTCAAGACTTATCCCGAGAATATTTCCCAAACTGAATCCAACCGCATATCCAAACATATTCCCGATGTTATCTAAATGTTGAAAGACAATTCTTATTGCGAAAACCCAAATTAATACTTCAAAAAAACCTGCAAATCCCGCAAGATATCTTCTTCCTTGCACAACCAGTATTGTACGGAAAGTTCCGATTGTAACATCGCAGATACGCAGCGACATAATTATTATTGGACCAAAAATACCATCAAACATTTTTATTACTCAAAATTATTTCTTCCGATAGAAAATTAGAGATAATTACTGAAATATCTATATTTTGATCCATCAATAAAAAAAATATTTATGTTTGAATCAGAACGAAAAGAATTAGTAGATAAACTAAAGGCACGAAAAATTACCGATAAACATGTGCTTGAAGCCTTCTTAAAAGTTGAACGCCATTTGTTTCTACCAAAAGCATTGGAAACGCACGCTTACAGGGATGTAGCTCTACCTATCGGATTTGGGCAAACCATTTCTCAGCCGTTTACTGTTGCATTCATGACCCAGGAGTTACAATTAAAGAAAGGAGCTAAAGTACTTGAAATTGGAACCGGCTCAGGGTATCAAGCAGCGATTTTGGTCAATATGGGAATAAGAGTATTTAGTATTGAAAGACAGTTCGATATCTACGCAAGAACAAGAAAGTTTTTTGATGAAATGCAAATCAATGCTTTGTTAAAGCTTGGTGATGGGACGATCGGTTGGGAAGAGTTCTCGCCTTACGATGGAATCATTGTAACTGCAGGTTCTCCGTCTATTCCTATTTCACTCAAAAAACAATTGGCAATTGGAGGAAGATTAGTCATTCCTGTCGGAGATCGAAGTACACAGATTTTGACTGTTATTACCAAAGAAGATGAAAATGTATTTAGTCAGAAAGAAATTCCTGCATTTACATTTGTACCGTTAATAGGGCGAGAAGGTTGGGACAGTTAGTAATTGTTATCGTAGGTCCAACCTGCTCCGGGAAATCTAGTTTATCCCTTCAACTTGCTAAAGAGCTAAATGCTGAAATCATTTCGGCAGATAGCAGACAGATTTATAAATTAATTGATGTCGGAACAGCGAAACCGTCAAAGTCTGATTTGGAAGAGATCCCTCATGCATTCATTAATTCCATTTCTCTCGATGAAAATTACGATGTGAGTTTATACGAAAAACAAGCATTAGAAAAAATTGATAATCTCTTAATAAATAACAAGATACCGATTATCACCGGCGGTTCCGGTTTGTACATACGAGCGTTAATTGATGGAATTGTTGATCTTGCTGCCGATGACGATTTACGGAAAGAGTTGTTTGCGAAAAAAGAAAAATATGGAAATGACTTTCTTTATCACGAGCTAATCGCTTTAGATCCATCGGCTGCAAAAACTATGCTCCCGCAAAATTGGAAGAGAGTTATCAGAGCTTTAGAAGTTTTCTTTCTCACCGGAAAATCCATTACAGAATTTCATAACGAGCAAGATAAGGTTCACCCTAATTATAACTTTTTTCAATTCGGATTGAATTGGGAAAGAGACATTCTATACAAACGCATCGAAAAACGTGTTGATGAAATGATAGCAAAAGGATTAGTTGAAGAAGTTGAATCGATTTTAAAATTGGGTTACAGTGGATCATTAAATTCATTAAACTCAGTTGGTTATAAAGAAATTATTGCATATCTAAAAAATGAAGTTTCTCTTGAGGAGGCAATTTCGTTAATTAAGAGAAATACAAGAAGATATGCCAAACGCCAACTTACCTGGTTCCGGAAAGATAAACGGGTTCATTGGTTCGATGTTAAAAATGAATTAGATTTGATTAACATTAAAAATGAAATTCTTAAACAGGTGAAATCTTAGTTATGAAAGATAAAATCAGAATTGCTTCAGGACAGGGTTTTTGGGGCGACCTTATTGAAGCTCCATATTATCAAGTTACCAAAGGGCAAATTGACTATTTAGTTATGGATTACCTGGCTGAGGTAACCATGTCCATTCTTCAAAAACAAAAAAATAAAAATCCCGAACTTGGGTATGCTAAAGACATTCCGGAATTGATGAAGCGAATCCTTCCCATCTGTAAAGAGAAAAATATTAAAGTTATTACAAACGGTGGAGGAGTTAATCCTGTTGCTTGTGGAAAAGCGATTGTGAAGGTTGCAGAAAGTCTTGGAGTTAAGGGATTAAAGATCGGAATCGTTTTAGGTGATGATATTAAAGATTCAATCGAAGATTTAATTGCCGGCGGTTCTTATTTGAAGAATATGGAATCAGGAGTTTGCATCGCTTCAGTGAAAGACAAATTGTTAAGTGCAAATGTTTACTTTGGCGCATTCCCAATTGTTCAGGCATTACAAAATGGGGCTGATATTGTAATTACCGGACGAACCACCGATACCGGACTTACTCTCGCGCCGATGATCTATGAATTTGGATGGAAGCAAAACGAATACGATCTTCTTTCAGCCGGAACAATTGCCGGACACATTTTAGAATGTGGCGCTCAATCAACCGGTGGAAATTTTTTAGGTGATTGGGAATCAATTCCCAATTTTGCAGAGATCGGTTTTCCTATTTGTGAAGCATTTCCAAATGGAGAATTTATGATTACGAAACATGAATCGCTTGGAGGAAAAGTTACCGTTGAAACAGTAAGTGAACAATTATTATACGAGATTGGAAATCCCGAAGAATATATTACTCCCGATTGTGTTGCCGATTTTACTTCAATCCAGGTAGAACAAGCTGGAGAAAATAGAGTAAGAGTGTTCGGAATAAAAGGGAAACCCGAAACGGAATTTTACAAGGTATCATGCTCTTATGCCGATGGTTTTTCTTCTTCAGGAAGTCTAACCTATTCATGGCCTCAGGCGCTTACAAAAGCGAAGGCTGCCGATAAAATTTTACGAAAGAGATTGGAATTGCTAAACCTTTCGTTCGATGAGATAAGAAGCGAATTTGTGGGTTATAATTCATGTCATGGACCACTCGCTAAAGAACTTGATGAGGATTTGATTAACGAAATTCAATTGCGTATCTCAGTCCGCTCGCAGGATTATCATTCAGTTGAAAGATTTGGAAAAGAAATCGCACCATTGATTTTAACGGGTCCACCGAGTGTTACCGGTTTTGCCGGAGGAAGACCAAAACCAAACGAGGTAGTTGCTTTTTGGCCCGCGTTACTTTCTAAAAAGTTAGTTGAACCTAGAGTAGAAATTTTAGAAGTTTAAAACAAGTCTAACTTAAACGAAAAAAAATTATGAAAATAAAATTGATTGATATAGCCCATGGGAGAAGCGGCGATAAAGGTGATGCCGCAAATGTCGGTATTATTGCATACGATGAAAAGGGATATGAAATAATTGAAAAGCATTTAACTGTGGAAAGAGTAAAAAAACATTTTGAAGGAATTTGTTTTGGTGCTGTTGAACGATTTGAACTTCCCAATTTAAGAGCACTGAATTTTATACTACACAATACTCTCGGCGGTGGCGGTACGGTTTCTTTAAAGCTCGATGCGCAGGGAAAAACGTTGGCTGCTGCTTTGTTACGAATGGAAATTAATGTTCAATAAGTGTTTTACCGATGAATGTTAAAATAAAAATTTGTTGTATTTCAAGTATTGAAGAAGCTTTTACCGCAATTGAATATGGAGCCTCAGCATTAGGGTTAGTTTCAAAAATGCCGTCTGGCCCTGGAGTAATTAGCGATGAAACGATAAGAAAAATCGCCGATACGATTCCACCTTCAATAGCTTCTTTTTTGCTGACCAGTGAAACTGATTCCAAAAGTATTATACAACACCAAAAGATTGTTGCTACGAATACAATTCAAATTGTTGATGAGTTGAAAAGTGGAGAATACGAAGAAATGAAATTAGCGCTGCCTGGAATTAAAATAGTCCAAGTAATTCATGTTATTGGAAATGAATCGATTGCTCGAGCCATCTCAATATCGAAACATGTCGATGGAATATTACTCGACTCAGGAAATCCCAATTTGAAAATAAAAGAACTCGGCGGCACTGGTAGACAACATGATTGGGAGATAAGTAGGAAAATTCGTAACTCCGTAGAAGTTCCGATCTTTCTTGCCGGAGGATTAAATGTTGATAACGTCGCGCAGGCTATCAAAACTGTTAGACCATTCGGTGTTGACGTTTGCAGCGGAGTAAGAACAAATGGAAAACTTGATACAGTAAAACTTGAGACATTTATACTCGCTGTTCAAAATTCAAACTAATTTATGAGATTTATAAAAGGATAGAATAGATGTACAATGATGAACTTAAAACTTTAGCTGATTACAGAAAACGTATCGACAATTTACGAGGTTATCTTTGACTTAGATAAAAATGAAATAGTCGTATCAGAACTAAAAGCAAAAACTGAGGGAATGAATTTTTGGGATGATCAAAAAAATGCGCAAAAAATTTTACAGCAGTTAAAAACTCTTCAAGATTGGACTGACCTTTGGAAAAATCTGGAAAATAAAGCAATCAACTTAAATGATTTGATTGAACTTGCTGCATCCGAAGAAGATGAATCCTTCTCTTCTGAAATTAAAAAAGAGTTGGATGATTTACTGATTGCGATTGAAGAAGTTGAGTTTAAAAGCATGTTGAGTGGAAAGGACGATAACAAGAATTGTATTCTTACAATCCATTCAGGCGCCGGCGGAACGGAGGCGCAAGATTGGGCTGACATGCTCATGAGAATGTATATGCGCTACGGTGAACAAAATAATTTTAAGATGACCTTACTTGATGTGCTGGATGGTGATGGTGCCGGAATTAAAAGTGCAACGATTGAAGTTGCCGGAGAATATGCATACGGTTATTTAAAAGCGGAAAATGGAGTCCACCGTTTAGTCCGTATCTCACCATTTGATTCGAACAAAAGAAGACATACTTCATTCGCATCGGTTTTTGTGATTCCTGAAATTGACGATACGATTGAAATTGATATTAATCCTGCTGATTTGCGCATCGATACATATCGTTCCGGCGGTAAAGGTGGTCAGAATGTAAATAAGGTTGAAACTGCCGTTCGAATAACTCATATTCCGTCAAATACGGTTGCCGCTTGTCAGAGCGAACGCTCCCAAACTCAAAACAAGATGAATGCGATGAAACTTCTTAAATCAAAACTGTATCAAAAAGAAGTTGAGAAGCAGGAAGCTGAGCTTGATGAAATCGAAAAAACTAAAATGAAAATCGAGTGGGGAAGTCAAATCCGTTCTTATGTTTTTCATCCGTACAACATGGTAAAAGATCATCGAACGGAAGTTGAAACATCCGACACACAAGGAGTAATGAACGGTGATCTGAACAAGTTTATCAAAGCATTTTTATTAAAATTCAGAACAACTTAATTAAACAACATGAAAACGTACACCGAATATCTGTGGTTCAACACAAAAAAGAAACGTGAATACATTAACATTACACATGAGGTTGAAACCGCGTTAAACAAAAGCGGAATTAAGGAGGGGATGATACTGGTTTCCGCAATGCATATAACCGCCGGAGTTTATGTTAATGATGCGGAAAGCGGTCTTATTCAAGATATTGACACATGGCTTGAAAAATTGGCTCCTTTCAACCAGAATTATTTGCATCATAGAACTGGAGAAGATAACGGAGATGCCCATTTGAAAAGTTTATTAGTCCATCATGAAGTTATAGTTCCGGTTACAAATGGTAAACTTGATTTTGGTCCTTGGCAGCAAATTTACTATGCTGAATTCGATGGTCAGAGACGCAAAAGATTGATTATTAAAGTCATGGGAGAATAGGGCAAAAAAAATAATTTTAAAAAATTAATAAAGTATGTTATGCAAAAATATCATTCTTGTAAGTGGATTTTAATACAGCCTCTAAAGCTCGTGGCAATGCATTTGAATCTTTTGCGTTAGGTGACCTACCCGGTAACTTTTAACATTTCCTCTTCAACTTCACCAGCCGCAACGTTACTAACAGACTTTGTCTTCTCGGAGAAGTAAGAATAAATCCCCGGGATAACATACAGCGTTAAGATCGTTGAAAAGATCAAGCCGCCGATAACCGCAATACCCATTGAAACTCTGCTTCCTGAACCCGCACCAAGCGCAAGGGCAATAGGTAATGTTCCAAGGATAGTGGAGAAGCTTGTCATAAGGATGGGACGTAAGCGGAGCCGTGCTGCTTCTTTTACCGCATCAACTACATTCAGTCCCTGGGACTTTTTCTGATTCGCAAACTCAACGATCAATATTCCGTTCTTTGTTACTAATCCTATCAACATAATTTGCCCTATCTCGCTAAAGATGTTTAACGTTTGATTGAAATACCAGAGTGAAAAAACCGCTCCGGCAATTGCAAGCGGTACGGTAAACATAATTATCAATGGATCGCGGAAACTTTCGAACTGCGCCGCAAGAATTAAATAGATCAGCACAAGCGCAAGCATAAAGGTGAAAAGCAGACTTGAAGAACTTTCCACAAAATCTTTTGAAGCGCCGTCTAACGCAGTAGAAAAAGTTTCATCCAAAACATTCTTCGCAATTTTATCCATCGCTTCAATTCCATCGCCGATAGTTTTCCCCGGCGCGAGACTTGCCGATACCGTTGCGCTTACATAACGGTTAAATCTATATAACTGCGGCGGACTGCTGCGTTCTTTAAGCGTTACAAGATTATCAAGCTGGATTGATTCTCCCCGGTTATTCCGTAAGTGAAGGGAAGTAAGGTCAACCGGTTTATTTCTGTTTTCTTTCAGTACTTGCCCGATAACGGAATATTGCTTCCCGTTCATAATAAAAAATCCGAACCGCTGCCCGCTGTACGCAAGTTGAAGTGTTTGCGCAATGTCCATCGCGGAAATTCCAAGTTCTCGCGCTTTTGTTCTGTTAATCTCAACAACAATTTCCGGTTTATTAAATTTCAGATTAACATCTACGTTAGCAAACGTCGGGTCTTCTTGCGCTTTCTCCAAAAACTTTGGAACAACTTCACGGAGTTTTTCAAAGTTCGGCGCCTGGATAATGTATTGTACCGGCAAACCGCCTCTCCGTGTTGAAATGGATTGACTTTCAATTACAAACGAGCGGGCATCATTCAATTTTTTTGTTATTCCGGTTACTTGCTGTGCAATTTCACTTTGCGTTCTCGTTCTATCATTTGCATCCATCAAATTTAAACGAACAAAACCGCTATTTGCCGCACTTGATCCACCGCCACCACCGGTAACGGAAATCATCGCATCGGATTCTTTTATCGAATCTTGCAACACTTGAACCATGTGGAGGATATATTTATCCATCGATTGAAAAGAAGTTCCTTCCGGCATTGTTGAGCGTACTTGAAGTTCTCCTCTATCCTCAATCGGTGCAAGTTCGGATTGCAGATTCGTTCCGGTTAAATAAATAAGAATTGCAGAGAAAAACATAATGACAAAAACCATCCACCTTTTTTCCATAAAAGTGTTTAGAGAATTTCGGTATGAATTTTCCATCCAGACAAAGAAAGGTTCCGTCTTGTTGTAAAACCAACTATGCTTTTCTTTTGTTTTTAATATTCGTGAACTGAGCATTGGCGTTAACGTAAGCGCAACAAAAGCAGAGATAAGAACGGAACCGGCGATCACTACACCGAACTCAACAAAGAGCCTTCCGGTAATTCCTTGCAAAAACATGATCGGAAGAAATACTGCCGCAAGTGTTACCGTGGTTGAAACTACAGCGAAGAATATTTCAGCAGCGCCTTTTGTGCTTGCTTCGATGGGATTCATCCCTTGTTCAACTTTTTTGTAGATGTTCTCAAGTACTACAATTGCATCATCTACAACAATTCCAATTGCTAAAACAATTCCAAGTAATGTTAATGTGTTGATAGAAAATTTAGCAAGGTACATGATAAAGAAAGCGCCGATAAGTGAAACGGGAATTGCAATAATGGGGATCAGCGTTGTACGCCAGTCACGGAGGAAAAAGAAGATGATGAGAATTACAAGTGCGAATGCCAGGATAATTGTTTCTTCAACTTCTGAAATTGAATTGCGAATATATTTTGTTACGTCAAACCCGATCCCGAGTTCAAGATCAACAGGCAAATCTTTTTTTATTTGATCCAACCGTTTGTAAAACTCATCTGCGATCTGAATAAAGTTAGCGCCGGGCTGCGGAATAAGAACAACACCAACCATCGGGATTCCATCTCTGCGGAGAATTGATTTATCATTTTCCGGATAGAGTTGAGCTTCGCCAATATCTTTAAAACGGATAATACTGTTTGCCGATTCTTTTATAATAAGATTATTAAAATCATCCACACTTGTTAATCGTCCGAGTGTTCTTACAGTTAATTCCGTATTTTTTCCTTCGATGCTGCCTGAAGGAAGTTCGATGTTTTCTCTGTTCAATGCGTTACGAACATCAATTGGTGTAATGTTGTAAGCGGCGAGTTTAGCCGGATCCATCCACAACCGCATTGAGTACCTTTTTTCGCCCCAAATAGCTATTTGACTTACACCCGGAATTGTTTGCAGACGCTCTTTAAAAGTGTTTTGGGCGATGTCTGATAATTCAAGGAGCGTTCGCTTATCACTTTTTACACTAAGAAAGACGATGGGAACAGCGTCGGCATCTGCTTTGGAAACTGTTGGTGGATCGACGTCTGCCGGAAGGTTGTGACTGGCTATAGAAACACGGTCGCGTACATCATTTGCCGCAGTTTCAAGATCACTTGAAATATCGAACTCAACGGTAATTTGACTTCTTCCATCTCTGCTTGTAGAAGTAAGAGAACGTATGCCCGCAATCCCGTTGATCTGTTCTTCCAACGGTTCGGTTATTTGTGATTCGATAATGTCTGCATTGGCGCCAACATAACTCGTTGAAACGGTAATGATCGGCGGATCAATACTCGGATATTCGCGGACTCCTAAATAAGTATAACCGATTATTCCAAAAAGCAGAATTACAATTGACATAACAATTGCAAGAACCGGTCGGCGAATGCTAAGGGATGATAAACTCATAGTGATTCTTTTTCGTTAGTAATATTTTAATTATCGCACCAATTCCATTATAACATTTTACCAGTCAACATATGACTGTTGCTATGTTTATTAAAAGTTTTGTTTGAAAATTCTTTGCTCTGAAAGAGCGAAATACATCAACACAGGGCGAAGCCCTGTGAAATTGCCCATGAACGAAGTCAAGCCCTGAAAGGGCGGTATAAACTTTAGTCCCATATGTTTATTAAGTTTCATATTTCTTAGTGCGGTATAGACACCAGCCAAAATTTTTATGATCTCAGAACAAGGATTAACGATTAGCGATTTTTGATTTATTCCCATGATTTTAGATTTACTTCTCAACATTTCTTTGTTCTGTCTCTGCAATCTTTATTTACCTTCTTAAATCAAATATCGTTAATCCTTGTTCGTAAATCTTTACAAAAAAAAATAATTGATGATTCCCTAGGGCTAACGCCCTAGGTTGATATTATGCGCCCCTTTGGAGCTTTAATAGAGCTTTATTAAAAAACGAAGTTAATTTATCTCTTTCAGTTTAACCGGGGCGTTCGGTTTAAGCTGGATAATTCCGGAGACAATAACGGTATCACCTACTTGTAGCCCGTTTATTATTTGCACTTCATTTTCTGTTCTGATATTTTGCGTTACAAGTTGGGGGACTGCTCTTCCATTTTTATAAACAAAAACTTTTTCTCCCTGTACATCGGGAACGATCGCTTCCGAGGGAACCATTATAGCAGCATTTATTTCTTGCAGTACTAAATCAATCTCAACATAAGCGCCTGGAGTAAGTTCACTTCTATCGTTGGGAATAATTGCGCGTGCCTGTACGGTACGTGAGCTTTCATCAATCTTCGGTTCAACGGCGTATATCTTTCCTGTATAAATTTTTCCGGTTGATGCGAGTTTAACCAGAATTGTTTTTCCTTCTTTAACGATACCAAAATATTTTTGCGGAACGGAAAAATCTACTTTTACAGGATTGATATTTTGTAGCGTTGCAATTTTTGATGCGGGAGAGATATAACTTCCTTCGCTAACAGAGCGGAGTCCGATCACTCCATCGAATGGCGCTCTTATCTCTGTTTTATCAAGTTGCGCTTTAGTGAATTCCACATCGGCTTCTGCAGAGTTCAGTTCACTTAATGAGTTGTCGTATTCTTGTTGACTTGTAAGACTCTTGTTGAATAACTGTTTTACCCGGTATTCTTTATCGCGCGCCAAAGATTCTTTGGATTGATTTTTCTTTATTGTCGCCTGCAGTTCCGCATCATTTATCTTGATTAAAACCATTCCTTTTTTTATCTGCTGACCTTCTTTAAAAAGAATTTTGGTGATCTTCCCGGATATTTCGCTTCGCAGTTCAACTTCTTCATTACTGATGAGCGTTCCGTTTGAGAAGATTTTATCTTGAATTGATTTAGTTTTTATGATGATGGCGTTTACTGCGGTTTGCCGTTTTGAAATTCCGGGTTTGTTTTCCTTGTCGTTTGTATCGCTACTAAGTTCTACTTTTTGCAAGATGAGAATAATTATTATTACTGCAACAACCGACCAGGTGATAATTTGTTTTTTGTTCTTCATTTTCAATCCTTAAAGACCGTGACCATGATTTTAAGAAATGGATCGTAACTGATGTACTCTTTTTTTATAAAATTAACTGATGAAAAGTAAGAATATTTGAGGGATGGAAAAAGGAAGGGGGAGGGTGAATTATTGCGAGAAAATAGGCTCTTAGAAAATTGCTATTGATAACATGTTAACGATAATTAAATATCGAATATTGAATAAGGAATAATGAATTTAGAAGTGAAAGCGATCTGTATTTCATCCGCCGCGGCGGATCATCATTCGAAATTCCTTGTTCGATATTCATTATTCGTTTTTTCCTTTTTACCTGCCTCTCTGCCGGCAATGAGGCGGGCAGGTAGCTTTTTTCCCAAGCAGCGTCTTGGGAAAAACGTAGTAACTTAGCAATAGAAGAGCAAGATATTTTTCGTCGTGGGTAATATTATTTTAGTCGATATTATAATATCGATGTATAGGAGATTGGTATATAATTTTTATTAAACAGAGTTTTCAGTCCCAATAATCACTACGCGAAAAATTTATAAACAACATAAGTCTAAATCCACTATGGGCAACTTTTACAATTTACTTACGCCTTATAAAAGATCTAATCCAGATTAATAAGGTCTAGTTGTTTAATAGTAGTTTTTCGATACTCATTGCTCTTTCTTTATGCTTTTTCTTTAGTTGGTTTAATACATCTGACATAAAGTCGATGGATCTATTATAATAATTAGGCTCTAGTAGTAGGAGTTTCCCAATTTCTGTATTATAACTCAGTTCTGAAAGATTTATAATTTCAGTCTTGACTACTAAGTTCTTAGAATATTCCAGTAATCCCGTGAACAATTGGTCACTTAAAAAAGGTTTGGAATAAATTCGATTTGGATAAAATCTGTGTAGTGTAGTTAAGAAATGGAAATCCTTAAAATTGTTAATTGTCAAACTCATAAATCCATTATTTTTTGAAATAGTCAACTTATCAAACATATTTGCTAAAAATATAAGTCTTTGTTGATTATTAATTGTTGAAGTTATTTCATAATTCTTTAATATAAGTTCTAACTTCGGAATAACTAATTTTCTCTCGATTAACTCAGGATTCATCTCGAATAACATTTGAAGTATTTTATCTTTGTCAATATCCCAATCCAATGCTTCTAAAAACTTTACTTGTATTTGTGGTTCCGTTTTAAGAATATACAAAGCTGAAAAAAATTCCTGAAAAGTTTTATGTGTAAAAGTGTAAGATAGACCTTCTTGTAATAGAATACACACTGACTTCAACAAATCTTTCAGGTATGCTTCCTCTTTAAATACTATGCATGTAAGTTTTTTTGATTTTGACAAATAGGAAATTGCTTCATCAGAAGTAAACACAGTAGTATGCACTGAATGAGTCAGGATTGAAAATGCAGATAGGACAGTTTTAAAATCATCGATCGCAAGATTTGTATACATTTTCCTTTTATAAACAGCTTTTGTCGCATCATGCTTATTAAATAGTGTGTCGAAAACTTGTGAGTAAAAGATATGCATCTTGTTAGGGATATCAGCATTTTCACCATAAGTCATCAACATTATTGTAAGTAAGAGTGGTATAGATAAAAAATCTTTGTGTTTTTCATATAACCCTTGTTTCAGACTTGTCAAGAATAAATCTTTGACCACTTGATCGTAACTTAATTTGGCTATTAATCTACAAGCCTGTTCCTTATCCAAAGGCAATGCTCTGAACTGAGTGAAATTGGTCCAAGATATGAACTCATCATCGGGTCTAGATGAAACAATGAAATTGTTATTCGGATACTTCGTCGTTGCGTTCAATATTTCTTGTGTTACTGAGAATTTAAGTTCATTTTTGACTTCATCGTATCCATCTAAAAAGATTAATAGTCCTCCGCTAGTCAAAGATTTAATCAGATACTCGATTTCTAATGTAAATCCTAAGTTGTAAATAGTATCATATATATGTTCCACTAGAGTAGTTTTTGAATTATTGAGTGTACGGAGTTCTATGAATATAGGAATTAATTTCTTTTTAGTTAGGGCGTTCAGGTAAAGATGTTTTAATAACGTTGATTTTCCACTTCCAGCAGTTCCTGTTATGATAATATAATCATTAACTTTAAGAAGATTATCAATATTCGATGTATCAATAACTTCTTTATCGCAACGTACTTTTACATGTTCATAAAAGTCATATAACGGTACAGGCTTGTCTCTATAAAGGATGGTTTTTGTTTTAGTATATTTTTTTATTGCTGCTTTTAAATATTTCGAGTAACTAATTTTTAATTTTGTTTGTAGAGATTTTAAAACAGATTCACCCCCATCAAAAACACCTTTAGCGAAAGAATTCACGTAGTTTTGAATTAATTCGGCTCCAATCTTATTATAATCAAACAATTCATTCATGTTAATCCTATTAAAATTAAAAATTTGAAATACTGTTCATAAATATTAAGAACTATCAGTTAAATAAGAAGAAGCAAGCTATAAGCTAAATCGAAAAAATAAATTGTCCATAAGTTGAATAATTTATGCAGTTTAGTAAGACATCATTTCATTTACTTAAAAAAATCAATGTAATCCTCACAAGTGAATTAAACCACTTGATCTCTTTATTAATAGTAAACCAACTTAAAAATGTTTCTCTTGATTCCCAAAAATATTTTACCTCAACAACAACATCTTTCTTGTCTGGACAAATTCCCCGGCTCTTAACTGATAAAAATAGACGCCGCTTGTCAGTGGTTGGTGGTTAGTTGTTTGTTGTGGGTCGAAAGTAATAGTATAAATTCCTGCAGGTCGAACTTCATTTACTAATATTGCAACTGTGTTGCCAAGAATATCGTAAACTATTAAACTTACAAATTGATTACCGAGCACGGAAAATTGAATATTCGTTTCCGGGTTAAACGGATTCGGATAATTCTGTTCAAGTGAAAATGAAGTGGGGAGAGAATTATCTTTTGTGATTCCAACAGAAGTTGATTTCTTAATTTCGATTGAATTTAGGCTGAACAACCAATTCTTTTTTTCAGAAGGCGTATCGGTATCAATCTCGATCCGCAAAATTTGTTTCCCGCTTTTTAGCGGAACATTCGAAATGGTGATCGGTTTCCAACTTTGCCAGCCGCCGGTATTTGCTACCAGCTTTTTCCCACTAACATCTACGTTGTTTATTAACACACGCAAATTACCGAACCCTGGAACAGAAGCTACATTTGGTATCACATCATAATTCCCATCGCTTGGAACTTGAATAGTATATTCAAGCCATTCGCCTGCAGTCATCCAATAAACATCAAACCCTTGATCGTTTGATGCTTCAAGATCAACTCCTTCATTTGGTCGATAAGCAAGCCCGACATTTTTTGTATCGTTATCGTGATAGGCAACTCCTTCGCCGCCATTGTCAAAATTTTCCGCTTGAATAAGCGCCGGTACCATTATCGCTGTTCCTGTGTAAGGTGTTCCATTTCCAAGTACAGTAATAAGAACGCTGTCTTTTGTAGAAAGTTGAAGATCGTTCGTTACTGTTAATGTAACCATATATAAGCCAGCTCCGGTAAAGGTATAAATTGTATCAGTTGCGGCGGAAATATTTCCATCACCAAAATTCCACAAATATGATAAGGGAGAATTATTCCGATCAAAACTTTTACTTCCGGTGAAGTTTACTGTTAGAGGCATTTTCCCCTTCGTTTTATCTGTTACCAACAAAGTAACCGGCGCATTAATATTTGAAGACGAAGTATTTACCGAGCGCATTATTCTTGGTTGTACCTCCATGGAATATCCATCTGAAAAATGAACGGTAACAATTTCTGAAGAAGGATTATAAGCAGTATATGTTTTTTCACCGGAACTATTTTTGAATACTGCGTAGGTTGGCAGATCAGCCGTTACCGAAGTATCCAGGTGTCCCATTTTTTTCATATTACTCAACCAATGGTAGGTGTGGGCTTTTGTTTCGCCGTCAAACGGTGTATAGGTTGGATTTGCATAATACAAAGACAACGCCGCAGCCGGATCAGACAAGGAAAGATATTGCCAAATAACGTCATGCCATATTGTGGTTGGACCATTTAATTCTTTTATAATTTCATCATAATTAGCTTGGACATAATCGGGATGACGTCCAAGGTAAAACGATCCTCCATTAAAAGGAAGCATGTTAATTCCATGAATGAATTCCGGATTTGCCCCGAACCATGTTGAATGCACTCCTTTTCCGCCCCAAACCATTCCAAGAGCTTTGTATGGATAAGCTGCCGGGAAGACCGCATTATCAATATCAAACCAATATTGTTCAATTGCGGTTCGTTCGGTAGTGTACAAATAAATTCCTAAATCTCGAATTTCTTTCTGATGAGTTGCAGCGCCCCAAAGTGTAACGGCGGAAGCAAAATTCATCGACTCTGAACTTGATTCTTCGTTATTACCGTCACCAAAATCTCCGTGTCCCGCTTCCCATGAATGTCCGGCATAAGGATCAAATGAGCGTAGGAATGGAAATTTTGTGTCGTTGCGATCCCAGTTATTTCCATCTTTTATTAATAAATCCACCATTCCGCCCCAATTTTCCGGCGCTGCCCAGACAGAATCGAATTGGGCAACGATGGCGGCTCCCATTATTGCATAACCGGAATGAAAATTGTGATCGTTTATTTGATCGTCTGCGCCATAACCGGAAGGATATCCGGTTAAAACATCCCATGTTGAATTGTAGGAATATTCTTGAATTCCTCCTGCAGTAAACCAGTCTTCAAGACGTTTTTTTATTTCAGATAAAAAATGATCACGGGCAGTAACAGCTCCAAGTTGATCGGCAATATTTACGAGGTGAGCAAATCTGGCAATCGCTTTACCGTTTTCATAAGTAGGTCCGGTAGGCAGTGATTCTTTAGCAATATCATTTACCATGGCTAACAAGTCGTCGCGGTTGTAGTCGCCTTGATCCGGAAGTGAAGGAAGAATTCCATCAAAAGATAAAGTTGTAGTAAATTCGTTTCCGTCGAAAACCTTCATTATTCCGGAGACGGAGTTGTACTCGTAACTTGTTAGGGGATTTGAAGTATTTAACCATTGATGACGATAGAGCGCCGTAAGTGTTTGGTTTACATTCCCGTTAACTGATTCTTTTAATTCTGTATTATAGGTAAAAGTTGAAGTGAGTTTTGCAAAAGTTTCATCATAATTCCAAGCGATCGAACTTCCGGTAACAAACGCATAAGCATGCTTGCGAAAAACTTCAAGAGTGGTTAGCTGATTGTTCGGAAGTAATGCAACTGAAAAATAATCCTTACCGTTAAGCGATGACTGCAAAGTTGTTGTTCCGCTCCAGGTTGAACCATCCGGTGCAAAGATTCCGTAGTTTCGTCCGTCAACAGTAATTCCTACAACACCGTTCTGATTATACCAAATAGTCGGAGTTGTATTACTTGTAATTGTTGCATTACCACCGGTGACGGTCAGAAATACAAAAGGAAGTCCATGACCTAAAGTGGCTTTCATTCTTCGTATACCATCATCCCAAAGAGCGGTAACAGTCCAATCGCCGTAATCATCGGTAAGAGTTTTGGCTGCATTCAATCCGGGAATACCAACGGTTAGTTGCTGAGAAAAAGGGAAGAGATAATCGGCTGCAGCGTAAGTTGGAGAAGAAGTATATCCAACTTGCAGCCCATTATTTTTAGCTTTGAAATACATGGGATGAGCATATAAATTATTTGAGAACGGATCACCATAATAAGGATAGATCAAACTGCTCCAGAAATCGTTTGTTTGTATCGGTTTATTAAACGTTGCAGAAATTTTTGGAACCGCATTTGCGCCGGATGAAGTTCTTGGACCTTTCGTTCCTGAAGGAAGGGTTGTACTATAACTTCCTTTGCCGATGGAAACGGATTGGGCATTGATTTCTACAACAAATAAACAATTCATGATTAAAATATAGGTTGAGAGACAGCTTACTAAAGTCGGTATTTTTGTTCGTGATCTGATAGTGTTTTTCATTGTTTCTTCTTTTCGAAATATTAAAATGGAGGCAATGAACGTTAGACAAAACATTAGAGTTCGATTGCGAAGCTATTGAGAATGTTAGGTGCAAATTAGTAAAAAACGGTGAGTGAAAGTGGAAAATCTATGAACACTCGAAAGAACAGAATCTTCATTAAATTCTTTATCATTTACTGAAATTCAATCTCTTTGAATTGTTAGAATTATGGGTATTATGATAACAATCGCAATTTAATTTAGCATTTCATTCTTTTGAAAAGTTTTAATAAGTGCACGGCTTATGTTCTCTTGCATTTTTTTGTACCCATTTTCATTTGGGTGAAATTCATCAGACATCATCGTATCGTTCCAGTAAATACCACTCATAGTATTTTCAACAAGAAGTAGAGAATGATTTGTTGCGACACGTTGCAACATCGAGAGAAATTTTGTACCATCTGATTTCTTACTAGCAAGAAAATGATCGGTCGGAATTGATTCAATTATCCCCTGATTCAAAAAACTTATGAGCACTACTTTACTTCCGAATGAGTGGAGAGTATCAATTAAATTCCCTAACCGTATTTCAACCAGACTATCTTTTATTCCTCGCAAAAGATCATTCGCCCCAAATTCCAACAAGACCAGTGCTGGATTTTTATTAAAAATACTATCTCTGACAATGTCAAGCGCTCTTTGTGTTGTCGCTCCAACATTTCCTTGATTGAAGACTTTAATTTTAAGAGAAGCGCCAAGCAGCGCCGGATAAGCGTATGTTGGATAAGAAGAAGTTGACTGACTGGAATTATCTAAAAGTGGTGTTATGGGATGTTGGTGCAATTTTTTTTCACCAGGAACAACGATAGGTTCATCCCAAATAAAACCGTAAGTAAGACTTGTTCCAAAACAAACAACCGACTGTTGTGTTGTCCATGGTACATCAATAGCCGGAAGTGCATCAGAAACTTCTGGCGGAGAAGAAGTTGGTTCATGACATGAAAATAAAAATACACAAAATGAAAATAGAATTATATCAACCCGACTTCTTAGATACATTTTCCTATTAACTCTATTGTGGGCTTAAAAAATGTTGGTTAGATATCTGTGACAAAGGAACAAAACCTCAGAAAATTTTAATTATTTGTACAAATCAACTTAAAAATGTTTTGGGATATTCCCAAACAAAAAAAAACAGATGATGATTGACCACCAATTACCCTTCACTGCAGCTAAATTGTCAGAACTATTTACCTCCAGATCCAGTAACATATGGATAATTCATAATTGAATTTGATGTGAAAGCATACGAAATTATCTCTGATGCACGGAACAACATATAGTAATCCATATTGTTCATTCCGAATAAAATTGATCTTGCATTATACCCGAGAAAACGGAGATACGCGGTATAAAATGCGCTTTCTTGTCCCGTTCCGCTATAAACTGCAATCGGACTTCCGGACGGAAGTGTCTGAAGATATTTCACACTTCTCAAATCAGAGTGATCCGGTGGAACTTGATATAAAACAGATCCAAGAAGATGGTAGGTGTTTGTAGTAAAAGGGCTCGAATTATAGAGCACCACCGGTCCCGTACAGATGGTGTAAAACTGATTTCTCATATTTCCCCAATAACTAATTTTTATCGCCGAATTTGATTCCCATGAATTATAATCTTCATTAAATCCTTCTTTAATTAAAGAATCTACTCTTTGTATTACTAAATCCTTCATCGATTCACCGGGTGAATTTAAATTGATCTGTGGTAAATTGGAGTAATCCCTTCTAGAATAAACGTCGTGTGAAAAAAGACTGAAGTCAGGCTCGATATTAAGTCTTTCAGACCAAACTGAAGAGAAGAAAGCATTCCACGAAGCCATTCCAAAATTCATGTAATAAACGTTTGTAAATCCAACGAGTCGTAATAATGCAGAATAATAACCGGCCGATTGCCCGGACGAGCTAACCAGAACCACTTTACCATAATTGGTATAAATTGTTCTTAAATAATTAAAGAGTGAATCTTTGGTAATATTTTTCGCTCCCGCAATATGTCCTTCTAAAAAAGCAGCGTTGTCCCTCAAATCAATTACCAGAACATTGCCAATATTATTATACACTTCTGCTGCTGATACTACCGGGACGGGCATTTTATTAATGATGTCTCCCTCTGATTCAAGATACAAAAGAAGTTTAGCGCTGACCTCGGTCTTTATAGATAGAGGAGCCGTTGCGCTATCCTTTTCACACCCGGTAACAAATATGAGAGTTAAGGGCATAATTAAAAACTGTAGAATTTTTGTTTTTATCATTGATCAGTTAACATTTATTATTTTTGCTTTACCAACTCCGATAAACATCCCAATAACATTATTTCCAAATACATTCCACCCGATAGAGCCACCGTTTTGTGTGAATGCATTTCCAACCGGCACATTAATGTTTGCTGAATTAAAATAACTTGTGTACTGTTTGTCAAAGGAAAACACTGCAATATTTCTCGATCCGTTGTACTCGTTTCCTTTATATTGCGCCGGCAAAGTTGAAGTTATTACATTTATGTTATAAACATTTGTGCCGGGGATACTTAAATTGGGGAATGCTGTTGCTCTTGTTGAACCGTAACCGATTACCCAAATAGCGCCATAAACTTCGTCCGGATTTGTTTTAACATTTGCCGTTAGGTAATTCCCTCCGGCATTGTAAGACACGCTGTTGATCTCCGGAGAGAAGGGAATTTTTGTTCGACTGTAAATTATGGTTTCACCCCATTCGGCAAATAATTCATATGTATAACCTGCTTCTACAATCAACTCATCATACATTGGTTTATATACGCCATCATTTACATAATGGAGCGGAACAACTTGTAGCCCATTAATCTTGAGATAAGCTTTTACATCTTTAAGTTCGGCAGCTTTAATATCGTAGAGGCTTCCAACCGGGAGAGTTTTGGTGAAGGTAACACCCGCAAATAATTTATCAGGATTTAATTCACTATTTACTACAATGTAACTTTGATTTGTGGCATCACTCTCAACTATCTGGTCCTTCTCGCACGATACGAAGACAAAAATTAAGGGAATTATGAAAAGATATTTTTTCATTTTAAAACTTAAAATTAAATCCGATTGTCGGGATAATTGGAAAAAGTACAAGCTGTTTCACTTTAACAACATCTTTCCCATTTTCAGATTCTTTTGAAACATAACGCGCAAACGGATTCTGCCTGTTATACAAATTATAAATATTTAAGTAAGCTTCAAAAGGTAAATTGAATAATGGAAATTTGTAAGTTACGTTCAAATCCATTTTATGAAATGAAGGAAGCTGAGCTTTGTTTAGTTCAGGATAATAAACATAAACATTACTGCCGTTTCCCGGAGAAATTTCATTAAAACGATATTGAACGGGAGCCGACGAATAATTCTCTCCCGTATGATACGTCCATGTAACCCCGGCAGACCAATTGTCATTTATCTTGTACGCAACGACCGCCGATAAATCATGTCTGCGGTCGTATTTGGGATAAAACAATTTTCCATTGTTCAACTGATCAAACTTTCTTTTTGTCCATGATAATGTGTAACCAAGCCATCCAGAAATTGCTCCGGATTTTTTATTTAAAAAGAACTCAACTCCATACGCCTCGCCTTTTCCATTCGTAAGTTCACCTTCGACAGAATTTTTTAGAGAATTTAGGGCAGCGCTGTTTCTGTATTCATAAAGGTTTTGCATGTTTCTGTAATAGGTCTCAACGGAAAGCAGGTAATCCTGTTCGCCGAAATATTGGTCGATTCCTAAAACATATTGATCTGAACTTCCCGGAAGAATATTTTTTGTTGATGGATACCAAAGGTCAGTTGGTAGGGAAATATCATTTCTAACTATAAGGTGAAGGAACTGATGGGTTGTGGTGTAAGCTGATTTTATAAACGTTTTATCTGTAACGGCGTAAGAAATTTCAATACGCGGTTCTGCGCTGAAATATTTTCTGTCACCAAAATAATAAAAACGTAAGCCGGAATTCATTTTAAATTGGGGAGTAAACTGAGATTCCATCTGGAAAAAAAGTGCGCCTTCAAGTGAATATTGGTTATCTCCCGCGTAAGGATCAACTTCAAGTAAAGGATCATAAGCAGTGCTGTAGATAAGATCGTATTGATGAAAAGTAAGCTCAATTCCGGTTTTAAGCATGTGGTTTTCATTTAGATGCAGTTCAACATTTTGTTTTAAAGAATAATCCTTCAGCCGCGACGATGAGAAAAAATTATCAGTTACGTCCTCGGAACTATAATCAAATATAAGTGATCTGAACCCATAATCGGTAAAACTTAAACCGGTGGTTAATAGAAACGATTTGGAATTGATATGCAACCAGTTCAGACCAATTGACAAGTTGTCCCACTTTGTCGAATAATTCAAGTCCGTATTGGAAGAAGGGCTATATAAATTATCTTTACTGTAAACCATACTAATTGATAAAATATTTTCTTCTGAAATAACATAATTTATTTTAGCGTTCATATCTGAGAAATTGTATCTGGGCATACTACTGTTTTGAATAAACTTTTTCTGATAAGTATCGTAATACATTCCTCTCCCGGAAAACATATAAGTGGAATTGTTTCCCATGGGTCCTTCTAATGTGAAGAAAGAATTTATCAGTCCAACCCCAACGGTTCCCTTTGTTGCATTCTTTGTTCCCGATCTAAGTTTAATATCAAGAATGCTCGAGAGTCTTCCGCCATATTCAGCCGGGAATGCCCCTTTAATTAAACGGATTTCCTGTATTGCATCGGAATTAAATGCGCTGGCAATATTTCCAATATGCGAAGGATTATAGAGAGTTAGTCCATCAACAAGAGTTAAATTTTGATCGGGCGAACCTCCTCTTACATATAAACCTTTTGAAAGTTCACTTTCTGTTTTTACACCGGGAAGCATTTGCAACAGTTTGAAGAGGTCTGTTTCTCCACTTAGTGAAGGCAGTTTCGCTAAAAGTTCCGGTGAAACATCAAAATTACTTATCAAAGATTTATCCATCCTTTTCCCGATAATGACCACTTCTTCTTTCTCAATCTCCTTAGGCAAAAGAACGATGTTAAAGTGAACCGCATTCGATTTTAAGTTGAGAAATTCCTTAACCGCAGATTTGTAGCCGATATATCTGGTTATAAGAAAATAATTTCCTGCCGGAAGGTTGGGCAAAACATAAAATCCATAAATATTAGAAGTTGTTCCGGTGTATGGGTGATTTTTTGTATCGATACTATCTTTATACAAAAGTAAATTCGCACCGGTAAGAACCTCACCGGTAACTGCATCTTTTATAAATCCCGAGATATTATATTCTTTAATCTGTGCGAGGTGTTGTGACTGTCCGAACAGTAATAAGAAGAAAAGTAATATTTTTTTAGGGAACAGCATTTTTCTATAGAAGATTATTATTCATGAACTTATTCCAAACTCTATTCGCTCTAAAATTAACTAAATTAGTTGGAATCGGAAAAAGAGTTTTAATATAAATCTGATAAGTTTTAAGACATTCATCGATTTGTAATCGACTAAATATTTCTGCAATTTGAAAACAAATTTTTAATACTCTGAAAATTAAACCGGAACTTATGAAGAAATATTTTGTATCCTTTTTTGTAATCCTCTTGTTATGTAAAACTACAACAGCACAAACAACCTACTGGTGGAATGACGCTGTCTTCTACGAAATTTTTATGCGTAGTTTTTACGATGCTAATGGCGATGGCGTTGGAGATTTCAAAGGTCTTACTCAAAAACTTGATTATTTAAATGACGGGATTGATTCCACAACATCTGATCTTGGAGTTACTGCAATTTGGTTAATGCCAATCATGGAATCGCCAAGCTACCATGGATACGACGTAATTGATTATAAAAAAATCGAACATGATTACGGCACTAATCAAGACTTCAATAATTTTCTCGATAGCGCCCATGCAAGAGGAATAAAAGTAATTATCGATCTCGTTCTCAATCATACTTCAAGCCAGAATCCCTGGTTCATTAATGCTAAATCTGATCCACAGGCGCAGTATAGAAATTGGTACATTTGGAGCAGCACAGATCCTGGAACGAAAGGTCCTTGGGGTCAAAAAGTGTGGCAGAGTGCAAATGGATATTATTTTTATGGACTTTTTAGCAGCGGCATGCCTGATTTAAATTATTTCAATCAAGAAGTGAAAGATGAAGTCGCCAATATTGTTAGCTTTTGGTTGGATTCAGTAAAAGTTGATGGTTTCCGACTTGATGCCGTTAAATATATTTGCGAAGAAGGAAATATCATGGAGGATGCTCCTTCAACTTTTCAATATCTGCGGGAATTCCGAACACTTACGAAAAGCCACAATCCGGAAGCGCTATCTGTGGGGGAAGCGTGGAGTTCAACTTCAAAAGTAATTCCTTATGTTGACGGAACCGGTCTCGATTTTTGCTTTGAGTTTGAACTTGCAACCGATATTATTACAGCAGTTAAAAATGGAACTCCGGCAACTTTGATAAGCCGTTTGAAAGGCGCGATTCAACAAGGTTATCCTTTTTTACAGTACGGCACATTTTTAACTAACCACGATCAACAAAGAATTTTTTCTCAGCTTGGAAACAACATTGGCAAAGCAAAACTTGCTGCCTCGCTGCTGCTTACTATTCCCGGTGTTCCGTTCATTTATTATGGAGAAGAAATCGGGATGTCGAATCCTGCCACATCCGATGATCGAGATAAGCGAACCCCATTACAATGGACCGGCGGGACAAACGCCGGATTCACCACTGGAACTCCATGGAAAGCAGTTCCTTCAACGTATGTTGATTATAATATTGAAAAAATGAGTTCAGATAGTACTTCACTTTTAAATTGGTATAAAAAACTTATCCGTATTAGAGAAAATAATCCTTCATTAAGAAGAGGGAAGTATTATTATTTAAATAGTGTAAACAGCGCCATTTATGTTTCCGCAAGATATATTAATTCAAGTAGTGAAATTGTTATTCCTATTCATAATTTTTCCGGAACCACAGTAAATAATCCTACTTTCTCACGTAATGATTATTCCGGTTTACCGGTTGGGAACTATAAACTGACAGATCTGATCACAAACAAAGATGCAGGAAATTTTGTAATAGCACCGGATGGAAGTATAAATTGTTCACCAAATATTTCTCTTCAACCATATGGCTCCGCAGTTCTTAGAGTTGATAAACTTACCGGTATAGAAGAAGACAATTCAATAAGTTCTTTTAAACTGGAGCAAAATTATCCAAATCCATTTAACCCGTTTACGAATATTAATTTTGAATTGCCTTCGGATGGATTGATAAAACTTTCGATTTATAATTTATTGGGTGAAGAAGTTAAGATTCTTGCAAACGGTTTCATGGATGCCGGAATGCATTCAATCAAATTTGATGCAACAGACATGAATAGCGGAGTTTATTTCTACAAAATGGAAAGCAAAGGGTATTTTCAAATAAGAAAAATGGTTGTGATTAAATAAACTGTCTCCCTCTATTTTTTGTATACTTTAGCTTTCTCGAACCATAATTGGTAATCACTTTTCAGAGTTAGAGTAATTTTGTTATTTTTGTAGCGCAGAAATCAATTACAGTAAGGCGTTGATTTTTGTTAGTTGTTTTTTGAGATTTGTATTCTTCGGGGCTATAGCTCAATTGGGAGAGCGCTACGTTCGCAACGTAGAGGTTAGCGGTTCGATCCCGCTTAGCTCCACTATTACAATTAGGAATTAAAAATTAGTAATTAGGAATCGGGGGAAGTTTTAATGTTTTATAGTCATTTCACATCCAAACAAATAAATGAAAAAAGAAAAAGCGCCATATAATCGAACTCTCGAACTAACGAAAGATGAGGAAGGTATTTATCATTCAAAGTTGATTCAACTTAATGTCGTAGCCTCTTTAGATGAAATTGTGAATAGAACAATTCATCAAGATATGTTTGCTGCGTTGGATCTTTTACCGGATGCTTTTTGTGATTTGATTTTTGTTGATCCGCCGTACAACCTCCGAAAAAGTTTTAACAAACTAAAATTTGCGCAGATGGAAGATGCCGCTTACGAAAATTGGTTGGATAGTTGGGTCTCTAAACTCCCACGCTTGATGAAAGAAAACGCATCAATTTATTTGTGTGGTGATTGGAAATCTTCTCCCGGGCTATACAACATCGCTAAAAAGTATTTTCTAATTCAGAATAGAATTACGTGGGAAAGGGAAAAGGGAAGAGGCGCAAAAGCAAATTGGAAAAACTGTTCTGAAGATATTTGGTTTTGTACTAAATCATCGAAATACACTTTTAATCTTGATGCAGTCAAAACAAAGCGCAAAGTACTTGCCCCGTACAAAGAAGACGGAATACCCAAAGACTGGTCAGCAAGTGAAGATGGAAATTTCCGGTTAACTTCTCCTTCAAACATCTGGACGGATATTACAATCCCGTTCTGGTCGATGCCGGAAAATACCGATCATCCAACGCAGAAACCTGAAAAGCTTTTAGCCAAAATTATTTTGGCAAGTTCAAATGAAGGTGATGTTGTTTTTGATCCGTTCCTTGGTTCGGGAACTACATCCGTAACTGCAAAAAAATTGAAGAGAAATTACGTGGGAATCGAAGCTGATGAATTTTATTGTTGTCTGGCAGAGAAACGACTTGCACAGGCTGATAAAGACAAATCAATTCAAGGTTTTGCTGATGGTGTTTTTTGGGAAAGAAATTCTTTGCAGGCGCAAAAGAAAATTGGAAATTAGAAGATTTTTTTAGATTTTGGTTTTGAATTTTATCCGGATAATTGTTAACAGATTGTTGCCCAACCCCGTCAGGTCCGAAAGGAAGCAGCGGTAAGTATTCAGTTTGTGTAATATATTATCCGGTTTTTTATTTTAAGGGGAAAGATCGCCATCCGCAAATTCACCGAGTCAAATTTCAGTTTTAACAATCCATCCAAAACGAATTAACAATCGATGCGAAGATCTGTTTATTCTCTTCATAAATTGTTTCGGGGCATTTAAAAACAATCAAATACTTTAGCGTATAACATTTGATCTCAAAACAGACAAAATATTTATGGTCGAGCAGCGTTTTTTCAGTAAAGCGCACCGAATAATTTCCATCAACTTTATTAGTGAATGGAACCGAGATGTAATCTTCGGCTTTACTATTTTCTTTCAACTTCATCACTCCAAATGAAGCTCCAAGGCTTGCATTCAGAAAATTTGTCCCTTCAAGATTAGCGGATAAAATTTCTTTAAATGAAATATCCGGAATTGATTTCCAACCTTCCGGCAAATAAAGAGAAAATTTCTCCTTCTTGTTTTTAAAGTTGTTGTAAGTTTGAACTGAATCAATAGAGAGCTTTACTCCCAACTCCTTTAAGGCAGAAGACAGATCATAAAAAAATGGTTTTTCCAACTTCTTTGAAAATTGATTTGTTAATTGAAAAACTATCTTCTCAAAATAATTTTCGGGGCTTTCATATTTAAGTGAAACATCGTTAAACGAGTATGTGTCCCAAGTCTGCTGTGGAGACAATCCTTTTTCACTTATAATTTTTGTCCCGATTAAGTCATCCGTAAAAGTTTCAACTTCTTGAATCAGTTGGTCATCGGGAGAAAAGAATTGCGTGTACATTCGCAAGGCAAGGTTTACCGTGTTGTCTTTAACCAGATAGAGATTCTTCCTTTTTAAAGATAAAATATCTTTCGAAGTGAACTGCTCAAAAACCTGGAAATAGTTTTTCTTTTCTGAATGAATGGACGTAAGTGAAAGATAGCCATTCAGAGATTTGTCGATGAAGTAACAATTCATCACGGAATCATAAACCGCAAAACGGTTGAAAAAAGGATTCGGGAATTCAACCACCACACCGTAATAAGTTTTTCCAAGATTATTTTTGATACTATCAATCTCAATTTTATTTATAATTGATTGAGCCGGAAGGTTCAAGTCGAATAAATGGGAAAGACTGTCATTTGCAACTCTATTTCCTTTTGCGGCTTCGGAGATGAGATATTCAATTCCCTTGCTGTTGAATTGATAGATTTTTTCTTTTTTCCCGCAGCCGGAAAAAATGGACATGACAAGTAACATCGAGAAAAATATTTTCATTGTGCTGTCTTTTTATTTTGAATTTTCACGGATACCATTTTTACCAGACATTCTTCTAAATTTTTTCTTTTACTGAAGAAAAATAGTTAAAAACCAATTCAGCTTTTTTCTTCCCCACAACTTTATCCAGATTCTCAATTGATACTGTTTTGATGCATGAAACGCTTCCGAACTCCTTCAGCAATTTTTCTGCAATTGATTTTCCAATTCCTTTTATTTCCAAAAGCTCGGTTGTAATCGTTCTCTTGTCCCGCCGCAGCCGGTGAAAAGTAATAGCAAAACGATGCGCTTCATCGCGCAGCCGTTGTAATAATTTTAATGAAGAAGAAGTTTTTGGAATTACAACCGCTTCACTTTCGTTTGGGACAAAAACTTCTTCAAGTCTTTTAGCCAATCCAATAATTTGAAATGAACTAATTCCCAACTGATGCAATGCATCAACTGCGCTTGAAAGCTGACCTTTGCCGCCATCGACCATAATTAGATCCGGCAGAGCTTGTTTTGTCTCCAGCAATTTTGTGAAATGCCGGGTAAGTACTTCGTGCATGCTGGCAAAATCATCCGAACCGACAACTGTTTTAATTATGAATTTTTTATACTCACTTTTTTTCGGTTTACCGTTTTCAAAAGTAACCATGCTGGCTACAGCGTCGCTTCCTTGCAGATTTGAATTATCAAAACAAACGATCTTTTTCGGCAAATTTTTCAACCGCAAATCTCTTTGGAGCGCAGAAAGGGCATACGGAACGCTTCCTTCTTTTTTCATTTTCTGAAGCTGCCATTCTTTTAATTGAAGAAGCGCATTTTCACCACTCATCTTTAAAAGTGATTTTAGTTTGCTTTCTCTTTGCGGAATAGTGATTTTAATTTTATGCTCAGAAAGGTTTGTCAGCCATTCTGTTATACTTTCCAGATCTTCCGGCTCCGTTTCAATGACAATTTCATTCGGGATATCAACAAAATCGTTTGTGTAGTATTGCTTAATTAAAGCTGAATAAATTTCTGCCGGATCAGTTCCACCTTCTACTGATAAGCGAAATTCTTTCTTTCCGGAAATTTTTCCTTCACGGATATTTAAGATCGAAGAAGCGACATCTTTTCCTTCGTAAGCAATCGCAATAACATCGCGGTCGAGAAAATCATCACTCACAACTTTCTGCTTATCTGCTATTGATTCAAGTTGTCTGATTTTATCTCTAACCCCAGCAGCTTTTTCAAAAGAAAGTTCACCAACATAAACTTCCATTTTTTTTCGAAGTTCTTTCAGAAGATCGGCTGTTTTCCCTTTCAGCATTTTTATAACTTCGTTAACCATTTCGTTGTAAGCGGATTCGGAAATCAAACCTTCGCATGGTCCATCGCATTTTTTTATATGATAATCGAGACAAAGTTTGAACTTCTTCTTCTCAACAGCTTCTTTGGTGATCGCGAATTTACAACTTCGAATTCTGAAAATTTGATTGATCGCCCGTAATGAAGCCCGCATATTGCGCACATCGGTGTATGGTCCAAAATATTTGGAACCGTCACGATAAATTTTCCGCGTTGGATAAATCTGCGGAAATGGTTCGTTTGTAACTTTAATGAAGGGATAGGTCTTGTCGTCCTTCAGGGTAACGTTGTAACGCGGTTTAAACTTTTTAATGAGATTGTTCTCAAGAATTAACGCTTCAACTTCCGAAGCAGTGACGATCAGTTCAACGTCTGCAATTTTTGAAACTAATGCAACGGTTTTTGCAGAGGTTACGGAGGAATGAAAATAAGAACGGACGCGGTTCTTTAAAATTTTCGCCTTCCCTACATAGATCACATTCTGTTTATCATTAAAGAATTGATAAACTCCCGGTTTACCGGGCAAATTGTTCAATTTAGTTTCGAGAACCTCATTCATCTATTCTTGAAAAACATTCCTTGATTATGTCTTAAAGACGTAGTTTTTAGGGATTACAACGATGCCGGATTCAGTTACAAAAAATTTCTTTTTATCTTCGGTCGGATCGAAACCTATTTCATAACTTTCAGGCACTTGAACATTTTTATCAATGATGGCGCGGCGTACTCTAGCTCTTCTTCCAACTTTACAATTATTCATAATGATGGAATCGGTTACGTACGCGTAGCTGTTTACGCGAACATTATTTCCGATGATCGATCGCTCAACCAAACCTCCGGAAACGATCGTGCCGTCGCAAATCATCGAATTAAGAGTTCTACCAATTCTTTCTCCTTCGTGCGAAAGGGTTTTTGCCGGAGGAAATTGATATTGATATGTACGAAGAGGCCAGTCAAAATCATACAAGTTAAATTCAGGAATAACGCTGATCAAATCCATGCTTGCATCGTAATAACTATCGATCGTTCCGATATCTTTCCAGTAAGGTTTGTTCTTTTTATTTTCATCGATGAATGGATAAGCGACAACCTTGTAGCCGGCTTTAATCATGTATGGAATAACATCCTGACCAAAATCATTATTGCGGATTTTCTTTTCCTGCATTTCTAATAAAACATCTTTTATAACTTTTGCGTTGAAAACATAACTCGCCATGTTCACAAAAGAGAAACCTTTTTTCCCCGGAATTTCAGGAGGCTTTTCCGGCTTTTCCATAAATTTTGTTACATTATTCTTGTCATCCGTTTCAACTATTCCAAAGCGGCTTGCTTCATCTACCGGAACCTCGATACAGGAGAGGGAAAGATCAATTTTATTATCAACATGATTTTGAAGCATCTTCATGTAATCCATCTTGTAGATGTGATCACCGCTTAGGATTAAAACCCATTTGCATTTTCTATCAGAGCTTATCAAATTTAAATTTTGGTGGATGGCGTTTGCGGTTCCAAGGTACCAATCATTACTCATTTTTCTTTGCGGCGGAAGGGTATAAATGAATTCACCTAGTTCTGGATTAAAAATACTCCAGCCTTCAAACAAATGCTGGCTGAGCGAATCGGATTTATATTGGATGAGGACGTAAATTCTTCTTAACCCTGAATTAAGACAATTATTTAGAGTGAAATCGATAATTCTATACTTACCTCCGAAAGGAACCGAAGGTTTGCTCCGGTACGCTGTTAATGGATAAAGACGTTCACCTTGTCCGCCGGCAAGGACCATCGTGATTGTATCTCTTGTAATAGAAGAACCTTGATATTGCATTTCTTCGCTCCAACATTGTTTTACTTATGTAGGTTCAATATAAAAAAGTAATTATTATAAATAAAGGGAGTCACCTATAATCCTCCATTTTTTTTTGAAACTTTTTTCAATTTTCTTAAATGTAGCTGCTTTTTTGTTTCCCTGTTTTAGAATCGGTATATTTGCATCTCATTTTTAACAAAATATTTGAGGAACCATGCAAATAGGGTTAATCGGGTTACAAAACTCAGGCAAAACAACCCTTTTTAATGCGTTATCGGTAAAAGGATCGGAAGCCCAACATCAACAAAAAGTTGAAGTTGCAAGAGCGGTTGTAAAAGTCCCCGATGAACGTTTGAAGAAACTTACGGAGTTATTTAATCCGAAAAGTGAAGTATTTGCTACGCTCGAAGTGATTGATATTCCCGGATTGCAAGTTTCTGACGATAACAAAGTAAAAATCACTTCAGATTTCCTGAATAAAGTGAAAAATAACAACGCACTTTTACACGTAGTAAGGCAATTTGAAAACGAAACAGTTCCGCATCCCGAAGTGATGATTAATGCAGCGCGAGATATTGAGTTTCTTGAGACTGAATTTTTACTTGCCGATATGGCGTTAATTGAAAACCGTATTGAAAAATTGGCAAAAGATATTTTGAAGCTCAAAAATGATCAGCTTCAAAAAGAATTGGCGCTTTTTAAAAAGATGCAGACTCATGTTGAAACAGAACTTCCGCTGCGGGAAATGCATCTTGACGAAAACGAAAGAAAACTTCTTTCCGGCTACCAGTTCCTTACAATAAAACCGCTAATAATCGGGATCAATTTTGACGAAAACTCGAAAGATCAAGTAGAAAAATTCATCAAAGACATTCATACAAAGTTTTCAAAATACAAATTGGTCGTAATTCCGTTCTTTGCACAGTTTGAATTTGAATTGACACAACTTTCCGATGAAGAAGCTGATATATTCAAAAACGATTTCGGTATCAGCGAATCGGCTTTTGCTCGAATCTTGAGAACAAGTTACGAGCTTCTCGGCTTGCAATCATTCTTTACAGTCGGCGAAGATGAATGCCGCGCCTGGACGATAAAGAAAAACATGACGGCTCAAGATGCCGCCGGCGTTATTCATACAGATTTTTACGACCGTTTCATCCGTGCCGAAGTTGTGCATTACGAAGATTATATTATTCACGGTTCATTTGCAAAATGCAAGGAAGCCGGCGCGTGGAGATTAGAAGGAAAAGAATATATTGTTAAAGACGGAGACATTTTGAACATCCGCCACAGTTGATGGATGCGAGGAGATTAATTAAATAGATTTACGGTATTGAAAAGTTAGACACAAAAAAAGTTAATTGAAAATAGAATACGCTTTCACAGATTCATCTCATCAAAACTTCTTGTCAACCTTAACATTCAAATTATAAAACGAGTTTACAGACAACTGTAGACTGATAACTGAAAACTTAAAAAAGAGGTACAATTTGTTCAGCTTAGATAAGATTAGAAATATTGCTATTATTGCTCACGTTGATCACGGTAAGACAACACTTGTTGATTTTATTCTTAGACAAACCGGCGCTTGGAGAGAAAATCAACAAGTCGAAAAAAGAATTATGGATTCCAATGACCTTGAACGCGAAAGAGGAATCACAATTCTTGCTAAAAATTTAAGTGTTTTCTACAAAGATTATAAAATAAATATCATCGATACTCCCGGTCACGCTGATTTTGGCGGAGAAGTTGAACGTACTTTGTTAATGGTTGATGGAGTTCTTCTTTTAGTTGATGCTGCCGAAGGTCCGCTTCCGCAAACTAAATTCGTTCTGAAGAAATCGTTAGAGTTGGGAATTAAACCCGTCGTGGTCATCAATAAAATTGATAGAAAAGATGCCCGCCCGAACGAAGTTCTTAATGAAATTTTCGATTTATTTGTTGCGCTTGGAGCAACCGACGAGCAGCTTGATTTCCCTTACGTTTATGCTATTGCAAAACAAGGTATTGCGAAAATTCATCTTGAAGACGAAAGTACAAATTTATCACCCCTGCTTGATTTAATTATTGAAAGGACTCCCATTCCTGAAGCAAATCCGGATTTACCATTCCAGATGCTTATCTCAGCGATAGATTACAACGATTACTTGGGGAGAATAGGAATTGGAAAAATTCATCACGGAAAAGTTGCAGCCGGAGATCAGGTTCTTTTAATTACTCACGAAGATGAAAGAAGCGAAGCAAAAATATCTAAACTCTACGCTTATGAAAATATAAAAAGAGTTGAAATAAAAGAAGCCTCAGCGGGTGATATTGTTGCTGTTGCCGGAATTGAAGACATCAATATCAGCGATACGCTTACAGACAAACAACTGCCGGAAAAACTCCCATCGCTTGCGATTGAAGAACCAAGAATTACGATGAACTTTGTTGTAAACAATTCACCGTTCGCCGGAATTGATGGAAAGTATGTTACAACCAGAAATCTTTTTGAACGACTCGCTAAAGAACTTAAAATCAACGTGAGTCTTCGTGTTGAAGTAACAGATTCAGCCGATGTATTTAAAGTCAGCGGTAGGGGAGAACTGCATCTTGCAATTCTTATTGAAAATATGCGTCGCGAAAGCTACGAATTGCAGGTAAGCAAACCGCAGGTAATCATGAAAAAAATCTTAGATGTGGTTTCAGAACCGATTGAACATGTAATTATCGATGTTCCGGAAGAATATGTTGGAACGGTAATTGAAAAAATGGGAAAACGAAAAGGTGAAATGAAAAACATGATCACCTTTAACCAAAACACACGTCTGGAATTTTTTGTCCCTTCACGCGGATTGATCGGTTATCGATCTGAATTTGTAAACGACACAAGAGGGACCGGAATTCTTCACCATAACTTTCATACGTATGAACCGTACAAAGGAGACATCATTCAACGACAGAGAGGCGCCTTAGTTGCAATGGAAGGCGGAATAGCTTCAGCCTACGCGATGTGGAAACTACAAGAGCGAGCAGTCTTCTTTATTGACCCCGGTACAAAAGTTTACGAAGGGATGGTTGTTGGTGAAAATTCGCGTAGTAACGATATGGGTGTGAATGTAACCAAAACAAAACAACTTTCTAACATGCGTTCCTCCGGCGCAGATGAAGCGATTCGTTTGGAACCGCCGCTTATTCATACCCTCGAGCAGGCAATTGAATGGATTACCGATGACGAATATGTGGAAGTTACTCCAACTGCAATTCGGATCAGGAAAAAATATTTGACCGATATGGCTAAAAAGACTGCACGGTTAGCTGCGAAAAGAGTGGAAGAAAAAGCGAACGAGTAAAATAATATTCCAACTTATTAGAGAAGATGAAGTTACCTTTCTTCATCTTCTCCAATAAGACAAACATCGCATGAACACGATTCATAAATTTCATCGTATCCGTAATCAATCACCAATTCTTCGCCGGCATTAATTTCTCTGCTTGCAACTAACCAAAGTGATTCATCATCCCGGTCGTCTACGTAACAATTGTACGAACAACTGTGATTAATATATTTTATCTTTTCGGTATTTGATACATCGATATAATTGTCACCGTTCCAAAAAATGTAGACGTTAGCTTCATCTTCTTCCCGGCGGACACATTCAGCTTCGGAGATTACTTCTCCTTTAATCACCATTATTTCTTCATCGGTTTTAATTTCGACCGCGGAAAAAATTCCTAATCCGTGAATTCCTGATTCTTTTACAAATAAATCTTTTTCGAACGGCATAATTATTTAACCGGTTCTTTTAGTTTTCTTAATCTTAGAAGTTCATCAATGAGTTTTTGCATAAATGAATTCTCTGTTATCGGGAAGATATATTTATATTCTTCGTTTAGACTGTTGGTATCATAATGAAAGCTTTTGATTACTTGATTGGAAGGATCATAATAGACAACCGTTTTTAAACCGTACTTATAAGCTTGAAGGTCAACCGTATAAAGCGTTTTTGTACGCATAATATTCTCCGAAATTCCTTCTAGAGAAAGGACCGGTCGGTGCATTTCTAAAATCCAAATATCAAAATTAGCGTTGTTTATCGTATCAAGTTGAGAGCGATCGTACCAGAGTCGTTGTGCATCGTCTATGATCAGCGGTTTCCAATTGTGGTTGGTATTATTTTGTCCTTCATTATTTATCGCTGCGATAAACAAGATGGAGAAAATTAAAAGATATTTTTGCATGGATTCGTTCTTGCTCTTTTTAATGATGATGGACTTATTATATCAAATTGTGTAGAATAAAATTATTTTTTGTGGATGCTATAATAATCATTTATTCTCTTTTTACACAAAACTAACTATTCACATTATCTCCGACGATTAAGATAGTTTAGTTATTTGAACTCGACACGCCAAATCCCACCAAAAAATATTTTAAAAACTCCTTGACTTTAAAGAACAATGGCTTTAGTTTTGTCATAAGGATTCATTATGCTTACCCCCCATAGTGAATCTGGTTTGCCCGGTAGGCCTCCTACCGGGCTTTTTTTATAATTTCACACCTAAATCTTATCATTTCTTTTCACATAGGATAATTGAATTATAATTGAAAGACCAATGTGAAGAAACCGGTTTTGTATTGAAAAGAAATATGGTAGATTTGTCATCCAAAATTTTATAAGCTTTAGTTATTTGAAGAAAGGTGTTGTTAATGGAAGTTCGTTCCGGTTCTTTAATTCGAAATCTGGGGATTAGTCTGATAATCATTTTATTTTCAGTTGATAGCTACTCACAATCGGATCAAAAGTTTATGGTTGGTGGAGTTTCCGGTGAAACTGAGAATCAAGAGAATAATTCCGCAGCAACCTTAGGAACAAACGGTTACTACGATGCAGCTTACAAATTATATGGTACAGCACTTCGAGCAACGTTACACAATTTAATTAAAGGTCATACGGTAGTAAGTTATTCTTCTCTATGGACATACTACCAAACCACAGATAAAAAGCCTAACGGAAAAGTCTGGGATATGTACTCCGATATTCCGGGTGGAACACCACCATATGAATTTACCTTTATAACGAAGCAATGTGGAACTTATAGCATTGAGGGAGATTGTTATAACAGAGAACATTCATGGCCGCAAAGTTGGTTTAATGAAGTTTCACCACCTGTTTCTGATATAAACCACATTTTTCCGACAGATGGAAAAGTGAATGGCATGAGAGGTAATTATAACTATGGTATCGTCTCTTCTCCAACATGGACTTCCAAAAACGGAAGTAAGTTAGGTCCGAACACCTACCCGGGATTTACAGGAACTGTATTTGAGCCTATTGATGCGTATAAAGGTGATTTTGCGCGTGGGCATATGTATATGTCGGTTCGCTATTATCTGGAAGACGGAAGCTGGTCATCCAGTTCCGGGACGAATAAATCCGATTTGCTTCCCTGGTACGCAAATTTGCTTTATGATTGGAGTATTCACGACACAGTAAGTTTGAAAGAAATAAACCGGAACAATGCGGTGTTTACAATTCAGAAAAACAGAAATCCTTTTATTGATCACCCGGAATATGCCGCAGAAATTTGGAAAACGACAATGGCGCCTTCAGTTGTTTCTGTAGCTGAAATGAATTCATCATCAATCCTTATTGATTTTTCACGCTATCTCGATTCAACCGTAGCCGTAAATGCGCAAAATTTTATTTTGGATCATTCGATCGGTAATCCGGTGAGCATTGAATGGGGAGTGAATAGCGATATCTCCAAAATTCTCATCAAAGTTCCGGCGCTTGCAACCGGTACAACTTACTCAATTCAATTAAAAAATTTAAAGAGTATTAACAATGTAGCAATGAATGATACTGTTGTTACTTTTAAAACATCGGGAATATCAGGAATAAATGATAAGGAAGAAATGCCGCAAGGATTTGTGTTGCAGCAGAATTATCCGAATCCGTTTAATCCAAGTACAGTAATCAGTTGGCAGATGGCAATAGGCAGTTACGCAACTTTAAAAGTTTATGATGTACTTGGAAATGAAGTTGCAGAACTTTTAAACAATTGGTTGGAAGCGGGAACATATAGCACAACATTCGATGCATCATCGCTTTCGAGCGGAGTTTATTTTTATAAATTAAGTGTAGACGATAAATCGTCAATGAGGAAACTAATTCTTATTAGGTGATATCATGAGAACAAAAATAATTGCTTCGATTATTTTTTGTTTATTCTTAGTATCAAGCGGATCATGTCATATTAAAAGTGTTTACAGTTCCGTTTATGATTCGCTTATTTACAAAGGCTTGGTGCGAAATTATCTTATTCATGTTCCGCCGGGATATGTAAACACGAAACCAACTTCTTTGATTATAGCTTTGCACGGCGGATTCGGAAGCGCTGTGAATATCGAGAATCAATCTCTGCTTAGTATTAAATCCGATGAAGCAAATTTTATTGTTGTTTACCCGGAGGGAGTTAGAGTACTTGGAGTTAGAACATGGAATGCCGGAGGATGCTGCGGAGCGGCAGAATCGTTTAATATTGATGATGTCGGTTTCATTGATACACTCATCGAAAAACTTTCAACCGAATATAATATCGATCAAAAAAGGATTTTTGCAACGGGAATTTCAAACGGTGGGATGATGTGCTACCGGCTTGCAAGCGATCTTTCAAATAAAATTGCTGCCATCGCACCGGTTGCCGCAACAATGGTGATAAAAACTACAGTCAACGCTTCACGCGCCGTTCCCATCATTCATTTTCATTCTTTCAACGATACCAATATTCCTTACACCGGCGGAATTGGAAGCGGTGTAAGCGAGCATTACAATCCTCCGCTGGATTCTGTTTTTAACGTTTGGATGAATATTAACGGCTGCCTCAAAAAAGATACGATTCAGAACGATCAGAATTATTTATGTGTTAAATGGAGTAACTGCATCAACAATTCCGAAATACATTTTTATATGACGCGCGATGGGGGACATTCCTGGCCAGGCGGTGTTAAATATCTTCCGGGAGACGAACCCTCTAAAGTTATTAACGCCGATGATCTGATGTGGGAATTTTTTCAAGCGCATCCTTTGCCGGATAGCGCCACAGCGGTTGACGAACAAAACTACAAGCTGCCAAATAAATTTCAATTATTTCAGAATTATCCAAATCCATTTAACCCGTTAACAGAAATCAGTTGGCAATTAGCTGTCGGCAGCCACGCAACTTTAAAAGTTTATGATGTTCTTGGAAATGAAGTTGCAGAACTTATAAATAATTGGTTGGAAGCGGGAACACACAGCGCAACGTTCGATGCATCGTCACTTTCAAGCGGAATATACTTCTACGGTTTAACAGCCGCGAGCGATCATCAAATGAGGAAGCTGGTAGTGGTTAAATAGGCAGTGAGTAATTCTAATAAACCTAACCCGGACAAGCCAGAACCAAATTGAAAAAGATGAATGATTGAATGGAAAACATTCATCCAGCATCTTAATTCAGGCATTCTATCGTTTTTTTGTTTCATCAATATTCTGTCAATCCGCAGAGGCGGATTACACGAACTTCACTGATAAGGTACAACGTTTTTCCCAAGACGCTGCTTGGGAAAAAAGCTACCTGCCCGCCTCATTGCCGGCAGAGAGGCAGGTAAAAAGGAAAAAATGAATCATGAATATCGAAAAAGGAATTTTGAATGATGATCCGCCGCGGCGGATGAAATACATATTGCATTCACTTCGAAATTCATTATTCTTTGTTCAGTATTCGATATTTAATTATCGTTAACATGTTATTACTAACCGTTCTCTAAGAGCCTAAAATGAACAAGAGCACTATTGAATTGTTAAATTTTGCAGTAAAACTTTTTAAGTTTAACTTTGCAGTGCACAAATTAACTAATTAAGTTAATTGAAACGTAAGAATTGATTGTACACAAAAATGTTAACTTAGATGGTACAAAAGGAGCTTTTCTCCCGTAAAGGGTTTTTGTAAACCTTCGAATATGCGCTAAAAACTAACTTGCCCCGTGGTGTAACTGGCAACACGTCTGACTCTGGATCAGAAGAGTTCAGGTTCGACCCCTGACGGGGCAGCAAGATTAAGGAAGTTTCAAAAATAATGAATATCGAACAAGGAACTTCGAAAGATAAAATTGAGTTCCACTTCAGAATTCGTTTTTTCTTGTTTACCCCGTTGGATAGACTATTAGAAAATATGACTGATTATAGAAATAAGTTATCCAACAGGGTGAATTATTCGATATTTTCATTAATATTCTTTTAAATAAGTTTTGAATATACTGGCGCGTTCGTCTAGTGGCTTAGGACGCCGCCCTCTCAAGGCGGAGACCACCGGTTCGAATCCGGTACGCGCTACTGCTTAAAGCAAATAACAATTCTCAAATATCAAAACCCAATAAATAATGAATCACGAACATCGAATTTAGGTTGGAGAAATAAATAAACTTCGACATTCATCATTCCTTGTTCATTAATAGAGATTTGTTTCATGGCTAAGATTTTTCCCAAATGTAAAAAAGTTTTTGAAAGAATCTTATATTTGTGATAAGAAAATTTTAGAAGTGAAAAAATGAAACGATTTGAAAAACATATTTTTGTCTGCACCAACCAAAGGGATAAAGGGCATCCACGTGGATGCTGCGCCGGTAAAAATTCTGTGGAACTGGCGGAACAATTAAAATCAAGAATAAAGACGCTTGGTCTGAATTCTGAAATTCGTATCAACAAAAGCGGTTGCCTTGATGCTTGCGAGTTTGGTCCGGTTGTGGTTGTTTATCCTGAGCAAATTTGGTACGGTAAAGTGGCGGTTGAGGATGTTGAAGAAATAATCCAACAGCATATAATTGGGAATAAACCGGTTGAGCGGTTGATGCTAAAGGAGAAAAAATTTAACCGGGATTTGATATGAAAGATGATAAAGAAAGAACGAAAAAGATTTTTGCGATTCTGAAAAAAGAATACCCTGCCGTTAAAATTGCATTGGATTATGAGAATCCCTTTCAGCTTTTGATAGCTACGATTCTATCTGCCCAATGTACTGATGCGAGAGTAAATATCGTTACTAAAGAGCTTTTCAAACATTACAAATCACCAAAAGATTTTGTTGCGGTTCCGCAAGAAGAAATTGAGAAGGAAATATTTTCAACCGGTTTTTATAAACAGAAAGCAAAAAGTGTCCAAAGTTGTTGCAAAGCGTTGGTAGAAAATTATGGTGGCGAAGTTCCAAAAGATTTTGAAGCGCTTACAAAGCTATCCGGCGTTGGCAGAAAAACAGCTTCGGTAGTACTCGGAAACGCATTCGGAATTCCCGCTGTTGCGGTGGACACTCACGTAAAACGGCTTTCTAATCTTCTTGGATTTATCAAGTCGGATGAGCCGGAGAAAATCGAATTTAGAATAAAAGAACTTTTACCGGAAAAAGATTGGACAATCTCAGGGCATTTACTAATGAATCACGGACGAAATATTTGCATTGCAAGAAAACCGAAATGTGAAGAATGTAAAGTGGCGGAGTTGTGCCCAAGTGCCTCATCAACTAAAACCAAAAAAGGAAAATGATGGAAGATAATTCGCTGAATAGGGAAGTCTGTTTATCAATTTTAAAAGAATTTACTCAGAACGAAAGTCTGCTTAAACATGCTTACGCAGTTGAGACTTGCGTGCGAGCTTATGCAGAGAAATTAGGAGAGGAAGTTGAGTATTGGGGAAACGTAGCGCTTCTTCACGATTTTGATTATGAAAAATTTCCAACAGCCGAGGAACATCCTTTTATGGGAGAAAAGATTTTGCGCGAAAGAGGTTTCGATGAAAGTTTTACGAAAGCTATTTTATCTCACGCCGATTATTCCGGCGAACCGCGCAATACTATGCTGAAAAAAGTTTTATTCGCTTGTGATGAGTTGGCGGGATTTATTACCGCGGTTGCCTACGTTCGCCCAAGTAGAACTGTTGATGAAGTTGAAGTTAAATCAGTTTTGAAAAAAATGAAGGACAAAGCATTTGCGCGTCAGGTAAACAGAGAAGATATTCAAAATGGCGCGGCGGGGCTTGAAGTCTCTCTTGAAGAGCATATTCAGTTTTGTATCAACGCAATGCGCAAAAATAAGGAGCAACTCGGATTATAGCGGCGGGCACATGGCTCAAAAGAAATTTTTAAAATGCCTTGACATGTAACCCTATCATTGACTATTTTTGAATCAAAATTTAGGAGAAATACTTTTTCGAGATATTTGCTACTTTAGTGTTAAATTAAAACTTTCAATTTGGATTAATTTTGGTTAGAAATTTTAGCAAAATCTCGGTTTTGGTATTTCTTTTAATCTCTCCTTTATTTCCCCAGGAAGATATAAAAGTAATTTCATCAACTGCCTCATCGATGGTAATTGAGTTTACCCCGCATTATGAGCAGATTGAAAAAATCTCCGTTGATGGTAAAGAGTATTCGAAAGTTTCTTTTCCGGGAGCTTCGGTAGAAAACTCATTGAGTTTTGGTGAACCTGAAATAGTTGCAAAGAGAATTAATATCGGTGTTCCATCGGAAGTTGGGAACACTATTCAAGTTTTAGATTATTCCTTCGAAGAAAAAGCCGGGCAATTATTGCCTGTTCCTTCCCCCAAAAAAGAAAACGGGATTGCGGACTTTTCTTATGCAGCCGGCGCTAACTATTATAAAGAACAAAATGAAGAATTAGCCTCCTTCGGTGATTTCGGTTTTGTAAGAGATTTTGCCGTCCAGGCAATCATCTTTAAACCGGTTAAGTTTTCTCCCAACGAAAATAAAATCAGGCTTTACAAATTTGTTAAAATCAAAATTAATTTTGCTCCTTCAACGTCGTTCACAAAATCCAACGGTGATGCTTTTGTAAAAGATATTCTTTTAAATTATGATATTGCAAAACAATGGAACACTCGCAGCAAATTACAGAAAAGAACCGCACTCGTTTCTTCAGTACTGGCTTCTGGAAAGTGGATAAGATTTGAAGCTCCATCGGAAGGAATTTACAAGATTACTAAAGCCATGTTAAGTTCATTCGGGATTGATGCGGCAACCGTTGATCCGCGAACCATAAAAATTTATAATAACGGCGGTGCAACTTTATCTGAGAATCCTGAAGCAGTGCGGACGCAAGACCTTCTTGAAAATGCGATTTATGTTTCGGGAGAACAAGACGGAAAATTTGATGACGCGGATTACATTTTGTTCTACGGAAGAGGAACAGATTTTTGGCAATTTGATCAGAGCCGTGGTAAAGTAGCGCGTTATTATAATACCTACTCAAAACAAAATTATTATTGGATAACTTCCGGTTCAACAACCGGAAAACGGATTACCAAACAGCCAAGTTTGCACGATGCAAGTCCGGTAGTTCAGACCACAACCCAGGCTTATCTTTTTTATGAAGATGATAAAGTTAATATAGGAAAAACAGGAAGACATTTTGTTGGAGATGAGTTTACTGAATCAATAAAAAGTAGAAGTTACTCCTTAAAGTTAGATGGAATGTTGCCGAATTCAACCGTAAATTATAAAGTTCAGTTTATCAATAATGCAACTGTCTCTGTTCCTTTTAAAGTTGAAGAGAACGGAACAGCATTGCTTAATAAATATTTGAGTTTGCACGGTGAATATTCTTATGGAACGCTTGATAATAGTACTTTTTCATTCACTGGAACCTTACCGGAAGACAGAAGTTTATTGAAGTTCACCTACTCTCCACCGGATTTTGCAGCAACAGGATATTTGAATTACTACGAAATTTCCTATCTGCGAGATTTAAAATATTCAGTCGAGAAGTTAATTTTCTATTCAAATCTGTCGGGAGGAATCTCGGAGTATCAGCTTTCAAATTTCGGTTCGACAAACATCCGGGTTTTTAACATAAGTGATTTTTCTAATGTTAAAGAGATCAGCGATCCGATATTACTGAGTGCAAGTAATTATACTTTTCAGGCGAACGAAACTCCAAATGTGATTTCCAAATATATTGCTTGCGTTGATGGTGATATCAAAACTCCGGTAAATCCAACCGAGATTAAAAATCAAGATATTAGAGGTACTGACGGAAAGGCAAAATTCATTATCATTTCTCCAAAAGATTTCATGGAGCAAGCAAATCGTTTGAAAAATTATCGCGAGACTGAAAGCAAAGTAAAAATATCAACGAGCGTGATAGATGTTGATGATATTTTTAGCGAATTTTCTTGCGGAATGAAAGACCCTTCGGCAATCCGTGATTTTTTAAGATATGCTTATTATAATTGGAGTATTAAACCGGAATATGTTTTACTTCTTGGCGATGGCGATTATGATTATAAAAATATCGAAGGGGGAAGCGGCAATTTTATTATCCCTTTTGAAACTAATGAATTTCTCGATGAAATCTATTCTTATGCTTCAGACGATTATTATGCCGCAATAATTGGAAATGATAATCAACCTGATCTTGCGATTGCTCGTCTTCCGGTTAGAAGTTTATCGGAGGCAAAAAATGTTATAAATAAAGTGATTCATTACGAAACGAATTCCGAAAGAGGTCCCTGGAGGAATTTAATAACTCTTGTTGCAGATGATGGGAAAACATCCAAAGGAGATGATGGAACGTTACATACCAGGCAGTCTGAAACTCTTGCAAACTCGATCATTCCTAATTCGTATGACTTAAAAAAAATATATTTAGCCGGTTACCCAACTGTAATTACGGGACTTGGCAGACGTAAACCGGAAGTGAATCAAGCAATTATTGACGCCATAAATAATGGGACTGTTCTCTTAAATTTTATTGGACACGGAAGTCCCGAACTTTGGGCTCACGAACAGGTTTTTGTTCAAAGTGTTACCATTCCGCAGCTAAAGAATGAAGATTATTTTTTCTTAACAGCCGCAACTTGTGATTTCGGTTATTGGGATAAAACAGGTGCACAAAGTTCTGCTGAAGAATTAGTGCTAAAAGAAAATTCATGTGCCATCGGTTCGATTTCTTCTGTAAGACCGGTTTACTCCGATCAAAATGCCGCGTTGAATAATTTCTTTTATACTAATGCATTAACGAGTGCAAGAGATTCTCTTAATCTTCCTATTCCTATCGGAAAAGCTTATTTTCTAACTAAATCTGAGTTCCACGATTCAAACTCTTTGAAATTTCACCTTTTTGCTGATCCAACCATGCGGCTGCAATTACCGCAAGAGAACGGTTCGGTAGATTCCATCAATCATAGTTCAACTTCCGTTGCAGCGCAAATGAAGGCATTGGGAACAGTATTACTTACCGGTACTGTACGTGATGAAAATAATTCGATAAAAAACAGCTTTAATGGAGAAGGAATTCTTTCGATTTATGATTCACGCAGATATGTTACTTATGAAGACTTTGGTCCTTCATATTCTACGGTTCAACAAGGCGGGCTGATTTTTAAGGGAAGAGTGAGTATTAAAAACGGAATTTTCACTACAAGTTTCATTGTGCCTAAAGATATTTCTTACGAGAACAAAAACGGGAAAATAGTTTTTTACTTCTTCAACAATGAGAGTGATGGAGTAGCAGTAACTTCAAATATTTTGATCGGCGGAACCGATTCTTCTGTAGTGAATGATGGGAAAGGTCCTGAAATTGAAATACGTTTCGACAATTTGCAGAATGCAGACGGTTACCTGGTAAATCCGAATTCATCATTATTAGTAACACTTGCTGATGAAACAGGCTTAAACACAACCGGTTCCGGAATTGGGCATAAATTGGAAGCGGTACTTAACGATAACGAATCAAACACAATTGATCTTTCAAATTATTTTACCGGTGATCTGGATGCAGAAGGGAAGTCCGGGCAAGTAAAATATAAATTTAACAACCTTGGTAAAGGTGAAAATAAAATTCTTGTAAAAGCCTGGGATGTATTCAACAACTTTTCATCGCAAACGGAATTTTTCAAAGTTGTAGAGAACAGCGGTTCAACCATAGATTTTGTGATGAACTATCCGAATCCCTCTAAAGGAGCAACTACTTTTACTTTTCAGCATAATATCGATATACCCATCTCGGTAAGAATAAAAATTTATTCGATCGCCGGGAGAGCAATAGCGGAAATCAATAAAGCCGATGTTACAATGGATAGATTTGTAAAAGTGGATTGGAACGGACGAGATCAAGATAATAACGAAATTGCTAACGGTGTCTATCTTTATAAAATAATAGTTTCGTCGCTTGACGGTTCCGTAAACCAAAATGTAATAGGTAAAATGGCAATTGTAAAATAAAACCATTGCTATGAATTTTGCCGCAAAAAGAAGTTTTAATAATTTAATAGTTTCAAAAATGTATTTAATAACCAACAATAAATCAAACTCCTATGGAGGAAAACGAATGAAAATACTCTCAAGAATGTTAATGCTTAGCTTGATGATGATTAGTGTAACGAAATTAACATATGGACAGGGCGAAGCAGCGGTTCCGTTTTTGCTTTTAGCCCCTGACTCACGCGCCGGCGCTATGGGCGAATCGGGAACCGGTTTGGCAGATAATTCTTCTGCAATTTTCTGGAATCCCGCCGGTATTGCTTTTTTAACCGGACAAGAAGCCAGCTTAACTCATAGCAACTGGCTTCCTCAATTCAAACTTGATCTTTTTTATGACTATCTGACATATAGAAATTATATTGAAAGTATTCAGGGAAGTGTAACCTCAAGTATCACTTATATGAACTACGGCGAGTTTGTTCGTACCGGTCCGGATTCTCCCGATCCGCTCGGAACATTTCGTTCATTCGATGCCGCTTTAACTCTTGGTTATGCAACAAAACTTTCGAGTGATTGGGGACTCGGATTGAACTTCCGTATTATTCACAGTAATTTATCAGACGCGCCTACCGCGGAAGAAACCGGTTCGGGTATTGCAACCAGCGTAAGTTTTGATATCGGCGCGATGTGGCGTCCGTCAGAATTCTACATTCCTTATCTTGACGAAGATTTAAGCAATCGCTTCAGTATCGGAATGAATCTTAGCAACATTGGTCCAAAAATATTTTATATCGATAAAGCGCAAGCCGATCCTATCCCGACAAATTTTCGTTTAGGATTTGCAACTGTTTTGATGAAAGATGAGTTCAACTCGCTTACCTGGACACTTGATTTCAGTAAACTTTTGGTAAATAAACTCACTAAGGAAGAAATTATCGGAACTGATACGCTAACCGTTACAACAGTTGATCCGGTTTACAGAGCGCTCTTTTCATCTTGGTCGAATAAACCTTTTAAGGAAGAATTACGTGACATCGTTACCTCGATGGGTATGGAATATTGGTACGGGAATATGAGAGACGGATTTATGTTCGCTGTTCGTGGCGGATTTTTCTACGAAGATCCTTCCTACGGAAATAGAAAATTTATGACTCTCGGCTCCGGTATCCGTTATGATATTTACGGATTCGACTTTAGTTACATTTCCACAAGTGTATTTAAAAACGGTGAAAATCATCCGCTTGACAATACTCTTCGTTTTACTTTAACCATAGGCTGGGATGCTGTTGATGATTTATCTAATGGTTTACCGCGGGGAATTTAACTGAATGAAATTTTTTAAAGAGTATTTTTTAGCAATTCTTATCTTCTGTTGGGGCAGTCTTTCTGCCCAAACTTTTATCGGCAAGGCTAATCCTTTCCCACTGCAAGTGCCGCAAAACCGAAGTTCGGTTGACACTATTAAAATTCTTGCCGTAATGGTTGAGTTTCAAAAAGATACCGACAATAATACTGCCGGTGATGGAACTTTTAATTCAATCTATGAAAAGGATTACGGTGACACAATAATCGATCCTTTGCCGCATGATGTAAATTATTTCTCCAACCATCTGGAATTTGCTAAAAATTATTTTTATAAAGTTTCAAACAATAAAGCGAATGTCGTGTATCAATTCCTTCCGCAAGTGATAACCGTTTCTAAAACGATGAGGAATTATTCTCCGGCGGTCAATTCAACTGATTTTGCCGCTATGGCAGAGTTCTTAAAAGAAGTTTGGACATTAGCGGGAGATCAGAATCCGAATTTTAACTTTTCAGATTTTAATCTCTTCGCAATTTTTCATGCGGGAGTTGGACGTGATATTTCGCTCCCCGGAAGTCTTGGGAATGAAAAAGATTTACCTTCGGTTTATCTTGGACTTAACGCACTTCAGAAATATTTTAGCGCTTCATTTGATGGAATACCTGTGGGGAATTCTAATTTCAAGATAACAAACAGTATGGTTCTACCCCAAGCGGAGAATAGAGAAATATCTTCTTTCGGGCAGACCGCTCTATTTCAAGTTTCAATCAACGGATTGATAGCGGCAAACATTGCAAGTTTTTTAGGACTTCCTGATCTGTTCGATACCAACACCGGTTTAAGCGCGATAGGTAAATTTGGTTTGATGGATGGACAATCGATATTCGCGAACCGTGGACTCTTTCCACCGGAACCTTCTGCATGGGAAAAGATTTTTCTTGGCTGGGAAACTCCAACTGAAATACCTGTACAAGCAGGGAATAAAACTTACACCATAACACCAAGTTTAATTTCTTCGCATCAGATTTATAAAATCCCGATCAATGCGAGCGAATATTATTTAGTTGAGAACAGGCAGCGCGATGTTAATCAAGATGGGCTAAAAATCACGCTTAAACAAAATGGAACGCATATTACAAAAACTTTCACCATTAAAGATTATGATTATTTTGAAGCGATCCCGGAAACTTTGGTTGCCGGAGTTACTTCCAGCGTTGATGAATATGATTATTCTCTCCCCGGCAGCGGAATTCTCATTTGGCACATTGACGAAAAAATCATAAATGAAAAGATAACCGAGAATAAAATCAACAGCGATAAAACTCGCCGCGGTGTTGATTTGGAAGAAGCCGACGGTGTGCAGGATATTGGGGAGCAATTCACCACAATTTTCGGCGACCAGGTTGTTGGTGAAGGATGGGAATTTGATCTTTGGTATAAATCCAATTCAGCAAAACTTTATAAGAATAAATTCTCTGCCGACACTCGCCCTAACACCAACGCTAACGATGGAGCAAACAGCTTAATTACATTTCAGAATTTTTCTGATCTGACAAATTCCACACAAATGACTTTCGATGTTCAGTTTGGTGGCGATGTAATTAAACCGATATTCAAGAAATCGTTTACATTTTCCGATATTAAAAATAAGCTTACTTCAATTAGAATAAACGGAAAGATTAATTTTCTAGTTGTTTCAAACAACCAACTTTATCGTTTCGATAATGAAGGAACTTTTATTGATTCGGTCATTAATTTTTCAACTTTCAAACCGGTGGTTCTTGATTCTTTTGTGGTAGGATTATATAATCCTCAAGATCCATCATTACCATCCGTTATCAACATCTTAAATTTTAATGAAAACCCGATACAGCTTATTTCTAAAACAAATTCGAAAGGATTTTCTGCCGCTCCAATCTACTTCAAATCAAATTTTCTTTTTGCTGATATAGATGGAAATATTCTCCGCGCCTCAGTTATGGCAGACTCAATCTTTCTCGAAGTAAGTTCAGTTTCTGACTTTCCGATAAACAAATTTACCGGTGTGGAGAGGCTTCAGTTTATCGGAGCAAATAAATTTTCAGATGAACTTCAGTCATCAGCAAAAACGTTTAGTGATACTTTAATAGATGTTGCTTCTACTGCGAATTATACTTCAAATCTAAAAATAGTTTTGCTATCGAAAAAAAATATTTATATTTTGAATCAGGCATCAGAACAAATCTCCCAATTCGAAGTGAATGGTTCGCCGGAAAGTATATCTCTGGCAGATCTTAAACTAGATGGCACTAATTATATCCTTTATACAAATGGACTTTATGTGGAAGCCTTTAATTTTTCCGGGGCATGTGCAGAGAATTTCCCCTTCAAGGACCCGATGGGAATTGGTTTTATCGGAACACCTCTAACCGCTAATGTAAGCGGATTAGGCGAGTCTGAAGTTATTGCAACTACTCTGGATGGAAGAATTTTTGTAATCGATGGTTTTACAGGGAAAATAGTGGATGGTTTTCCGGTGTCAACCGGTCAGAAGATAATGTCCACGCCATTATTTTTTAACGATAACGGAAAAGGTTCAATTGTATTACTGAATGGTAATTCAATGATAGCTTATAATATTGGGCTTTATAGCGCTCCAATATATTGGGCTGAAGAAAATGCGAACTCATCGAATAATTCTTTTACGACAAGTGCAGCGGTAAACCAAAATTCGCAGGGATTTTTCCCAAAAAACAAAGCCTACAACTGGCCTAATCCGGTGTATGATGGACAAACATTTATCCGTTATTATGTTTCGGAAGATTCGAAGATCAATATTAAAATATTTGATTTAGCCGGAGACTTTGTTGCCGAACTAAACAACACCGCTATCGGCGGAATGGATAACGAAACCACCTGGAACGTGAACAACATCCAAAGCGGAGTTTATTTTGCCCGCGTAGAAGCAACCGGAAACAGCGGCAAATCAGAATCAACAATCATTAAAATCGCCATTGTTAAATAGGACGCAGATTTGTTAAGATCGTTTATGATTTAAATCTTAACCGATCATAATCAATCATAAAAAATCCGCGTCCCATTAGAAATTATTATATGAAAAAAATTTTCCTTTTTCTAATCTTATTTATCGCTACTGCTTTTCCCCAGTTTACAGAATTCCATCCGGAATTGAATTGGTATTCGCTCAAGGGAGAACATTGCGTCGTTCATTACCACGAAGGTGCCGAACGGACAGCGAGAGTAATTACAAAAATATTAGATGAAGTCTGGCAGCCGATAACTTCGCTTTATGAATACGAGCCTGAAACCGTTCACTTTGTTATTAAAGATTTGGACGACTATTCAAACGGCGCGACATATTTCTTCGACAACAAAATTGAAATTTGGGCAAGCGCACTCGACTTTGATCTTCGCGGCGCTCACAACTGGCTGCGCAATGTTATCTCTCACGAGTTTACACACATGGTGCAGATACAGGCTGCGATGAAAGCTACGCGGAGAGTCCCCGCTATTTATTTGCAGATGTTGAATTATGAAGACGAACGCCGTCCCGATATTCTTTATGGATTTCCGAATGTAATTGTTTCTTATCCGCTTGCGGGAATTAATATGCCTGCCTGGTTTGCGGAAGGAACAGCTCAGAACATGCGGAAGGAATTTAATTACGATAATTGGGATGCTCACCGCGATATGATCTTACGCAGTTATGCGCTTGATGGCAAAATGTTAACATGGAATCAAATGGGAGTTTTTGAAAAAACGAGTCTTGGAAATGAATCGGTTTACAATTCCGGGTTTGCATTAACACGCTACCTTTCTCAAAAATATGGTGAAGCTAAACTTCGTGAAGTAACAAAAGCGCTTGGCAAGTTGAAGAATTTTACAATTGATGCCGCATTTCAAGATGTACTCGGCAAAGATGGTGATGAAATTTATAATGAATGGAAAACTTTTGTTACCGGCGATTATAAAGACCGGACTAAAAAGATTTCTGAAAATCTTGTTACCGGTTCGCTCATCGATTCACTCGGCTTCGGAAATTTTTATGCGGCTTTTTCTCCCGATGGAAAGAAAATCTTTTACATCTCAAATCAGTCATCCGATTATTTCAGTCCTTCATCAATCTATGAGTATAACATTGAAACGAAAGAGAAGAAAGAAATAACTTCGGGAATTCGTTCAACATTTAGTTTTATTCCGGGAACAAACAAGATACTTTATGCGAAACTTTCAGAAGATAATCCGAATTGGTACAACGTTCATGATCTTTATATTTATGATGTTGCTACTGAAGATGAAACACGATTAACCAATAACCTGCGCGCTAACCAACCGGCGGTTTCAAATGATGGAAAGAGCGTCGTCTTTCTTTTTCAGAAAGATGGAAGTTCGAATCTTGGTACGGTGGACATTGACGGAAAGAATTTTCGTCAGTTAACATTTTTTCAAAACGGCGAACAAGTTTATAATCCAAAATTCTCAAACGATAATTCATTCATCGTGTTTGATTATTCCTATGCCAACGGACGGGACATTGCCAAAGTGAATACCGACGGCAGCAAGTTTTCTTTTCTTTTACAAACGGAAAACGACGAACGGAATCCTGTTTTTGATAAAGAGAATAATTTAATTTACGCTTCGGATAAGACCGGCATTTATAATCTTTATAAAATGAATACAGCCACGAATGCAACGGAACAACTCACCAACGTTCTTGGCGGCGCGTTCATGCCTGCAGTGGATGAGATGGGAAACATTGCATACAGCGGTTATACTTCAAGCGGATATAAAATCTTCTTGCTAAAGAAAGATGAACAGAAAGATATCTTGCCGGAACAATCTTATGTGCGGAAAAACAATCCGCCGATTGGTGAGGACAAACCGAATGGAGATATTTCTCAATTTGACTTGAACAAACTTACACACTATAATGACTCTGAAACGCCTGAATATAAACCCGAAAAATATTCCGGTGCGTTTTCTAAGCTAACGTTTTTCCCATTCTTACGTTACGATAACTACAATACATCGAACAAGTTTATGGAAAAACTTAAACCCGGCGTTTATGTAACTTCAAGCGACATGCTGAACCGTTATTCTCTTTTTGCCGGAGCTTCTATCAATTCACGGTTTGAGCGTGACTTATTTATGACCTTTGAATACCGCAATAAACTGCCGATAATTTCTGCGCTTGGATTGAAACCTGAGATGTCGCTGGAACTCTTTAACGTTAGTCGTAAAGCGAACGTTGATATAGCGATCGAAGAACTTCCAATAATAAAAACTGATGTAACATATAGTTTATTTGAGGTTGATATTGCAGCAAAACATAGAATCTTTTCTCGAGCTCATCAATTGGAATTGCGTTATGCTTACAGTCGCTATACTGCTACTATCGGAAGTTTTATTTTCCCGGGGACGGCAGACTTATACCCGACAAATTACGATACCTATCTCATAGGAAGTAATTTTCAGTTAAAATATAATTTTGATGCGAAGAAGGTTTATATCGATAACGACATAAATCCGGTTGGCGCTGATGTTGAGTTCAAATACAATTATGAAATGAACCGCTTCAATCCGGATGGAAATTATCAAGTTGAAGATGGTGTTCTGAAACCGCTCTACAGAAAGTTCGATTATCATAAACTTGAAATTGTTACCAATGGACATATCCCGCTCTTTAAGAATCATACTATCTCATTGAAGGTACGTGGCGGTTCCATTCTCGGTTCAAGTGTGCCTGACTTTTTTGATTTTTACCTCGGCGGTTTAATTGGAATGAAAGCATATCCATTCTATGCAATAAGCGGCAATGAAATTTTGTGGATCAATCTTGCTTACCGTTTTCCGCTATGGCGTAATATTGATGCTCGCATCGGTTATCTCTACGTTGATAAAATGTTCGTCTCGGTTTACGGCGATATTGGTAACGCATGGACGGGGAACGAGATTCCCGCCGGAAAGACATTTAAGAAAGGTGCAGGCGCTGAATTGCGCATAGCACTGAATTCTTTTTATTTATTCCCGACAAGTGTTTTCTTTAACGCCAACTACGGATTTGATAAATTTACAAAAGATGTTCGCGATGAAACCGTTAAGTATGGCGGCGAGTGGAGATTCTATGGCGGTATTCTTTTTGGGTTTGATTTTTAATTGAAGTGTATCTTAGTGAAACTAAGTGCACTGTGTGTCTAAGTGGTTAGTTTTTTTCACCACTAAGGCACTAAGTTCACACAGATAAACTAAGAAAAGTATTAATTAACAAAATAAAAGTGTATGAAAAACATAAAATCAATTTGGATCTTAACAGTTTTACTTTTCTTTATCTCAAGTAGTTTGCTCAGACCGCAGCAAAGCGTAACACATCTCACCGGCAATCTTCATGCAGATTCCAAAATGCTTTTTGATTATTCAGCCGCAAAGACGAACACTATCGCATTCGATTCACCGGATAAAAAATCCCCATTGATAGCGGGACTTTTGTCGGCAGTTCTTCCCGGTGTGGGAGAATTCTATACGGAAAGTTATTTAAAAGCCGCAATCTTTACCGCCGTTGAGGTAGGTGTTATTTCCGTTGCCATAGCTTACAACAAAAAAGGGGATAGCCAGACTTCAACGTTTCAACAATATGCTGATGGACATTGGTCTGTAGAGCGTTATGCGAATTGGACAATTGAATATGCAAAACATAAATACCCGACGATGGATGTAGCTCTCATAGATAATGTGAAGAATTCTGATGGAACGGTAAACTGGAATGGGCTTAATGCGTTAGAGAGAGCTATGGGCTCAGGAGGTTACTCGCATGCTCTTCCGATGCATGGCGATCAGCAATATTATGAACTGATAGGGAAGTATCCGCAGTACAGTGGTGGTTGGGATGATAAAGCTGTTTGGGATTCAGATCATCCAGAAATAAATGATTATCATGATCTCTCACCACGTTTTTATGATTATTCCAAGATGCGCGGGAAAGCAAATGATTACTACAACATTTCAGACAAAGCCGTGCTGGCAATTTATGTTAACCATTTGCTTTCCGGTTTAGATGCAGTTTGGTCGGCAATCTCATTCAATAAAGATTTAGCCGTAAATATTCGTGTGAATCCAATCCATTCCGGCGCGAATGTAACTTTGTATCCAACGATTAATGTGAGGTATGGGTTTTAATTGTTGGTAGTTGGTTACAAGCGGTTAGTTGTTGGTTGATAGTATGTAGTATTAATAAAAATCTGTCTAATTATTATTGCCGACTGCCAACTGCGGACTGTTAACTGCCGACCGATCACTCCCACTATTTCTTCCTTTGCATTTTATAATTTTATTTTTATTTTCATCTACGAGATTTTAACCATTAACTAATTAGGGTTACGTGATGGAAATAAATGAGGCTGAACTTGAAAAAGAGATAGAGAACGATCTTCGTACTAATCCAAAGTACCGGGATTTTTATGAACAATACCGCCCTTCAAGCATAGAGGACTTTATTAAAAGCTATACTCAAAAGAAAATGCTCTGGATTAAGTACGGTGAAGTTTATGTTGAAAGTAAGCAAAATAGAGCACTGAGGTACAAAACAATTGCAAGGAAACTGCTCTCGGAAATACAACAGGTAAAACTGTTTGATATGCAATGTCTTTGGCGCGCTGAACAACTCGAAATTCCGGGGATAACTATCACGCAGGATTTTATTTACTGGGAGTATAACATCGAAAACTGCCCCTTCCTAACCCACATTTCCGAAGAAGAGCTTGATCTCTATAAAGAATATGCCCTTACTGATGACGCCGATATCCCTACCGGCTATTTCCACTACTGGTTTGATAATTGGCAGGATTACGACGAAATAAAACGTTCATTCGTTAATGATGATGATGATTACGTTACGGCTCCCGAATGGTACCTCTTTTACTATAACCGCCGCGGCGGAGCCCCCTGCGCTTATCTGCCGGATATAAGAGGCGGTAAAGAAGACTTTTATTTTACTATTTGGAGAAAACACAAATTACCGCTCTCAACTCAACCTCCTCCGCAGCCCGTAGAAACCCGTCCCGGTTTTTCATATTTTGACCATGATAGTATCCTTGAATTTGTTAAGTTGTTTGAGGATCGCAAGATAAGAGAATATGCCGGGGTGATGATGGAAAATAAGCAAGCGGAAGAAGATGATGATTTATTAGAAGCTATTACAACATTAAAACATGCCGACGAACAGGTTGAGATTGTTTCGGAAAACCTTCCATGGAGAGATGCCATTATGAAAACAGTAGAACTTTATGAAAGGCAACAAGTGTACAAGGAACTTGACGGGGCTTACAGCAGTTATCTTCAACGGATTAAACTTGGTATTCCTTTTGAGACAGAGCACGATACTGCATTTTATAAGAATTTAGTCGACCTTCAAAAGGGTCATCTCCTTGAAGCTCGAAAACTTAACAACGAACCGGAAGATTTTAACTTTTAGTTGATCGTAGGTTGTTGATGATTGGTTGCATTGACTATATTGAATGAAAAGACCATGTTTACTTAAAGAGAAAAGACATCTTCAAAGAAATTAATTGGAACAGTTATTATGAAAAATGTATTTACGGCTGTGATATATAAAGAAAATGAGCTTTATGTAGCTGAGTGTCCGGAAGTTGGAACAATTAGTCAGGGGAGTTCTTTAGAGGAATCGCTTGCTAATCTCAAAGAGGCAACCGAACTCTATCTTGAAGAATTTCCGATGATGGCAGCTATCGGCAAGCCGATAATGACAACATCTGAAGCTGTTTATGCCTAATGTTTTAAGTTATCCGGGCAGCAAGTAATTGCAGTATTAGAATAAATGAAGTTTGTTGTTGTACGACAAAAGGTGAGTCACATCATTATATTCCCTCTGTCTCTTTTTTACTTTACACTGCCAACTGATGACTATCTGCTGAAAACAGTCCTCCGACTGCTGATACTGAAAACCGACTCTCTATCTCTTTTTTCTTCTCTTGTATCTCTATTTAGGGCATCTCTAAAAACTTAGAATGATGTCATTGCGAGTGAGGAGCGAACGAAGCAATCCTCATTTATCATGTAAAAACAAAGATTGCTTCGCTTTGCTTGCAATGACGACACCGTTTTTAGAAGTGCTCTTTACTATTCACTCTTCCTTCCATCCGCTGACCGCCGACAACTTCGTTTCACTGTTTTTGAAATCGTCGTTACATTTTCTTCTGAAAGCAGCAGGCGTATTGCTTTTTTTCTCTTTTCTATTTCGTTCATCTTTTCTCCTTTTTTTTTAGAAGAAAATTAATCACTCTCCGCCTTTTGTAAACGATGTCTTGCAACAGTTCCATCCTTAAACTGTAAACGATATCCTGCTGTTTTTTCTGTCTACGATGTTATGCGATTTATCAATTAACCATTGAAGGGAAAATGCTTCTTTGTGGACCATTCAGAGACAATGATGGTGCGTTTCAACTTATCAGTGCAGATTCTTATGAGACTGCTAAAGCTATTCTTGAAAGTGATCCGTTTATTATGAATGGCTAATACCAGAGGTACGTACTTTTCGATCTTATTGAGGCAAACCCGGGAAATAACTGGTTGATGGATGATTCATAAACCAAAACCAATATTGAAGCGACTTAACTGTTGGCAATGTTGTTTTGTCTTTATTTAAGTCTTTGTAAATTAAATAAGGATTCTATAAGTTAGAATAACAGATTTACAAAAGAGAATAGTAAAACTTCTTAGTGATGAATTTGTTATCGGTATTCAAGTGTTAAGTCAATTTTCTAATCATTTAAAGAATTAATTATGGAAAAACTTTGGTCTCCCTGGCGCTCACAATATATTGATTCATTTTCCGAAACTCCAAAAGAAGAACCAAAATGTATTTTTTGTTCCGCATCGGAAAAGGGAAGTGAAGATAAAAATTCAGTGTTGGTTGTTCGCAAAGGAAAGTTAACTTTTACAATTCTAAATCTTTATCCATATAATAACGGACATTTGATGGTCGTTCCAAATCGCCATCTAAGCGAATTTTCTTCCCTTACTGCTGATGAAAATAGTGAGATTATGTTGGAGCTTCAATTAGCGCAACAAGCATTATCCATCGCGATGAAACCGCATGGATTTAATATCGGAGCGAATTTAGGTAAAGTAAGCGGGGCGGGTATCGACGCTCATCTACATTTTCATATTGTCCCAAGATGGAACGGAGATACCAATTTTATGCCTGTACTGGGTGAAGTAAAAGTGCTTTCGGAAGATTTAATGCTAACAAAAGAAAAATTACTTGCCGCCTATTTAAACATAAGCGGCAAATAATCAATTCGAACTATTTCTCCTCTTGAGCCATCCACTTTTCAACGGCGGAAAGTAGTCCTGTCATGGCAGTAATTAAAGGTTTGTGCTGACCGGTTTCAATATCACCGAGTATTTGAGCGTGGATATCGACATACGCATCATTTAATTTACGAGTAAATTCTTTCCCGTTTTCAGAAAGATATAATCTCATATTTCTTCTATCGTTCGGTTCAATTTCTCTAATTACATAGCCTTTTGCAACCAGACCATCAATGATTCTTGTTAAACGGCTGGCGCTTAAGTCCATCCGTTCAGCTATTTCTTTATTATTAATGTTTTCGATTTCGTTTATTTGGCGCAAACATCTGAATTCTGCTAGCGTTAAGTACTGTTGCGTAGCAAGTCTTTCTTCTTTTTCGTGGCAACTGGACAATAATTTAAAAGTGAGGTCTGCCAACTTACTTGCTGATTGACGAAGTTCTTGTTGTTCCATAATAGTTATTTTGCTTCCGGTATTGAGTGTTTAATTTTATCCCACATTTCATCATACTTGAAACTTTTATATGTTGGACTTTCGTTGTTATGGCAGGTAAGGCAGAATTTTTCTATGTCGGCATGTGCAATTAAACCTTTGCTAACGGCATCTTCCTTGTTTTTCATAACTTTCATATCTTTGTAATCCGCACCTGCACCATGACAGCTTTCACACTGAACACCATCTTCAACTTTGAATTTTGCACCAAGTAAAGCTGCTTCTGCATTATAACCGGCAGCATGGCATTTTAAACAAGCTTCAGTTTTTACGGCGGGAGTTTTAAATCCCTTTTCTGTTGCAAGAGCGTCAGCTTCTTTAGTTTGCAGGGTTTTATAAGCTTGAGCATGTTTTGAATTGCTCCAAATGTCTAATTGTTTCCCTGCTTTTTCAGATTTGTGGCACATTCCACAAGCTGTTGAACCGATAAATCCATGCGGTTTTTTAGCTGTTTCTGTTTGACCATTTAAAAAAGAAACAAAGAGAATAACGAGAAAGAAGGACATGATATTTTTCATTTTTTCACCTTTTTGTTTATGTAGTAGTTATTTACGGAATTTTGTTCCAAAAACGTTTGCTTTTCCATTTATATGTTTTGTTTTATCAATTATTGTACCGGAAGCATCAACGACGGTTGAGTGACACCATACGCACTGATCAATTGTGTACGGAATGTGCCCAATTGGCGATGGATCAGCATCACTTTTACCATGGCAACTTGAACATTTGATCTCACTTCCATCAAGTAAATTCCATTTAGGAGCTCTTTTATTGCCCACCATTTTATCGGCAGTGTATTGATTTTGAGACGTAGGTGAAGCATCCGATTTTTTAAATTCAAAGTTACCATGGCAATAGGTATTTGCGCATTTGTTGGTACCAAAATCATACGAAGTGCCGCCTAATTTGTTTGTGAAAGCTCCAAAACTTAATTCAGCGTTTCCATCACTTCCAAGATGTCCTGCTGCATTAACATCCGCTGGAACAGTATGGCATTCGGAACAAGCTAATGTTATGCCGTTTGCATATGAAGATAAATGCTTTACATGTGCACCAACTCCCGGAGATGAAGTGGAGGTATTACCAGACAAATCTTTTGGCGGTGATATCTGTGAGGGATTATTGAAATCTCCATGACAAGTATTACATGCAGCGGGACCTTGAGCACTATCATGGCATCCACTTGTTTTGCATGTGGGACTCGTTGTTCCACCGGTAAAACTATTGCTGTGGCAGCTTGCGCAAGTTGAGATATTCCATGCAACTGCTTTTAAGAATTTTCCGTGGAAATTTGCTGAATTTTTATCTATAATTCCGGTTTTATGAACTGTAATAGTTGCATGGCAATCTGTACAATTCTGACTATTTAGACTACCCTGGAAATTGTCTCCGTGACATGATTGGCATTCAGCGAAACTGGTTTTCAATTCATTTCGCTTACCATGGAATTTTGATGAGTTCCCATCAAGTATTCCTGTTTGGTGTACATCAATGGTTGAATGGCATGTTTTGCAAGAAGGACTTTGAGTTCCACCTGTAAATGAAATCCCATGGCACGAAGTGCAATCAGCGAATCCTGATTTAAGTTTGTATTTCCCATGGAAGTTAACCGAATTTTGATCGATAATTCCTGTTTTATGTACGTCAATAGATTTATGGCAAGTTGCACAACTTGGACTATTCAATCCGCCCTGGAAATTATCGCCATGACATGTTTGACATGCTGTAAACTTCCCACCGGCTAATGGATATTTCCCATGAAATTCCGGAGAGTTTGCATCAACAATTCCGGCTTTATGAACAGTTATTGTTGCATGGCAAGTTGCGCATGACGGACTTTGGAGTCCACCGGTGAATGTTGCACCATGGCATGAAGAGCAATCAGCAAGGCCGGATTTGAGTTTGTATTTACCATGGAAATTTGCAGAATTCTGATCAATAATTCCTGATTTATGAACATCGATTGATTTATGACAATTTGTGCAATTTGGGCTAATTCCCTTTCCCTGGAAATTATCTCCATGGCAGCTTTGGCATTCTGTAAATTTGCCTCCGGCTAACGGATATTTCCCATGGAAATCAGCAGAGTTCGGGTCAATAATTCCTGCTTTGTGTGTCGAAAGCGACGAATGGCAAGTAGTACATGGCGGGCTTTGTTCTCCGCCCTTGAAGTCAGATCCATGACAAGGTGAACAATCTTTTAGTCCATTCTTAAATTGATATTTCCCGTGAAAATTAGCCGAAGCAGGATCAGCTATTCCTTCTTTATGTACATCAATAGATTTGTGGCAATCCGCAGTAGCGCAACCGGGGCTATTAATACCACCCTGGAAATTGTTTCCGTGACACGATTGACATTCTGTAAATTTTCCACCTGCTAACGGGTATTTTCCATGAAAGTTAGCTGAAGTGGTATCACCAATTCCTCCCCTATGCACAGTAATAGTCGAATGGCAATCTGTACACTTAGGACTTTGAAAGCCTCCTCCAAAATTTGTACCGTGACATGATGAACAATCAGCAAACCCATTCTTTAATAGATATTTCCCATGAAAGTTAGCTGAAGTGGTATCAACAATTCCGTCTTTATGAACGTCAATTGATTCATGGCATTTAGCACAACTTGGACTAGAAATACCACCGGTAAATTTTTGTCCATGGCAAGATTGGCACTCTGTAAATTTATTCTTTATGAGAAACTTTCCGTGGAAGTTTGAAGAAGTTACAAGAGAATCTGAAAAATCTGATTGGTGAACTGTAATTGCTGTATGGCATTGCACGCAGGAAGGGCTGCTGGAACCACCGTTAAAAGTTGACCCGTGGCATTGCCCGCACTCCCTCATAGAATGTTTTTGTAAATATTTACCATGAAAGTTACTTGAAGTTGAGTCTTGAACTCCGGTTAAGTTTATGTGGATTGTAGCGAGAGAATGACATTCGCTGCAGCTCTTTGCTATTGTAATTCCACCATCAAGATTATTTCCATGGCATTTTTGGCAGTCAGTAAATTTCATATTCTTCTGATAGAAAAACTTTCCATGGAAATTGGCAGAAGTTGAATCCATTACGCCGGGCTGGTGAATATTTAAGCCCTCCAACGCATCCAATTCATTACTCTCTTCACTACAAGAGAGTAAAAACAAAGCCGGTAACATCAATAACAAGTAGATAAGTAATGTTTTTTTCATAATCTTTTCCAAAATTTTATTAATCAACTTAGTTCGCTTGACTTCCATGACAATAACCGCAGAATCCAACTCCTGCGATTCCATTCGGAGACGCGCCAACATGACATGTATAACAAACAGAACCTTCCGAGTCATGCCAATCTCCCTGGTCGTTTTTCATGAAACCGGTTGCATGAGTTTTGTTGTCATTTCCTTTTCCGGGGTGAATATCAAGATGGCATTGTATGCAAACAGGGTCTGCACCGCTTGTTTCATGACACGAAGCGCATCGTTCTATATCTCTTCGAGCTAATACCGAATGTTCACCGCCTCCTGATCCAACTCCAAAGGAAAAATTAGCAAAGTCAGGAGTGTGATCTTTTGGCTTTATCCCTGTGTAGTAGAGATCACCCGTTTTATTTTCATGACAACTAACGCAGAATGTTTCAACCTGATGACAGGATTGGCAATTGCTTTCTTTCCCTTTTGCTTCGATTCCGTGTGTGAATTGAAAATTGAGATCATGGACTCTTGATATTTGTTGTTGCTTTGTTCCATCTACGAAAGTGTGGGGTTTGTAAGGAGCGTAAAAGTTCGTCCAGGTTCCTGTTTCCGTTATCATCGTAGTACCGGTATGGCATTCTTCGCATGAGTTATTGTCGTGGCACATCACGCAATTAGCATTTGGTCTTTCAGCAAGAAATTTATGGCTCTTTTTAAAATCAACAACATTGTGCGATTTTGGTAAAAGATTTGCTGTTGAGATATGGCAAGCTTCACATGCTAACGAGGCGGTTTTCTTTTCTCCGTGACATGTTGAGCATGTTTCCATTGACGGAACGCTGCCTACAGATTCAAAAGCGTAATCGACATTATCCATTCCTTTGTGGCAGTAAGTGCATTCAACTTTATTTCCGATATGAAAACTATGGCTGAATATGATTGAAGATTTTTTTTGAATGAGCGGTTCTTGTACAGATTCGTAATGACATTTATTACATTCGTCTGTATTTTCGACATCATGACAGGTAGCGCAATCTTCCATCTTAGGGAGAAGTTGGTCCTTCATCGTTTTTGCGTCGCCTGCTTTTGTATGGCAGCCTTTGCAATCGGTAATTTCAGCGTGAATTTTATGAGAAAACTTGATCCGTGATTTATTATTTTCAACTTCATTAGTTCTTAAAGTATGTTGGACTGTAAATGCAGTAAAGCCTAAGAAGGCAATCACCGCGACAAAAAGTATGGTATAGAAATGTTTTATTTTCATATTACATCACGTTTAAATTAGTGTTAAACCAATAGTTAATTTTGAACATCAATCTCAGATCATGTTTGTATAAGGGATTATTCATAAATTGTCCCTGGATATCGCAAGAAAGTGTTCTCCATGGCCGGACATTTAGGTTGGCTAATAACGAAGCGAGGTTTTGCGTCTTATCTTCCTGCGTTAATTTATAGTGTGTATAAGCTACTCCTAATGAAGGTGTCAATAATCCTTCCATGAAAGAATAACCTGTTGAAGCAGAAATTGCATCTAATTCACCGGCATATCCTAAATTTTTCCGATAAAAAACGGAACCATAATTGGTATTACATCCAACAGATATACGTTGGGATGACTTGTCATTATAGATAACATCACCAAATTTGGCAAGAATTGTTAGAGTTGGACATAATTTGTAATCCGCTCCAACTTCAATTTCCTGCGAGTTTTGTCCATCGAAAACAGACAGAACAGTATTGTATTTAATCAAAGGTTCGCGGTAGTTATAATAGAAAAGTAGTCCAAGGTTTTTGATCGCTTCATATCTTCCCTGTAATTCAAACAAAGAAGTTTTTACATAATTCAAATCAAAATTATAACGGGTGTCAACAGATAATCCTTTTTGGTTATCAAAACTCGCTTCAGCAGAAACAAAATCAAATTTGCTCGCATCGTGTTTAATAAACATTGCCGGGTAAGTTATTGTATCATACTGCCGTCTGGCGCTGTAGTCAATTGGCTTGTAATTTTTATGGAGATAACTTAAACCAAAAAAGAAATTCGTCAATTTGGAAGTAGTAACTTTTGCGCCATAGATATCGTTGTTTGACCAGTCGTTGATCAATTCAAGTTTCTGATAAGCAGGTACGTTTGCACCATAATATCCGGTAAACTGCACATCCCAATAATTTACTTTTACAGTAGCGCCGTCAAATACTCCACCGGAAATAGAATTGAAAATCGGCTGTCTCCCGAGTTTAATAGTCGCAACATTAAAAAGATCTCTTCCTTCAACATAAATGTTATAAAAACGGATTCTCGGATCATAAGTCTGTTCACCAAAGAAATCTGTTTCAAAATTAAAAAGAGTTCGTAGGGAATAATTGTTTTTATTTACGTTGAGAGAAACCATTTCATAGTTCCTCATGTACTTTGCAGAGCTTCCGGGACTATCATACCGCTGGAAACTATAAAACATTGAGGTAATTCTGCCGTTTATGTTTTGTGCCGGAGAAAATGCCGGAGTTAGCAGAATTAAAAGGAAAATGTAAAGACATTTTTTCATACAGAATCCTATTTTGTGTTGTCGTAAAATAAACAAATATTTTTATTTATTCGCTGGAACCGGGACAAAATTTTTTTGTTGTCCTAATTTTAACAAAACTAATTATTGGCAGTTATCAATCAATAATTATTCCAATCATTTTATCAATTTCAACTTAATATTTTGTTGATTTGGAAGGATTTTTTTAGTGGACGGTCATCAATTTTTAACTTTGATAATCTGTTTCCGAATATCGAGAAAAGAAGAAAGAAATTTTTGAAAGATTTTGTTAAAACGGAAGAAAAAGAGTAATTTTGGACACTGAATTTCTACTGAATAGATGGGCTCATAGCTCAGTTGGTTAGAGCAGCTGACTCATAATCAGCGGGTCGGAGGTTCAAGTCCTTCTGAGCCCACTTCATTAAAGCCTTATAAAATAATAAATTATAAGGCTTTTTCGTTTTAAAGAAATATTTCCGAACCAGAAAAAAAATACCATCCAAAAAAATATAATACAAATTTTCAGTATATTTTCTAACTATCAAAAAAAAAGTATTTGGAAAAAAGAGGGGACTTTGATTACCAAATAAAAAAATCCGGATTCAGTTGAGATTTTACAATGAATAAATATTATGATGATGGTTCAGTTACTGCATTAGCCCCCAAAAGAAAATGGTTAACGGCTGTTTCGTTTGGTATAATTGGGTTGGTATTCTCTCCTTATAGTTTTTGTGTAAATATTGATGGTGTACTAATCAGTATGCCGTGGTCGATCACCTTTCCTATACTTATTGCGATGGCTTATGGATGGCGTTATGGGTTTCTTGCCGGTATTTCGGGAAGCGCTTTTTACCCATTTTTACTTTGGCCAAATAATGGGTATCCGAATGTAATGACATTTTTAATTGTGTTGGGATTTTATACCTCTCTTGGGTTTATTAGTTATTCAAAACCTGACGATAAATACGGAGTTGTTCTACTAAAACTTTTCCAAATACTTTTGGTAAATATTATCTTGATGTGGGTTGTATTTCATTCTTTATTTATTCCACTATTATCTTTCAATCCTCCATTTTGGCGGGCAGATGCAATAAAATCATTAGACTCTCATTTGTTAACAAGTTTTGCGATAAAAGATAGCATCAATTATGTTTTAATTGCACTCCTGGCAGAAATGCTGCTTCGTCTGCCCTTGATTCGTAAATTTATGGGGTTACCAAGTACCCTGAAGATGAAGTTCAATCATAAAATATTTTTTATTTCTTTATTGGCAGCGATTATCATCGGGTTTATTCTTCTTTCATTAGATTACGCTCTGCTGAAAAGAGCGGATCATTCATATCACGAGCTTTTACTGCTGGCGTTCATAGTAATATGCTGGTCTGGAATTATTGTTGCTCGAATTATCATTGTTTTTTCGGAAAAGAGAATTGAGAGTGAAAACGAACTACAAAAAGCATACGATCGAATAAAAGAAAGCCAGGAAGAGGTTAATTCTCTAATAAACGCACTACCAGATTTAATTTTTGTACTTAATAAAGAATATCTCTTTTTAGAATGTTATTCCAATGAGAATGATAACTTTTATTTCAATCCAAGAGAATACATTGGTAAAAAAGTTACGGATGTACTACCAAAAAAAATTGCTGAAGAGTTATGCGAATGCATAAATAAAATATTTATCACCGGTGAGATGCAAAACTACAAATTTTCGATTAAGCTGAACGGTGAAATAAAATATTTTGAGGCACGAATTGTTTTAAAGGGAGAAGATACGTGTTTATCTATTGTTAGTGATGTCACGAAACAGACACAAGCCGAGTTAGAACGCCAAGTATTATATGAAATTACAGATGGTATTACAACTACCGCAAATTTAAATGCGTTACTGAAGTTGATCCATCAATCTCTTGGCAAAGTGGTTTATGCGGAAAATTGTTTCGTAGCCCTCTATGATGAGAAAACAGAACTTTTTAGTTTCCCATACTTTGTAGACAAGTTGGATTCAACTCCCGAACCGTTTGCCTTGCATAGAAGTTGCACCGCTTACACATTTAAGTCCGGTAAACCCTTATTACTTACGCAAGAATCATTTGACAAACTTGTAGAGCAAGATGAAGTGGAGTTAGTGGGTACAAATTCACCTTCATGGGTGGGAATCCCTTTACAGACGCCTTCAAAAACAATTGGGGTTTTGGTACTTCAACACTATGAAAAAGATAGTGTTTATTCTGAACGAGATGTAAAATTTCTCAGTTCAGTTGGTAGTCAAATAGCGATAGCCATTGAGCGGAAGAGAGCAGAAGAAGAACTGAAAGAAAGTGAAGACAGATTTCGCGCAATATTTGAACAGGCTGCGGTTGGTGTTGCCTTGTTAAATACAAGAACAGGACAATATATCCGTATTAATCAAAAGTACTGCGATTTGATTGGTTATACTAAGCAAGAGATGCTGCAAAAAAAACTTATGGATATAACTCATTTTCAAGATATAAAAACAAATCTGGATCGTAACTATCAACTTATAGAAGGAAATCATAGAGAATTTTCTTTGGAAAAGCGTTATGTACACAAAAATGGAGAAATAATTTGGGGCAATCTTACGATATCTCCTTTATGGAAACCGGGAGAAACACCTGAAGAATATTTGCATATTGCAATCGTAGAGGATATCACTGAACGGAAAAAATCGGAATTAATGATTCAGCAGCAGAACAAGCAGCTTGTGGAACTCAACTCCACAAAGGATAAATTTTTTTCGATCATAGCGCATGATTTAAAAAGTCCATTCCAGGGATTTTTAGGAATGACGAAATTGATATCCGAAAACATTAACGAATTCTCATCAGAAGAGGTATCGCAACACACGAAAAAATTGAATCAATCCGCACAAAACCTTTATAAGCTTTTACAAAATCTTTTAGACTGGTCGCGGGTACAAAATGGTAAAATGGATTTTATACCGGAAGTTTTTTCTCTTAAAAAGTTGATTGATCAAAATATTAAAACCCTTGAGCAAAGAATTATGCAAAAGCGAATAAGTATGAACAACGAAGTTCCGGATACGCAAAAAGTATTTGTTGATGAAATGATGATAAACAGTACGATAGGGAATTTACTTTCAAACGCAATCAAGTTCTCAAAGAGTGGGGGCAAAGTTATCATCCGTGCAAAATCGATAAGTGATAAACTGTTAGAAGTATCGGTCTCGGATACAGGAATCGGAATGACTGACAAAACGATAAAAAAACTTTTCAAAATTGATGAAAAAGTTGGAAGAGAAGGGACGGATGGTGAACCAACCACCGGTTTGGGGCTGTTGCTATGCAAAGAATTTGTTGAAAAACATGGAGGAACAATTTGGGTGGAAAGCGAAGAAGGAAAAGGATCAACGTTTACATTTACAATACATGAGAAAGTAAATTGAGAGGCGGGAGTCATTAAAATAGGAAGTGCCAACATTTTTCGTCCAATTTTATCTTTGCAACCCAAGGTAAGGATACGGAATAAATTATTGAATGGTGTTGCAATTAAGTATTACTACTCCTTATGTTAAAGCAGGAGAATTTATTCGTTATTAGAAACAGAATTTTTAAGAAACCTTATTTACTTTTATGAAGATGAAATTATTCAATGCCCTTTGTGTTTTTTTGTTAATTATTCCGGTTGGCTTAGCACAAGTTAATTTTACTACGTCTGATCTTCCAATCTTCATTATTAATACCGGTGGACAGACGATAAAGGATGCCTCTAAAATCACCGTAGATTTGGGTGTAATTGATAATGGCAAGGGAACCATAAACAGAGTAACCGATTTTTTTAATGCTTTTAGCGGAAAGATCGGTATTGAAATAAGAGGGCACAGTTCCCAAGGGTTTCCGAAAAAGCAGTATGGAATTGAGTTAAGAGATTCGTTAGGAAATTCGGTCAATGTACCTCTACTCGGAATGCCGTCAGAAAGTGATTGGGTCTTAAATGCTTCGTTCACAGATAAAACTTTTCTCCGAAATGTACTCGCTTATAAACTCGGAAATGATATAGGAAGATACGCCTCGAGAACTAGATTCTGTGAAGTTGTAATCAACAACGAATACGCGGGGCTGTATGTACTTCAAGAAAAAGTAAAGCGGGATAAAAACAGAGTAAACATAAAAAAACTTGAAGCCACGGATATAACCGGAGATGCACTAACAGGCGGGTATATTATGAAAATAGATCGAATAGATCCGGGGGATCAATATTTTAATTCGATTTTTCCGTCGGTCTATCCGAAAACGCCAAGTCAAGCTTCACCGATAAGTTACATTCACGTTTATCCAACAGCCGCGAATATTCTTCCTATTCAGCAAGAGTATATTAAAAATTATATCACACAATTTGAAACAACATTTTCGAAGACGACATATTCCGATCCTTTTGTTGGTTACTACGACTATGTTGATATGAATGCGCTCGTAGATTATTACCTTATAAACGAATTTGTGAAAACGGTGGACGCTTACCGGCTTAGCGCATATATGTACAAAGATCGCGATAGCGAAGGAGGCAAATTAGTTTTTGGTCCGATCTGGGATTATGATATTTCATTTGGACTTGCCGATTACGCTAATGCATGGTTGTCTTCCGGATGGGAGGCTGAAATAAATCCTTACGAGGGAATATGGAGTTCCCCTTTTTGGGTTAAAAAGATTTTTAGCGATCCGGTATTTAAAAACAGACTTGCAAAAAGATGGAACGAATTAAAGCAAACCGTATTTAACCTCGCCGAGATAACGGGTTATATGGATCAAACGATTCTATCTATTAATCAAGCAAGAGAAAGAAATTTTATCCGCTGGCCTATCCTCGGAGTTTATCAATGGCCGGAGTATTACGTCGGACAAACATACGAAGATGAAGTTCTTTATCTAAAGGCATGGATCATTCGACGATACAGTTGGATCGATACAAATCTTCCTACTAATTATTCTTCTGTTGATTGGCTGCCTGTTGATTCTTTGAAAATTAATTTTGAACCTTCTCTTACAACAAAGCTACCGCTTTCCTTATTTGCCAGGAACTTAAAGAATGTTTCAGCTTTTGAATTTAGAAGTTTGGATCCCAACATTGGTTTTGTCATAAACGGTGACTCGGTTGCGATTACATCAAATAAAGAAGGAGATTATTCTTTCAAGATCATTGGAAAATATAATAATCAGATGGTCACACTTTCGCAGGAATATAAAATTAGCAAACCGACCGGGATCAAAAATGAAAATGAAATTCCAAATAAATTTGAACTTCATCAAAATTACCCGAATCCATTTAATCCGAACACAGTAATCGGTTATCAGTTATCAGTGAACGGTAAAGTCAGTTTGAAAGTGTTTGATGTGCTTGGGAATGAAGTCACAACGCTGGTAAATGAGGAAAAAAATCCGGGAACGTTCAAAGTTGAATTCAATAGTAAGAATTTACTACTTAGCAGCGGAGTCTATTTCTATCAACTTCGGGCAGGAGGTTTTGTGCAAACTAAGAAGATGGTAATTTTACAATAGAGAAGGAACAAAAATCCCAAGATTACAAGATTGCAAGATTGGAGTGGGGAAGAGTTGGGATGAATAATCGGCGTGAATAGTGTATTTTAGCGAGTAATCTTAACCATGAAAATAAAATTATTTATACTATTACTTTTTATAATTGATATTAGCGTTGCCCAGAACGCAATTATCGTAGTAGTTGATGGAGCTCGATTTACCGAAACTTTCGGCGCAACAAATCCCGATTCAACTATTCCTCATCTGTGGAATGATCTAATGCCTCTCGGAACGGTTTATAATAATTTTTATAATAGTGGAATTACAACTACTAATCCCGGTCATGCAACTCTCCTTACCGGAACCTGGCAAACAATCGCTAATGATGGCAGCCAGAGACCTACCAGCCCAACTGTTTTTGAATATTTTAGAAAAGAGAAATCAGCTTTAGAATCGGAGAATTACGTTGTTGCAGGGAAAACAAAATTAACGATATTGACAAATAGCGATGATCCCGATTATGGCGCTGCTTATATGGCATCGGATATACACGGCGATCTAACTGACGATGAAGTTTATGTAAATTTAATTGCAGCAATGGATGCTGATCATCCAAAACTAATTCTTGTAAACTTTCCGAGTGTTGATAGAGCAGGACATGCCGGAAACCGGGATGATTATTTAAGCGCCATAACTAATGTTGATAATCTAATTTATCAATTGTGGTACAAGATAGCGAATGATCCATATTATAAAAATACCACCACATTATTTATTACGAATGATCATGGAAGACATACGACAGATTTTTCCAGCCATGGGGATGATTGTGAAGGCTGCCGACATTTAATGCTTTTGGCGTTAGGGAGAAAAATAATCCCGGGAAAAATTGTTTCTGAAAAAAAGTATCAAACAGCTCTTGCTCCTACAATAGGGGAGCTATTATCATTTACTACAACCGGCGCAGGCGATTCAAGTTTATTTGATGCGAGCTATTTACCTGCCACAGAAATGAAATATTTAACTTATCATCTAATCGATAGTGATGTAATTTTGAATTGGGAAACGAAAATTGAAATTAATAATTATGGATTCGAGGTGGAAAGATCGCAAAATTCCATGATTACAAAATTACAAGATTGGAAAAGTAATGGATCGCAAAATCCGAATTGGGTAAAGGTTGGTTTCGTAGACGGGAATGGATCCAGCAACTTGATGAACGATTATTCCTTTGTTGATAAATCAGTTCCATCGGGGAGATATTATTACCGATTAAAGCAGATTGATGATGACAGGAAGTATCGTTTCAGTAAACAGGTGGAGGTAGTGATAAATAAACTGCCTGCTTATTTTTTATTGGTACAGAATTACCCGAATCCATTTAATCCAATTACTACTATTGAGTTTGCAATTCCATCGGCAAATATTGTACAAGTAAAAGTATTTAATATTCTTGGAATGGAAGTGGCGACATTATTAAACGAACTTAAACAGGCTGGAAAACACAGGGTGGAATTTGATGCCGGTAATCTTGCAAGCGGAATTTATTTTTATAAAGTAGTGAGCGGGGATAATTTGGAAACAAAGAAAATGATATTGTTGAAGTGATGTACGACGTTGGTTACACAGATAATAAAGCCTTTAGCGATGTATTCAAAAAAATGCGGGTATGTCTCCGATCGATTACCGGAATAGATATAACATGGGGCGAATGCTTTAGTTAAATTTGAAAAAGCGCTTTTTTACTAAAGTGAGTGAGTAAAAGGTAGTATAAAAAATATTTGTAATCAGAAAGCCGGTTCAAGATTAAAGTTGAACCGGCTTTTTATTTTAATATGTTAGTTTTATAGTCGCGGGAAGTTCTCGAATAACGATATCATCATTAATAGATCTTTTTAATTTCTCATGATTTGTCCGGGTGAAAATATTTAAAAATTAAGTTTTTGTTTTTCAATAAGTTACGGAGGTAGAAACAGTAATTTGTCGCACAAAGGGCTTACCCCCCAATTATGAAGTATCATATTCGTAAAGTTAAGACCGGTTCAGGTTATATTGCGGTACAAGTAATTAAATATGAAAACCGTAAACGAGTTGTAGTTAAACACGTTGGCTCTGCTCAGACCAAAGAGGAAATAACTATTCTTCGAAATAATGCTGCCGACAGGATTTCTGAACAAACCGAACAAATTTCTTTGTTTCCAACCCAAGAAGAACATTTCATTTCACTTGAGCAATACGAATATCTTGGATTTCAATACACATTCTTATACGAAACACTACACAAGCTTCAAGCAAGATTAGGGTACACTTGTTTTGGCAGCAAGTTGCTGTAATACGATTTATCAGTTAGCAATTAAGCGATTCGTTTTTCGACTTACAGAAAATATTCTTACATGCCTGCGGCGGGCGGGCAGTTTTGCGCAGAATATTTTTATGAACTATCTAATTCATAGCCTGGCGAAACCAGTACCAAATAATTTGGAATGATTGAATGATATCCCCGGTTATCCGCCGCGGCGGATTGTTTTTTGTGTAAAGATATTTTTTATTTTTTATTTTTTATTTTTTACTTTATACTTTCAACTTTTTACTTGCAGCTTGCTGCGCTATGTAATTATCGCTTACGGCTGCTACCTATTTACATTGCAGCATAATATTATTATGTTTGCATACCTTATGATGTACCCCGAAAACTGGAGATAAAAAAGTCATAATTTAAGGTTGCGCGAAGATAGATAAATCATCAAAGATGAATGGATAAAACAGGTGATTACTTCTCCGATTCGAAAGGAGATACAAACGGATAAAAGGATACGTTATTGGGGAAAGATTAGTGAAGCCGGAGACAAGTATCTCCGTGTAATTTTGTTAGAGGATGGAATTACCGTACATAACGCTTTTTTTGATAGAACTTTTAAGGAATAAACTATGCAGATTATTTATTTTAACGACACCGATACCGTGCACATGAAATTAACTGAAAAAGTACCTGTTGAGACCCGTGAATTAGATGAAAATATTTATATCGATATTGATGACGCTGGTGATATTGTAAGCATGACTATTGAGCATGCAAAAGAAAAAGCTAATATCAATAATTTTACCTTCCAACAAGTATTTGCCGCTTCAACTGCAGCATAGCGTTTATCAAAAAATTGCTGTTGTAAAAAAAATTGAACACCTATTTATCTGCCACACCGTAGACCGGGTTGATCTCATAAACATATTATTTCTCATTGACCAATGACTGCTGCCCGATGACTAATGACAAACGAACTCACTACCACTTGCAACCTAACACCCTACAGCCTAACCTGAACAAGCCAGAACCAAAGAGTTCTCAGTTGTCAGTTATCTCAGCCAGAGGCTGATCCGCCTTTGGCGGAAGTAATCAGTTTTCAAACCTTCGAGGTTTCCAGAATTTTTCATTTTGGTTGAGATATCTCAAAAAACCTCGAAGGTTTTCCAGCTCCTTATAAATATTCTTGCCTGCCTGCGGCGGGCAGGCCTTTTTGCGCAGAATATTTTTACTAACTATCAAATTCCTAATTCATAACCTGGTAAAACCAGAACCAAAAAAATAATAACGAATAATGAACAAGGAATGTAGAATATCGAAATGTAAAACTTCATCATTCGTTATTCCTTGTTCGATGTTCGGTATTTGATTTCAACCAAATATTCTTACCATTTTGCACAGAATATTTTTACTAACTATCTAATTCCTAACCTGGTAAACCAGAACCAAAAAGGAATAATGAATATCGAACAAGGAATGCAGAATATCGAAATGTAAAACTTCATCATTCATTATTCCTTGTTCAGTGTTCGATATTCAAATTAATGAAAATATTCTTACCATTTTGCGCAGAATATTTTTACAAACTATCAAATTCCTAATTCCAAATTCCTAATTCCTAACACCCTCTCATAACAATTTAATAACAAAAAACTATTTGCAGAATAAATAATATTTTGTATGTTTCATACCCAATTTTATTGGCGATACAGTCCAGATACTGTTTTGGAAATAATTGTCTTGGTTACATATTAATCAGATATGGTTCCTCATGAAAAAACAAAAAAACACTATGCCGAATTACGTTACTAAAGAAATTCTAAAGAAGGAACTCTCTAAGTCGGAGCAGCGCTTAACGGGGAAGATTGAAAGCCTTGACACAAAGGTAGGCGGTGTTGAACAGAGCCTTAACGCAAGGATTGGCGGCGTTGAACAGAGCCTTAACGCAAGGATTGGCGGTGTTGAACAGAGCCTTAACGCAAGGATTGACGGCGTTGAGCAGAGCCTTAACGCTAAGATTGACGGCGTCGAACAGCGCCTTGATACTAAGATTGACGGTGTTGAGAAACGTCTTGATGCTAAGATTGACGGCGTTGAGCAGCGCTTTAACACAAGGATTGACGGCGTTGAACAGCGCCTTGACGCTAAGATTGACGGTGTTGAGCAGCGCCTTGACGCTAAGATTGATGGTGTTGAGCAGCGCCTTGACGCTAAGATTGATGCAAAGGTTGACTCGGCTGTTCAATCCATGAAAGACTACACCGATAGCCGCTTTACGCAGGTTGAAACAAGAATAGACGGTCTCCAACAAACTGTGGTTGGATTTGCGCAGAAACTTGACGAGCAGGGAAATAAAATGGACAGATATTTCAACGGCATTGTGAAATTGGTTGAAGGGCTTACAGGCAGAATAACTTTTGATGAAGAACACCTTGAAGACCATGAGCAGTGCATTAAGAAACTTGAGGAACAAACAGTATAATGCAAGTGTTGTTTTAATGACTGCTGCCCGATGACTAAAGCCCAACGACAGGCGCACACACTGCCCCCTATAGCCTAACCTGGTAAACCAAAACAAAAAAGGAATAATGAATATCGAACAAGCCTGCCCGGCTCAGACGGGGATTAACGATTTTAGAAGTTAGAAGATTTCGTCACATCAAAAATCAAATATCGTTAATCGTTATTCTTAAATTTTTAATATTCTTGCCTGCCCCGCACCAGTGGCGGCCATTCATCGTATAATATTTTTACTAACTATCAAATTCCTAATTCCTAATTCCTATCACCCTCTCTTAACAATTTAATAACAAAAAACTATTTGCAGAATAAATAATATTTTGTATGTTTCATCCCCAATTTTATTGGGTATTCTCTCCAACTCTTGTTTTGGAATTAATTGTCTTGGTACGTATTAACTATATGAGGATTATTGTGAAAAAACATTTACTTCTTTTTACTTTACTTTTAGTTATGGGGTTTACTCAGGTGGGATGGGGCGATAATATTACACCAATTAGGACGGATGTCGCGGGTTTTGCTACATGGACGGATGTTAGTGTAGGAGGTACTACTTATTTGCAACTTCTAGTAGCTGGAGCTTCAACTACTACTCCTGCAATGAATTTCGATAACTATACCGCTGAAAAACTTGATTTTAAAGCTAGAACATATGGTGGGCTAAATGCAACCGAAAACACAATTACAGTTTGGATTTCAACTGATAATGGTGGGAACTGGACAAATCTTGGTACAAGAATACCAACCTCAACTACTTTGACTGCGATGACACAATTTGATTTAAGTACTTACGATGGAACTCAAGTGCAAGTCAAATTTACCGTTGCGGGAACAAGCAATAGTATTGGAGCAGGCATAGATGATATTTCTATTACTGGAACGGTGGCAACTTCAAATTCCACTGCATCTGATATAATAGTGTTTTCAGGTTATACTTATCCTACGAATATTGATTACAAAAGTTATCAAGCTACGGACATTACAAATAGTTCAAACGATTTAGAAGTTGCCAAATTCACAATAAGAGATGGTGGAGCAACTACTGATGCAGATGCACTTGGAACTACATTAACTTCAATAACATTTAGTGTGGGCAATTATGCTAATATAAGAAGAATTGCTTTATATGACGGCATTACAGAAATTGGGTCTGAAGTTGCTGGTGCAACATCAGTAACATTTTCGAGTTTGACTTTAGCAGCAGCAGATGGTGGGACAAAAGATTTTACCGTTAGAGTAAGTTTTAATTCTACGGTAACAGATAACCAAAACATTCAATTTACTATAACTTCTGCTACAGCCGATGTTGCTGGATCAATCTTTGCGACAGCTAGTGCTGGTGGTGCAACCACAGATAACACAGGGAATAATAATAAAATTGCTGTAACAGCAGATCGTTTAGCATATTCCTCCAATAAACCTTCTGCAACAGTATCAACCGCTACAAATTTTACTGTGGAGGTAAAAGCGACGGATGTAAACAATAATACTGATGTTGATCAAACACCTTCGGTAACTCTTTCATTAGCTTCTGGTTCGGGTTCCCTGAGCTCATTAACTGGACTTACACAAAGTTTGGTTGCAGGTGTTTATACATGGAATGATGTTCAGTATAGTGTTGGTGGTTCTTTCTCTATACTAGCTTCTGATGGTGTAGGAACGGGATTAACAGATATTACATCAAATACAATCACTGCTCAAGATAACAATCTTACTGAAAACTTTGACTATGGTGTTTCAGATAATGCTGATTTATTAGCTTTAACATCTAACTGGACTAGACATAGTGGTACTACCGGACCTGGTTATAGTGCAACAGGTCTCACTTATACCGATTATGCTTCTTCAGGTGTTGGAGGCAATGTTACTTTTATTAAAACTAATTCGGGGGATATAAATAGAACATTTTCTACAATCAATTCAAATTCTACCGTTTATATTTCTTGTTTAGTTAATCTGTCAGCGGCTACTTCAGCTGACTATTTTTTTCATCTTGGTCCAACAACGATTGGCACAACATACGTCGGTAAAGTTTATGCAACATCAAGTGGTGCAGGATGGATTGTAGGATTACAAAAAACTACAGATACTAGATTTGATGATGCAACTGTTCTAAACTTTAATCAGACCTATCTATTAATTTTGAAATATGTGTTTAGTACCGCAACAACTAGTGATGATCAGGTTGGACTTTGGATTTATGATTCAGGTGTCCCGTCTACTGAAGGAAGTGGATCACCCTTAGTTACGATCGCTTTAACAGGTGGGGGGACAGCGGGAGACCCATCTGATCTCGGATCAGTTGCGATAAGAGAAGGAACAAATACTGCAGCTGGAAGTATTGACGGAATTAGAGTTGGTACAGCTTGGGGTCAAGCACCTCTTCCTGTTGAGCTAACTTCCTTTTCAGCATCAGCACATAACTGTACTGTAAACCTCTCGTGGAAGACAGCTACCGAATTAAACAACTACGGTTTCGATATAGAAAGAACTGTAGATTTAGGTGATAAGGTAAGTATGGTTTCTGTTTGGGAGAAAGTTGGCTTTGTAAATGGCGCCGGCAACAGCAACTCACCTAAAGAGTACAGCTTTACGGATAAGTCGGCAGCATCAGGCAAATATCTCTACCGCTTAAAACAATTGGACAACGACGGGCAATACACCTACAGCAAAGAAGTAGAAGTAGACCTTGGTACGCCAACTGCATTTGCGTTAGAGCAGAATTATCCTAATCCGTTTAACCCGACAACAAGTATTCAGTATTCAGTTGTCAGTAGTCAGAATGTAACCATTAAAGTATTTAATGTTCTTGGTAAAGAAGTAGCATTGTTGGTTAATGAGAAACAAGAACCCGGCACTTATACAGTAGAATTTTCAACTGCAAACCTGGCAAGCGGCACATACATCTACCGTATGCAGAGCGGAGAGTTTGTGCAAACCAAGAAAATGATTGTTCTTAAATAAAAATTATTTATTTTTATCCATCCTCTTTCACCAAAAGGGGATGGATTTTTATTAATAACTCACGTTACGCAAGAGATGAAGATTAAGATGGTTTTCTCTTACTAACTGCGTAACGTGAGTTAATAACTCAGCTTACGCATGAACTTGTATTTGCATGATTTCTTCGCGCAACTTCGTGCCTTCTTCGAGTGCCTTCGTGTAACAAAGTCCTTTCACGAAGAACCACGAAGTTTTTCACGAAGGAACACGAAGGGAGTTCATTAGTAGAAGATAATAGAGCTATTAAAAATAAAATAAATGAACCGTGGGTCATTTGCATGATTTCTTCGCGCAACTTCGTGCCTTCTTCGAGTGCCTTCGTGTAACAAAGTCCTTTCACGAAGAACCACGAAGTTTTTCACGAAGGAACACGAAGGGAGTTCATTAGCAGTTAATAAGTTTTTCATTCACAAAATAACTAAGGTTCGTTATGAAAAAACGATTTCTTTTTTTATTTGTTTCGGTTTTTTTACTTATTCAACCGGCGCTGCCCGCTCAGGTTGATGCCGTAGGTGAACTAAGGAGAGATATTCAAGATGTAAAAGAACGGGTTATCCGCATTGAAGAAAGACAGATAAATCTTGAGAAACGGATTGATGAATTAAAAAACGACATGCAATCCTTTATGCGTTGGGGCTTCGGTATTACTTTTAGCGGAATGTTTATACTCGTAGGCTTCATCCTTTGGGATAGAAGAACTACCCTTGCACCGGTTGCCAAAGAGACTAAAGAACTAAGAGAACTTATTGAACTTTTACAAAAAGATGATCAGGCGGTTAAAATGATCTTAAAAGAATATGCAAAAGAAAATGATGCGCTTTCTAAAATATTAAACAAAGCCGCTTTGTTGTAGTCAGATGTCATTTCTCCACCAAATATTGATCGGAGAGTTTGTGCAAACCAGGAAAATGGTCATCCTCAAGTAATTTCGACCTCACCCTTAATCCCTCTCCTTATGAAGGAGAGGGAAAGAGGAAACCTCAATTCTTATGAAGGAGAGGGAAAGAGGAAAATTCAATCCTTATCTTCGATGAGAATTAAGGATGAAAGAGAAATTTGAATAAAACATTACTCACATTATATTTTATAATCTCACACCTCTCCTTCCGCTTGTCCGCCTCAGGCGGAAAGGAGAGGGAAAGAGGTGAGGTTGTTAACAATGATTTAGTGATTTAGCTAAGTGAAAAAACATAAACAAACAGTCCTTGATTTTGAAATTGACAAACTGACCAATTCAATAGAGAACACATTTACCGGTGATAGTTTTTCAACAGATATTACTCTTATTACAAGCGGTGATCTTAAAAAGGTTACCAAGAAAAACGGCTGGCAGTTTGATTGGAAATTTGAGTTCAGACGACCCGAACGCGATGTTTACAAATTAACTATTGTAAATAATCAGGTTATACTTCAAGGATTAGTGAGTTTAGAAATTAAACCCGACCATGTTTATATGCACTTGCTTGAAAGCGCTCCATTCAATAAAGGCAAGACGAAAATTTACTCCGGCGTTCCCGGTAATTTAGTTGCTTTTGCATGCAAACTTTCTTTTCAGCGTGGACAAGAAGGCAATGTTTCTTTTATTTCTAAGACACAACTCATTGACCACTATATTCAAAGTTTAGGAGCAATACATATCGGGAGACAACGTATGGTTATTGCAACAACAGCAGCATTAAAACTTATTAACAAATATTTTTAATATCAAATACTATGAAACATAAACTAAGTGAACTTGATGTGGACTTTATCGGTGGTGAAAGACCCTTGACCAAAGAAGATGAAAAAGCGATTAGCGATTATCTGAAGTCAAATAAAATGTTGAAAGCAAAAAAGTTTATTCGTAAAGTAAGTATACACTCACGAAAAAATGTACAGCTCAACAACAACTCAGATTATCCACTACGAAAAAGAATTTAGCACACATGCGCGCAACCACGTTTGAGTGATATTTGCAAGCGGGAGAGTTTGTACTAGCCAGAGAAATGGTCATCCTCAAGTAATTTCGACCTCACCCTTAATCCCTCTCCTTATGAAGGAGAGGGAAAGAGGAAACCTCAATTCTTAGAAAGGAGAGGGAAAGAGGAAAATTCAATTCTCAACTTCGATGAGAATATAGTTGAAAAGAAAGACTTGAATAAAACATTAATTCACTTTTTGTTTTAAAATCCCACCCCTCTCCTTGTGCTTGTCCGCCTCAGGCGGAAAGGAGAGGGGCAGGGCTTGCCCGCCTTTGGCGCGGGTGAGGTTGTTTTTATGACTAAGCATTATAATAAATCCTCAGAAAAAGAGAAACGTCGATCACTTAGACAAAACCAAACCTTTCTTGAAGAAATATTGTGGATGCACCTCTGCAACAGAAAATGTCTTGGCATCAAATTTCGCCGCCAGTATTCTGTTGATCAATACGTAATTGACTTTTATGCGCCGGAACTTAAACTTGCAGTTGAACTTGACGGTGGTGTTCACGATGAACCAAGCCCAAAAGCATACGATGCAGAGAGACAAAAGTATATCGAAACCTTTGGTATTACATTTTGACGGATAACAAACGAGGAATACGAAGGGAATCCGGAAAAGGCATTTAAGAAGATTGAAACAGCGATTAAAGAATTATTGTTAAACAAATAAAATTGACCTCACCCCATTCCCCTCTCCTTACCAAGGAGAGGGGCAGGGCTTGCCCGCCTTTGGCGCGGGTGAGGTCAAATATTAGAAATATTGCACGATAGTAGTAGTGTGCGAAAAACGTTTTCGCCATTACATACTTAACAGTTCATTTCACATAAAACAAATCTGGTAATACTAATCTTAGTTTCCTAAGAAACCAATACAGATAAGAAGAAAGATAGAAACCATCATGCGGTTATTGTTTCTCATGGCATTGATGGGGGTGCAGTTAATAGCGCAAACGCCTATTGCAACATATTATGCAGGCATAAATACGTCCAGCGCAACCTTTATTACCGATTTAGAGAGTAGAATAAGATCGCCCTATACAAGGATAACTTATGATAACTTTGATGAGACAAATATTGCCCACTTTGAAGCGCAGTCCAACGGTTCCGGCGGCTATTATGTTACGTGCGTTTATAGCGGCTATCAATACAATTATACAGGAACATTTACATGGGAGATATTGAGCCGCGAGCATACCTGGTGTTATAGCTGGATGCCGACTTACAACTCAACAAGCGGGGAAGAATATTCCGATCAGCATCATTTATTCCCTACACATCAAGACAACGCGAACGGAAGAAGGAGCAATCATCCGCTTGGAGTAGTTACAACCATTTCGTATCAATTTCTTGATGGTAAACTCGGGACGAACGCTCTGGGACAAACCGTTTATGAGCCGCGAGATCAGCAAAAAGGTGATGCCGCCAGGGCATTGTTATATATGGCTCTCCGCTATGATGATGTAAACGGGTACAACTGGGATTTCAACTGGCTTAACACGGTACGGCTTCCCTCGTTAAGTGAAGCTCCGCAGAACCTCGATCTGCTTTTACAGTGGCATCAGAATGATCCGCCCGATGCATGGGAGATTGCAAGGAATGATTATATTGAATCTATTCAAGGGAACCGGAATCCTTTTGTTGATCACCCCGAATACGTTAACTACATAAATTTTAGCGATATGAGTTATGCAGGTTCATTAAGTCTTTCTGTTGAACCGACAAACTACGTTACCAATTTTGCAACAAGCAACGTTACGAGCAACGCAATACAACTTAATTGGACGGATGCTTTGACAGGTTCTCAAGCGCCCAGCGGTTATCTTATTATGACAAGCACCAATGCTTCTATCACCGCTCCCACCGATGGTGTGGTTTACACAAATGATCTTGATCTTTCAGATGGTATCGGCAAAGTGAATGTAGACTATTCCGCGGCTAACTCCTATACGTTCACAAATTTATCAGGTAATACTCGATATTATTATAAAATCTTTTCTTACAATGGTACCGGGAGTTCAATTAATTACAAAACCGATGGTACCGTTCCTTCAGCAAATGATTTAACTTCCGTGAGTACAGGATCAAGCACACTTACCGCAGGAGATATTCTGATAATCGGCTTTAATATGACTGATCCCGACGAATTTGCATTTGTTCCTCTTGTTGATTTAGCCGGAGGAGTAGTTATCAACTTTACCGATAACGGTTGGTTTAGCTCCGGTAGTCTGCGAACCGGCGAAGGATTCATTATCTGGACGGCTCCGGCGGGAGGTGTAACGCATGGAACGATTATAAACGTTACTACAACAACCACAAGCACGGGAACAGTTTCCTCAAGCGGATCATTTGCCCTTTCTGCAAGCGGGGGAGATCAGATACTTGCTTATACAGGCAGCGCTTCTTCACCTAATTTTTTATATGCTGTAAATGATGATAGTACTGCATGGAACCAAACGGCGTATTCGTCCAATTCTTCTGCCTTACCAACAGGATTAACAGAGGGCATCTCCGCAATTGCGCTAAATGAAATTGATAATGCAATTTATTCAGGTACAATAAGCAGTGATTATGCACAGCTAAGGTTAGATGTGGGAACAAAAACTAATTGGTCAGGTTCGGATGTAACAAGACAAACTATGCCTACAGGGCAATGGGCATTACCTGTAGAACTTGAAAGTTTCAGAGGTGAATCCAATAGTGGAAGTGTCCAACTTATCTGGAGGACGGCTACAGAAATAAATAATTATGGATTCGAAATCGAGAGATCAATTAGGAATGAGGAATTAGGAATTAGGAATTGGACAAACATAGGTTTCGTAAATGGGGCAGGGAATAGCAACTCTCCCATAGATTATTCTTTCACAGATAAGTCAGGTACAGAAGGGAACTACTTTTACCGTTTAAAACAGATAGATAATGATGGAAAGTTTAAATATAGCCATGAGGTAGAAGTTGATGCAAGTAAACCATCCGGATATTTGTTGGAACAAAATTATCCGAATCCTTTTAACCCTGCTACAACAATTCAATTCTCATTACCTGTTGATGCTAAAGTCTCGATAAATCTTTATGATATGTTGGGCAGAGAAGCAGCCGTTTTAACGGAAGGAATATACGCTGCCGGTATGCACAGAATAGTCTTTGATGCTGCCGGGTTATCAAGCGGTGTTTATGTATATCGTTTAAATGCAACACCGGCGGGGCAAGCTGCTTATAGATTAAACCGATTGATGACCATTCTGAAATAGTTTTTGAATCTCCATCACTTCGATTTTAAGATAGAATAAGAGAGAAGCATGGTTTGTTCCGGGTAACCTTCGAATTAATTAAGAGACAAGTTCTGAACTCATTTCCGTTAAACCACTCCAGCCGGATGTATGTAAACTTTTCCATTTTTTTTATCTACCCCCTTGACTTTTCGTTTTAAAGAATTATATTGCGATGTAAATGTTTACATGTAAGAAAGTTCGTACAATTTAGTTCTTCAGATCAACACCGTTAACACTTTTGTTAAATAGAACTTGAAAAACATGTTGACAGAAATAATAAATATAAATAATTACTTAAGGAGTTCAGTATGAAAAACTTTTTGGTACTTTCTTTGTTTCTTTTCTCCGTCTCTATGTTCGGACAAGCCACGATTGATTTTGAAACCGTGGGGCAGGATTATAAATGGAATATTTTTGCTAATGGAAGCGGCGATTCTACAGCTCTTTCAGTTGTAGCTAATCCGAATACGACAGGCATTAATACTTCAGCTAAGTGTTTAAAATATGTTGTTGCCCCCAATGCCGATCCGTGGTCAGGTTTTTATGGTCAAAGCCATGGTTCATTTACGCTAAACGCTGATAACAGTATGATCACTATGATGGTTTACAAGGATGTAATTTCTCCTGTCGACCTTAAATTAGAGCCACCAAATGTTGATCACAAAGTTCCAAATACTGTGATTAATCAATGGGAGAAACTAACCTTTGATTACACTTCTGCTATCGGAACAACAGTAGCCACAATAACTTTAATTCCTGATTTTCCTGATCCAAGAACAGGAGGCAGCGTGAATTATATGGATAATATCGAATTTATTCATACCCCTGTTCCGGTTGAGTTAACTTCATTTTCTGCAACTACTGTAAAAAATAGTGTTCAGTTAGAGTGGGCAACCGCTACCGAAACAAACAACAAAGGTTTTGAAATTCAAAAAAGTTCTAATAGAGTAGCTTATGTTACAATTGCTTTTGTTGATGGAAATGGAACCAGTACTTCATCACATGAATACAGTTTTGTAGATACAAAGGTTTCCGGAAAATCATTCTATCGTTTATGCCAGGTTGATTTTGATGGTACTTCAAAATATTCGAAGGTAGTTGAAGTTGGTGAATTGGCTCCTGCTTCGTTTGAATTATCCCAGAATTTCCCGAATCCGTTTAACCCTGTAACGAATATTAAATACTCCGTTGCAAGCGCTCAGCAGGTTACTTTAAAAATATTTAATGTACTTGGAAAAGAAGTAGCAACTTTGATTAACGAAAGAAAAGAAGCAGGCAACTACAATGTTGATTTTTCAGCAGCGAATTTGTCAAGTGGTACATATATCTATCGTTTGCAAGCCGGTGCGTTTGTACAAACAAAGAAAATGGTAGTTCTTAAATAATTACGAATTCCGCCAGAGGCGGACACGGTATGAATTAGGAATTAGGACAGTCTCTTGGAAACAGGGGACTGTCTTTTTTTATAGCAGACTATTTTTCAATTGTTCGAGTTCATCCCAGCGTTCGTAGAGTTTTTTTACGTTATGTTTTGCAAGCTCGAGTTGATGGGTTAATTCGTTTGTTTGTGTGGCGTATTTTTCATAAAAATCAGCGGAGGAAAATATTGATTCGATGCGTTCGACTTCTTGTTCTGCTGAAATAATTTTTTCTTCAATCGTCTCGAGTTCTTTTGTTTCTTTCCACGAAAGCTTTTTCACTTTCGGTTTGAGTATTTTCTCTTCAAGTTTTTCTTTTTTAACAGGACTACTTTCGTTTTCCAATCTCGTTTTTTTCTTTTGTAGATAATAATCATAATTCCCTTCGCTGAAGTGAACATTACCGCCATCTTCGAAAGCGAGGATTCCGTTACAAACACGGTTAAGGAAATATCGATCGTGACTAACAACTATTACACATCCCTCAAACGCGATGAGCGCTTCTTCTAAAACTCGAAGCGTGGGCAAGTCAAGGTCGTTTGTTGGTTCATCCAACATTAAAAAATTGCCGCCGTTCTTAATAATCTTTGCAAGCGTCAATCGGCTTCTTTCACCGCCGGAGAGTCGACCGACTTTAGTATTTATGCGGTCATCAGTAAAAAGAAATCGCCGCAAGTATGTCCACACACCCATTTGATATTTACCGAATTTAATTGTCTCGCTTCCTTCGCCTATCGATTCAACCACCGTATCTTCATCGTTCAGGAGAAGTCTTGCCTGGTCTATATAATTAAATTCTGTTTTTTCTCCGAGCTCTAATTTACCTTTTGTCGGAGAAAGTTCTCCTAAAATAATTTTGAGGAGAGTAGTTTTGCCCGTGCCGTTCTTACCGATGATTCCAAGTTTTCTTCCCGCTGCAAAGTCAAAATTTAATCCTTCAAATAAAAGTTTATCTCCAAGTTTAATTGAAACGTTCTTCAGTTCAAGAACCTTCTTCCCCAGTTTTTCCGCCGGTGGAATGATCATTTCAACATCAAGTTCAACTTCGGTATTTTGTTGAGAAGCAACTTCATAATAATTATCGAGGCGGCTCTTGGCTTTGGTTCTACGCGCTTTTGGTCCACGCATCACCCAATCAAGTTCACGTCGCAGAAAGTTTTGCCGTTTGTTTTCTTCAACTTCTTTTATTGTCTGCCGCTCCGCTTTGTTTATAAGATAATCAGTGTAATTCCCCTGATGTGAGAAAAATGTTCCG
>JAUYAB010000042.1 GCA_030693705.1 Ignavibacteria bacterium | reverse complement strand
CTTTAATTTCTTCTACACTTTTAACTTTATATTTTGAATTAACTTTTGGAAGGCTATCCAAACCGGTGTTTCTAACAACAAGGGAAAAACCATCAAAGATATATTTATTTGTACTAACGTCCGTTCCAAATTCTGTTCGTGTCCGCAGCAGCGTATCAACGGGAGTCTTTGATATATTGAGAAGATTAAACGTTAAAGCAAGCGTGTCGGCAGTATTATTAAAATTTCTAATAATTGTTGAGTCGAACGTAACTTTATATGTATCTCCTGTTAATTCAAGCGGATTAACCACAAACAATCGAACATTTCCGTCTTCAACTCCTGCAGTCTGTTTTGCATCAATATAACTGCCATATCGATACGTGAACGAACTATCAAATCCGATTTTTTCAGGAACAACTTTAATTATTTTAACGGGGTTTTCAAGATATTGCGGATCGCTATCTTTTGAATAACCAAACGCCGTTACTCCAAAGTAATAGGATGTTCCATTTATTAACGGAGTATAATTTATCTTATCGAAATTTGTTGAGAAGAACCGGGCTATTCCCTGATTGGGCATTTCAAAAATTGTTTGTTCTACTTTTACTCCGTTAAAATCAAGTATCTGGGTAACTTTGGTAACATTGTTTTTAATATCAAAAATTTTCAGAAGTTTTGGATTCCTTCCCAATTCATCTTCAAATTGCCAGATACGATATCCTTCAAAAGTATAGGTAGTATCGGCTTTCCCTTTTCCCGTTATAAAAGGATCAACTACATCATAATCTTCTGTGTTGGGCTCCCAGTGGAATGTAACTTGTTTATCATCTACAACAGAAGTTACGATAGGATCCAAAGGAGGCTGCATCGAACTGAAATCTTTGTCATAAGCGGTTTGAGCAATTTTTGTTTTTTTCTTTAACTCAGTAATACTATTTAAATTATTTGAACCTCTTGCAATTACAATACCAATAACTACTTCCTGAGTATCTCCGGGAGCCATCGTAAAAGGTCCGGAACTCATTAAATGTCTTCTGTCATAAGGAGGACCTGGCCCTCCCGGCCAACCTACATAACCCTCATACCAACCGGTTCCGGCAACCGGATCTCCAGCCAAAATTATATTCGTTGAAATTCCCGTATTCGGGTCGACAAATTGGACCCCTGTTTTACTTTTCCCTGTCATGTTATTATAAAATTGAACTGACCCGGCAGCTACACCCTGATCCGGGTCTAAAAATCGACCTGTTGCGTCGGAGTTGATAAAAAAAGTGAATGCTGTCATTGGTAAGTTTTTATATCCATGTCGCCATACAGATAAAAATTTTGCGCTATCAGTAGCTGCCCCTTCAACCATTGGACCTTGAAAAAAAACATATCCAACAGCAGGAGGAGTTGTACCATAATAATTCTCATCATTATTGTCACCGTTGTAAGTATAACCTAATTTTAGTGTAGTATCACAACCGGTATAATCATCGCTAGCGTCACCCAGATCGGTATCTGACCAATAAGCCAGATAAACTTCACGTAATGTTAGATTTCCTTTATTAATTAGTTTATACTTCTTAAAAACCATGTCACCCAAATCACCGGATCTATTAAACCCGAATACCGTCATTTGTTGTTCTAATCCCATCGGTAAAGTGCCGTAGGTATAGGTTGAACGTGTTTGATCCATATCGTTACTAACGCACCAAAGAACTTCATCGCCGACAAAGTTCGGAACTTTATTACCCTCTTTGTCTAACACATAAGGGGCGCCATCTTCAATGGGCCATTCATGATAATCTTTTTCATAGGTGTCTCGTCTGGGTCCGGGGGGAAGAGATTCCCATCCTTTACGGATTTTATAAATTCGATATTTTTCCAAATTAGGATTATCCGCTTCTCCATTCGGTAAAATTTTGCCGGCTTGGAGTCCATGCCGATATACCGAACCATTTACTCGAATTTGCGTATCAACTTTAGCTCCCCAAATCAAACCATCTTCAAAAATTGCTGATATAGTTGCGTTTTCGCCGCCGGGCCAATAAAATCCGGAACCATCTGTACGTGGGTCATGTGAACCCATACCGTTGTTGCTCACCCACATAAAAATTTGGTTTATGGCAATGAAGTTGTTTGATTCGTTTGTGTTTGGTTTGTTAATCTCTTTTCTGCTTTTGTCTGGATTATCACCTTGATAGTCAGTACCACTTATCCGCTCTACATCAAATGAATAGAGAGAAAAAGACAATAGAAAAAAGAAAAGCACAAGATACGATGTCCTCATGATGAACTCCCATTAAGTTTAAGTTTTCTGAACTAAATATAAGTATTTTATAATATTAGTTTAAGAACTACAATTCCCTGAGGAGATGGTAGCTCTTAATGTTTTAACTCTATATACTGAATTGCTAATGTTCCTCGCCAAGTAGTTGAATCCGCTCGCCACATTGCTAAGTCTGCTCGTCGTATTGCTAAGTCTACTCGCCGCATAGTTGAGTCTGCTCGTCGCATTGCCAGTAATGCTCGGCACATAGTTGGTATAGCTCGTCGTATAGTTGACATTGCTCGCCGACTTGCAGACGTTGCTTGCCGCCGGAAAGTGTCTACAAGCACAGAATAAGCTTTCGCAGTGCGCCGAGTATTAATTGCTATTGATGTAAAATTTATTGCTTGGAGGGAAGAAGCAAAAAATTGTTTCCGCTGATGTGTTGCTAAAAAGTTTCCTATAATGAATTTTGAGGAGAAGATTTTAACTTTTTGCCGGACTATATCAAATATGTAACTATCTGAATTCATCTAACCGTGTTAATGCCCTAAATCTTTGAGCAAAACCTAAGAAAATTTAGAATTAGAATCAAATATTTTTCTGAAAATACTATTTTTTATTTGGCTAAAGCCAATTTTCTTTTCTTCCCCATAATCAACGAGCTAAAGCTCGTTGCAAGTCATCCAATGGCAATTTATTTATCAATCCAATTCGCTTGTAAAGACATTACTCAGAAACCTTCGAGGTCTGAATAACTAAATCAGACCGAGACCTCGAAGGTTATGCTTTTTATCTAAACTCACTTCAACAAAATAAATTTCTTCGTCTGCACAAAATTACCTCCGCCGTAGGAGGAGCGTAGTTGATAGAAATAAATACCACTTGCCAATTGCCGACTGCCCACTGCCGACTGAAATTCTACCCGGTGTATTCCTGCCGACTGGATTTCATTCACTAACGTTGCCACTTCATTCCCAAGCACATCATAAACTTTTAGTGTAACTTGCCCACCGACTTCTAACTGCCAACTGATAACCGTACTCGGATTAAATGGATTGGGATAATTTTGATATAGAACATATTGTTCAGGTACAGATTCTTCTTGTTTTATCCAGGTTGCTCCGCCTGATGTTGATTTTAGAATTGTTCCATATTGTCCAACTATCCACCCGGTGGTTGGTGAAACAAAATGAACTTTATTCAAATCACACATAACCGTAGGCCAGGTTCTTGCCCAGTTTGTTCCACCATTCGTCGTGTTCCATACTTGTCCCTCTGTTCCAACGGCAATTCCTTTGTTCGTATCGAAAAAAAATACCGAAAGAACAACAACTTCGATGGTTTGTTTAACCCAGGAAGTTCCACCGTTAGTTGTTTTCCACATACCTGAACCGGCAACAAAACCAACATCATTATTTACGAAGAAAACATAATTACCCTTAGGTGAACCTGTTAATAAAGCCCATGTTGCTCCACCATCAGTAGTTTTGTAAGTGGCAGAATTAAAACCTGTACAATAGCCAACCAGCGAACTTATAAAGAAGACAGAATTACAATCATAATCGGCAACCTTTGACCAGGTAGTTCCACCATCTATGGTTCTACTGATACTATTAGCATTTGCCGATATTCCAACATTTGCATCTAAGAAAGTGAGTGCTCTTGATGTATAAGAACTCGATTGCTGGGTCCAACTATCTCCTCCATTTGTGGTTTTATAAATTTTATTTTGTACTCCTATCCAGCCTGTGTTTGCATCAATAAAATAAACTGACTTCACTGAAGGCATTTCACCACTTTGTTTTTTCAGCCAGGTTGTGCCGCCATCGGTTGTTTTATATACAACTCCGTCATAATCACCCACTCCGCCGACTATATAACCCGTATTTGAATCAATAAAATGAGAAGAATTTATATAAGATGTAAAACCACTGCTAATAGATGACCAATTAAGCCCCCCATTTGTTGTTTTCATTATTCTTCCAACATCGCCAACGGCAATACCGGTGTTGGCATCTATAAAAGCAACTCCGTTTAATTGTTCAAATAATCCGGCAGAAATCTCAGTCCATGAAGTTCCTCCATTCGTAGTGCGATAAATATATCCTTTATTACTACCGTTGGGATTCCACTGTCCACAAACAACAATTCCTGTATTTACATCCTTGAAAAAGGCGCCATATAAGCTTACAGAAGTAGATGGGAAAGTTTTTTTAGTCCATGTTTCTCCTCCGTTAGTCGATTTAAAGAATGTACCATATTGCCCAATAGAAAAACCATTATTAGCATCTATAAAGTGAATATTGTAATGTTTCCCGGTAATTGAACCGGCTGAAATCCATGTGCTGCCATCGGTTGTTCTTGCGATAAGGAGGTCTCCTGCAATCCACCCTGTGGTGGCATTAATGAAATAAATCGAAGAGATGGTACCGACCCCGGTTCCTAAATCTTGTTTTGTCCAATTCGCACCGCCATTGGTTGTTTTATACAATTCACCATTATTCCCGCCGACATAACCGATATTTTCATCAACGAAGAAAATGGCATTCATGTCTCTATTTATACCGAGACTCTGCAATTGCCATGTGTTTCCCCCGTCAATCGTTTTGAAAATAGAGTAATCGCCGACAATCCAGCCGGTATTTTCATTAATAAATGAAATTGAACTTAATGGATTAGTTGTCTCTCCCACTACACCGGGATTCTTGGGAGCCAGCAGCTTAGTCCAGGTAGAACCACCATCGGTTGATTTCATCACAGCGCCGTTATCGCCCACAGCTAAGACAAATGTAGAAGTTATATATTTAACAGCCTTTAGGTTGTTATTCTGCGGCAATGGATTTTGCCAGAACCATTGACCAAAAGCCAACTGTGTCAGAAATATTGTTAGGACAAAAAACTTTTTCATAAGTACTCCTTTGAAAATTGATATTGTTAAAAAAGATCCGTTGCTCTCAATCTGCGTTTGTTTTTTTCTTCCATGAATTTCTGAGATATTCATTCCGTCCCAATTTTCTTATCAATAAAAAAAGTAAAACCGAGATTATAGTTGAAGTAACCAGAACAATAATATTCATTGGAAACCAGTGTTTTTTAACTGCAAAAATATGAGTTGGCGAGAGTGGGAAAATCCTACTTTATAAAGTAGGACTTTATTTAAGTGATTGTTCGGATTTTACTATTTTACAAAATTGAGCGGGAGTTAAATTAGTGTGTTTTTTGAACGCCCTGTAGAATGCGGATTTCGTGTTAAATCCTACATCATATCCAATTGCATCAACAGAATGACACCCGGAGTCATTTTTTAATTTTTCTTTTGCTTCTTCAATCCGGTAGGTATTAACGAGTTCAAAAAAACTCTTTTGAAATCTTGAATTGATAACAAAAGATAAGTGGTGTTTTCGAATTTTCAATTCTTGAGCTAAATCTTCTATATGATAATTAGGATCCAGATAAGGTTTTTTTTCAATTAAATGTTTTAAAACTTTTGAGTAGAGCTGGTCACCCAATTCTTGTTTAAGATGATAATTTGATTTCGAAATTTTACCCGGGTTATGGATATTTTTTTCAACCAGAGCGACGGGTTCAATTTTTCTGGCAAAATGTTGAAATTCGTTGTATGAAAACAAAGCAGAATGTTTGAATGCATTATAAAGGATGTACAGATAGATAATGTTGAGAAAGAGAGGCAAGAATATGTACTCTACACTTGGTGTAGGCAGAATTGCATAAACGACAATTAGAAAAGAGTTAAGAGAGAAAATCAGGATAATAAATTTCTTTATGTATCTTAATTTAATTTCATCCTCTTCAGAATAAAACTCTTTTACAATTTTAGAGAATCGAAAAACATTTATTAAAGATGCCGTAAAATAGATGAATTCAGCTATTACAAATAGCCCATTTATTGTATTCATCTGCCACGGATAATTGTATGTTGTTAATCCTGTGAGGTATATAATTTTTTGTTTAAGCGGAAATTGAGAAAACTCCCACCAGAAATAAAAATCCAATAAAATAATAAAAAGTGTAAAAGCGAAAAGCGGATTGAATATCTTTGTTTTCTTACCGATAAACAGATTGACATAAATGTAAACTAAAGGAGCATATAGCTGAGCGGTAGCAAAAGAGAAAAATAGTGTGTGCGGAAAAGAATATATCCATCCTTCCCAAATAAAAATGTTATTAATGAAATTTAGCGCAGGACAAAAAATAATCAGTGCGAAAATTCGATTAGTAATGCTGTTGGATCTGCGAAAGAATAGAAAAATTGAGAGGACGGAAAAGTTAACAGCCGAAAAAATGTTCAAGGTCAATTCAACCATAAATATCCTCAAACTGATTTATTTATAAAACAATATACCATTCTGCGCATTAGGTGTCAAGAAGTGAAAGGTTAAAATAACTATAGACTGGAATTTGGATTTGCAGATAATCACTCCTTCCCATCTCACATCTTTCTGTTAATTTTCACCTACAAAATTTTGCAAAAGGATTCCGATGAAACTTCCTTTCTTTGTAGAGTAGGACGAGAACGCAGTAATGCTTCCATCCTGTTTTCCTCGAACCCTCGTCAAACCGTATGTGAGGTTTTCCCTCATACGGCTTTCCTGAATGATAAATACGCTTCGGCTACAACGCGAGAACTCCATTAGTTATAAAAACAAGGGCTTACCGCTATGATTAAAGTTATGAAAAACCGGTCGGGCAATTTTGGTGTGTGTTTTTGAGGTTGAATAATTAAATGAATGTTTGTACAAAAACTTCGGAAGTTTCATAATAGAGGGGAAATAGGAGAAAGAGTACATTTAACAATATCTTTCCCTTCCACCGCAACAGAGAGAGTAATCCGCCGCGTCGGACTGCCGAGAAATTAGACCGTTACCATTTTGCCGCATCAAACCAGTAGCTTACTTTTACAAGAAAGATGTTGTTCGGAGGCGCCTTCATCAAAGATGAAAAATCTTTGTTTAGTTGAAGCGTACCTGGATTACGGAAATCTTGTTTGTCGTGCGTCCAGACAAAATACAAAGTAGAACCGGGATTAAATTCCCACCGCAAAACCATATTCGCTTTAAACGATTTGTAATTGAAGTTCGGATTATCAATTATAAACCCTCCGGGATAACCAATCCAATCATAGTTACCAGCATTTAGATCGGACGGGACAATTGAATATAAATTATTTTCGGAAAGATAAGTTATAGACGAACCATTTTTTCCATACACTTCATATTCCATTGATCCGGTTTTGTGTAATTGTTTAAAGGTGTCGTACTTTCCCGTTGAAAATAAAGGCTGAACGAAGAGTTGCAAACTTAAAACGGGAGTAAAAGTCCAGTTAACGCGGATATTTGCGGAGATGGTTTTCTGCGTCATTTCAGCAAAAATATATCGTTTACCATACGTAGGTATAAAAATTGGGTCATCAATTTTTGTTACCCATTGAAGCTTTTCCAAATAATACGAAACATTTGGTCCAATGGAGAAAGTAAGATTAGACCCGACTTTCACTTCAGCAGAAATTTCACCGCTGTAATAAATGCTGCCGAGTTCATCCCCGTTTACACTAAAATCAGCCGAACCGGTAACAGCCTTGCGGCTATCGGTATAACTAGAAAGATAAAGCGAATATCCCGAAGGAGAAATTGTGCCGGGTCCTCCGCGTGTTAAGCCGGCGGAAAAAGTTTCAGGGAAATAAAAAGCTTCAAACTGGAATCCGTAATAATTTTCGAGTTCAAGATTTATAAAACCGCCATAACCGTCACCATCTTTTTTCCCCTCAAAGTTGAAATTTTTAAAAGCGAAAGTATAAAGCGATTTAGTTCTAAAAATTCCATCTGTCTCATACCACCGGTATCCAAGCACAAGATGTCCGTTAATAGCATTTGACTTCCATTGAAAACCAAGGTCATTAAATTCAAAACCCGGAGTAATGTAACCGACCGCTGTGTTAAGATAAAAATTTCCTTTTTGTTTGTTCAGCATAACTCTTCCCATTGAACCGGTGAGCAATTTTCTGCTGCTGTCAATTTTCGCGTAAGATGCATCGGGGCGTTGAAAATATCGGTAAGGCATTTGTTGCAATTTAATCATTGCGTCTGTTGAACCGGATACAAACGAACCGCTGAGAAATCCGTTGAGCGCATATTCTTTATCTTCATCCAGCATCGTCCAGCCGTCAATTCCACCGGCAAAACTATTTCCGGGTAAGGTGGATTTTAAATTCTTATCATGAAGATTGCGGTTTACGGAGGTGAAAATAAATCCGAGTCCTTGATTTCCGCTGTTAAATTCTTTCAATCCTCTAATAGCGGAATAACTTGTAAGCGGTTCAACTTCTTGCTCAAAAAGATTTCCATTGTCATTTATTCGAGCAGTCATTCTTTGGGTCACTGCCGTTAATCCGTAGAAAGAAAAATTCGAAGCCGGTTTGCCTGTAATCTTTGCCGCGCCAAGAATCCTCGTTTCATTCGGCTGATCGATATAACCGTTCGCGTCCGGATAGTATTGAGGAGAACGGCCAATTCTTCTTGAATAAACAAAATTCGGGGAACTGAAATTGAAACTCCAATTGTTGTTTAATCCACCTCTTCCAAAGTTCAGGAGATTATTTCCTTCAATAAAAAATGGTCTTTTTTCTTCAAAGTAAGTTTCAAATGCAGAAAGATTAACTACGGCGGGATCAACTTCCACTTGACCGAAATCGGGATTGATCGTTGCATCCAGCGAAAGGTTGCTTCCTAATCCGATTTTAACATCGCCGCCTATAGTAGTTTTATATCGATTATTTTTATAGAACGGATCTGAAGGATCGTGCACAAGTGATTGACCTTTTTGCACAACATAAGGAAGCACTTCAATTCGCGGCTTGTTTTTAATTCCTTCCAATCCATCAAGTTCGGCAAAGTGAGAAACGAATCCGCTCTCCTTTTTAGGAACCATTATCATATAAGATTCTTCTTTCCGCCGTTCAATCTGTCTCTGAAAATTGATTCCCCATTTCATCGAATCGGAAGCGTTAAAGCGAAGTTGCGAAAAAGGGATTTTCATTTCAGCGCTCCATCCATCGTCATTGATTGAAGCCGCATAATCCCAAATGCCGTTCCAAGAATCATCATTCCAGCTATCGTTATACATTGTACCGTCTAAAATAGAGCCTAAGGGATTTATGATAAAAAAATATCCGGTTTGCTTATCGTGGTAAGGATCGATCGCAACCGCAAAAAAATCTGAATTCTGGAAATTATCTCTTCTTCCTAATAAAGCCATAATAGAATCGGGGCGAGAGTCATACATCTTTGCGCTGAAGAAAATTGCATCGTCATCATAAAAAACCCAAACATCGGTCTTCTCAGTTGCATGTTGACCTTCGTGCGGTTGACGTTGGGTAAAACTGTTTGTTGAAACCTGGGATTGATATGCGGCTTCCGTCAACTTGCCATCAATGGAAAGCTTTGAAGTTAATTTTATCGCTTTGACTTTTATTGATTGGGATAGGGTATCAATCTTACCGGCAAACGCTATAAAAAAATAACCGGAAAGAAAAACAATTGTAAACGTTTTTTTCATATCAATCCGAAAAAATCTTTAAGAAATATTATTGAACACAAATTTATTTGTTACACTTCCTTTAGACCATTTTATTAAATAAAGGTTGTATTACCAAAGATTACCTCTTAATAAAGTTGATGAGAATATTTTTAATCTTGGTAATCTTCTAATCCACTTTTTTTAATGTTAAATATTTGTCAAGAATCTTCATATCATAAATTTCATTTTCAAGAGAATTTTCCGGCGGTGGAGAGACATTATAAAGGATTAACTTATCCTCCAATTTTTTCCAATGAAACAATAAATGATCCCTTACTTTTTTCCCTCTTTCTTTTGTGACTATTTCACTAAGCAAAACACTATCAAAGTCTTTTGGGAAAAAGTTACGACCAACATGAATATAATATTTATTAAAATTCTCAATTCCCATTAATCTGCCATCCGAAGTAAAGGTTATCTTTATATTAGAATCCTCTTCCGCTATATAGTTGCCAGTAAAAAACTTATCGTTTACAAAATAATCCACTCCGCTGTGAGCATGGTATTCATCATCCAATGAAGCTAATAAATATTTTTTATCCCCGCTTTTAATATCTAATATGCTCTTATCATTAATTTTCTCAATGGTTAAAATATATTCTATTCTATCCCGGCCGGGATAAAAAACTTCAATTGTATCCTTATTTATAACTTTAAAGTGATAATGAGCCCCCTCGTTAAAACTCCCAATTAACACTGTATCGCTATTTTCAGGAAAGTAGACTTGTGCAACAAAATTAAACGGTGAATGGAATTCGTTTGGTGTTTTACCGCTCATTAAATGTACATATAAATCATATTGCAGCCATGTATGATAAAATTCCGGATTCGGTTTTATTGATTCCTGCGGGAAGAAAATGTCCGTTAATAAGAATAGAGTTACAAGTAAATAACTAATTCTTTTCATATCCACTCCAAGTTTATTCTAATTTATAAATCGAAAAAGATTTTCCCGGAAGAACTACAAAGAAGGGATTATTTTTCGTTTCAATTTTTTCCTTCGACAGCAAATCAAAAAGCTGCGGTGTTTTTATCTCAAAGGAAAACTTTTGCTCTTTCTCATTTAGATTGAAAAGAATTAGCAGCTTTTCATTTTCAAATGAACGTGTGAATGCAAAAATATTTTCCTTATCATTCTGTAAAACAAAGTTCACATCACCAAGCTGGAGCGCTTTTGTTTCGTTATGTACTTTCGTCATCTTTTTGTAGAAGTCAAGAAGATCGTTATTCACTCCAACTTTATAATTTCCAAATCCCGTTTTAAATCCCGAAGTTGAATCGATTACTTCATCATCAAATTTCAAATCTTTCCACACCATTGGCTTGCGGTCGTGCGGATCATCAGCGCCCCACATACCAACTTCATCGCCGTAGTAGATCATCGGTGCGCCACGGTAAGTTAGTTGAAACGCAGCAACAAGCTTTTGCAATTCGTATTCATCGGCATTTGGTTTTCCTGGATTGTATTTTGGGTTTTGCCCATTATTATCGTGGTCAAACTGGCGGTTGGGATTAACGATCATTGATGCGAGTCTGTCAACGTCATGCGAATCCATCAAGTTCTGAAGTAAAAATAAATTTTCTACCGGATAAGCTTTATCAATTTCTTGAAGTTTTTGAACGAACTCAGAAACCGGGATTTTCTTTTCTTTGTTAATAAACAGATCGCAAACCGCGTATGCAAAATTGTAATTCATTAATCCGTCAAAAACTCCGTTCTCGGAAATATATTCCTTCGAGATTTGCCAAAGCTCGCCAAGAATTATCGCTTGCGGATTGAGCGATTTAACTTCCGCATTCCAATCGCGCCAAAAACCAATCGGAACTTCATTTGCAACGTCAAGCCGCCATCCGTCGATCCCGTCTTCCGGATTTCCATCGCCGTTTGGGTCCATCCATTTTTTTGTAGCATCAAAAATATATTTTTTTACTTCGGGAAATAAATCCGTTTCCGATCTATTAAATTCAGGAAGTGATTTTGTTCCCCACCAGCCTTTATAATCAAATTCGTTCTTCTCCGTTTTCGGATCATCATAACTTTTTATTTTGTACCAATCCTTATATCTCGATTGCTGCTGTTTTTTAACAACATCCTGAAACGCCCAAAACTGCTCGCCGGTATGATTGAATACTCCATCAATAATTATATACATTCCGCGTGCATGGACTTCCTTTACCAATTGAAAAAATAATTTATCCGCAGAAGTTAATTTCCATGTTGAAGGATCATCCGGAGTTTCGGATGCCATTAATTTTTTATCGCCCACCGGGTCAGAACCAAATGTATGATCTATATGATGATAAGAGGAACCGTCGTATTTATGCATGGATACTGCTTCAAACATGGGATTGAGATAAATTGCTCCAACACCGAGTTCTTTCAAATAATCTAATTTGTTGATGATACCTTGAATGTCACCTCCGTACCGGCGTGAAGTAAAATTGCCGTGTCCGTGATTTCCACTTTTCTTTTCCCAAGTCGATTGTTCAAACCAATTGGAAGTCCATTTAGTAATCTGCCAACCTTCCGGAATTCTTTTTTGATTAACAAAAACTTCCTCTGCTGTTGGGTCGTTACTTGGATCACCATTGGCAAAACGTTCGGGGAAAATCTGGTACCAGACAATTCCCTTTGCCCAATCCGGATATTTCTTTTGTGCGAAAGAATTTTCCGTTGAAGCGAAGAGAAGAAAAGTTAATGAGAGGAGAAAAGCGGTTACAGTTTTCTGTTTCATAAGTTTAATTCCTTTTTCATTTTTTCAAATGATTCTTCAATGCTGTGCGGTTTAAATCCGAATTCCGATTCGGCTTTGATCGTTATCAATCCCGATTTTAGCGGGCGCGGAGCCGGTTGGTTTAATTCTGCTGTTACAATTGGTGTAACGAGCGATTTATCCAAATTATAATAATCTGCAATACGAAGCGTAAACTCATAACGCGAAAGAAACTCTCTTCCGCCGATGTGATATAAGCCGAATTTCCTTTTTTCAATAACTTTGTGAATAGCGGAAGCTAGATCATCCAAAAATGTTGGGTTGTTTATTTGATCGATTACAATGCGGATCGGTTTTTCGTTTCTAATAGAATCCACAACCCACCTCACAAAATCGGCTCTTCCGGTTTTGATTATTCCGTATAAAACATTCGTGCGCAAAATTGTATACTGCGTTCCGCCGATTTTTAATGCGTTCTCGCTTGCAAGTTTTGTCCGCGCATAATAACCGGATGGATTCGGTATATCAATTTCGCTATAAGGGCCTTTCGTTCCGTCAAAGACATAATCGGTTGAAATATGAATGATGTGGCAGTCAACCACTCGTGCAGCTTCGGTAATAAATTCCAGTCCTTTCACATTTACTTTCCAGCAAAGTTCGCGGTCGGTTTCGGCTTTATCAACATTGGTATAAGCGGCGGTATTAATTATTATATCAGGATAAAAGTTAAGAATAATATTTTTCACTTCATCACGCTGCGTAAAATCAACTTGCTTGTAATCGATGCCGAAGAAAAATGGTTCGGGCTCGCTTGATGAAGCAAGGATTTCATAGTTCCCCGCTTGCGTAAAAAGGTGAATGGCTCGTTGCCCGAGCATTCCGTTAGCGCCAAAAATTAAAACTCTTTTTTTAAGAAAATCTTGAGAGAACATCGTATCGTAAATCTTTCATTTTTTTTATTTCAGAATAAGAAGCAATGCAGCCACCGGCAATATTTGCAATGGTAAAAGCCTTTTCGATATTTTTGTCTTTAATATAGGAAGAAAAGAAAGCTGCGCCAAAAACATCTCCGCAGCCGACTTTATTTTTCGTTTCAATTTGAATTCTCGGAATTGAAAGCGAAAAAACTTCTCCATTTTTCATTGTATAAACTGAAGCGCCGCGTGCGCTTTTTGTAACAAGGATTATTTTTGCTCCAATGTGGAGCAGTTCTTCAGCAATTTCCTTCTCGGTCTTTTTTTCGCTTAAAGTAAAAAGTTCGTGATCGTTTGCTTGAACAATATCAACGGAAGAAATCCATTCTTCAACTTCGGGAATCTTACGGAAATCACGGCGATAATTATCATCAATTCCACGAGCGAGTGAATGAATATCAATGTAGATCGGTCCATTATAATTTTTTCTGATCTGCTGCACATCTTCAACGTTGATGTCGAAACCGGTGATCATGTTGATAAAAATGCCGTCAAATTTGTTTAGCGCTTCAAATGGAACCGTGAGCTTGTCGGTTATATTTTCATAGCGTTCGTGCCGTTCTTTCTTTTCAAATACGTTCAAATGGATCTTTGGAATTTTATCGACATACGAAAAAAAATCGTGATTGAACCGGTCATACACAAAAGCGAACAGATCGTAATTATCTTTTTGAATTGACGTGCAAAGATAAATTTCATCTTCAGCGTCTTTCAGAAAATGGAATCCCGAAGCGGAGTAAAAAATCCCGCCGGGTTTTACTTCTTGTTCTTCGCCGTGAAATACAATATGGTCTTCAACCGTGTGCCCGATGATAAGGATTTTCATAACAGATCAATTTCTATAATATAAAATGTAGGAAGATTTTCATGCAGTACCGCGTGGATTTTTTTTGCGTGGTGCAAAACTCTGTAGCCCGGCGAGTAAACCGAATCCTGCAAATACGTTTCAAAATTTTCACTTGAACAGTGCAGGCTGATCTGCAATTTTGCATCACCATTTTTCAGCAGATACTTGTTCGGTTCTTTTTTTTCAATTTCAACTTCATGATGCAAATGCAAATGTGAAACAATTTTGTGTTTCTTTCCGCCCAAAAATTCATCTTTAATTTTAATCTTCTTTTTCTCTTTTAGAAAATAAAATCCTCTTTTGCAGATTACTGGATCGGGAAGCCGTACGTAGGCAAAATGCTGCGCAACCAGGATATCCTCCTCATTATCAGTTTGCCATTCAATGATCTTCGGTTTTGTCAAATCTTCTTTGATATTAAAAAGTCCGCTAAAATCAGCGAGTTGTGTATTATCGATTGAAAAAGTATTATGCGAAAAAACCGAGCGGAGTTTATTTCGCAAATCCTTATCGGCATAAAAAGAATAGGTTCCCGGATCGACAAAGAATAATTTATTTTTATAAAGCAGTTCAAAGGTGAACGTATCGTTGTGTCCCGGTGCGCCGGAACCGGACTTGCCTATTCCGGAAGCGCGGATGAACATATCTGTTTCTTTTGTGCGAAAGAAATAATGTCCCCCTTTTGTTAATCCAAAAGATGATGAACGTTCCGCATGACTTTTCATCGATTGAAAACTTTTTGCCGCCTCAGTTCCAAAAAGAAAAAGCAAATATTTTGTTCCGGAAATTTCCGGCAATTTTAATTTTTCATCACTAAAAAGATAACTTCCAATGGAAAGCAATTGGTCGATGTACTTTGATTGATCCCCGGATGAAAAATCAAGAATGGATGAAGTGAAAGCATCGCCAATGTTCGGAAGGACAACATCTTCCCCGCTTTGATTAGCCGTTCTTTTGTACTGGATCAATGCAACAAACATTTCATGCAAACGGCGGTTGAATTCATTCGAAACATTTTTCCCTTTTCGTTCCAAAAAATATTTTGCAAGTAAAAAGAGTTCCGTATTGAATGGATGCAGTTGAACCGACTGTTCAAAACTTACTCCGTCATCAAAAACTTGGCGGCGTATTTCTTGTTCAAAATGAGATGCGGAAAAGTGGAAAAGACGTTCGGCATACGCTTTGTTTTGGATGAACATGCTCGCGCACAAAAGTCCGAGATGAACAAGAACATAACGGTGATCGCGAACTTCAGAATCTTCAATAGTATGCTCTAAAAAAAGTGTGTGAAGTAAAACGGATTCCTGTATGCGCTGGAACTGGTGCTCGTTGAGCAGAGGTGATTCAAGAAAAAAACCGGATCCGAAAATAATATTGATTAAACGAATTGCCGCTTCGGAAGGATTTGCCCACTGTACGCCGGAATAATTTTTTGTTGATGAGGTGAATTCCTCCAAAAACGAAAAATATTTTTCAGAATATTTTTCATCGTTTGTTAAAAGATACGCCGTTCCAAGTTGAGTGAGCTGGTGCATCCTTCCCAATTCCCATGCCGATTGTACATCAACGCCTTTCTGAAATTCTTCAACATTAATATTCCAGTACGGTTTTTCCGGGAAAGCAAACGATGAAAGATAATCGAAGTGCCAATTGATTTTTTCTCCAAGTTCTTTTTCTTCCAAACCGAAAAAATTGAACCTCTGCAACAAAATGTTTTGCGCATTATTAACAATATTTTCCGCTTCTTTTTGTCCTTCAACAAATTTCTTAATTGAATCAATCTCTCCATCCTTCGCAAATATTTGGAACGGAAAGGAATTTTTCAGCGCCTCAAGTTGTTGTTGATTGTAAGAAGGAACCGGCGGCAGTTTAATTTGTTTTCCTTCGCCAATAGCTTTTTCAACTTCACGGCGGAAGATTTTCTTTTTTGTGTTCGCGTTAAAAGCGAGAATTTTATGTATCAAACTCATATTAAAAACATTGTCGTATCATGGGTAAATAGGAACGGTTAAATCGCAGAAAAAACTTCCACAGGGGTTTTTTGAGCAGAAATTACCATAGTTTAAAATAGAAATAATAATTAATTTTCTTTTAATGATGGAAAGAATTACTTTCTCTAAAAGGCAGACGGATTTACTATGAAAATTGGAATTACTTGCTACCCGACTTACGGCGGCAGCGGTGTTATTGCTACGGAACTCGGCAAAGAACTTGCTTTAAAAGGACACGAAATACATTTTGTCTCTTATGCGCTTCCTTTTCGCTTAACTCATTTTGTCGAGAATATTTTTTTTCATGAGGTAGAAACAAGCAACTACCCGTTGTTCGAGTTTTCTTTATATACTCTTTCGCTGGCAAGTAAAATGGTTGAGGTTGCGCAATATGAAAATCTCGATCTGTTTCACGTGCATTACGCTATTCCCCACGCAACAAGCGCTTACCTGGCAAAGCAAATTATTAAAGAGAAAAGCGACATTAAAATTATTACTACCTTGCACGGAACCGATATTTCGCTTGTCGGATTGGAACCTTCATTTTCTCACCTTGTAAAATTCAGCATTGAACAAAGCGATGGAGTAACTGCTGTTTCGAATTATCTCAAAGGACAAACGCTAACAAATTACAAAATAGAAAAAGACATAGCCGTTATTCCTAACTTTATCGATACAAAAGTTTTTTCTCCGAAAACACCGGGACAATTAAAAAAACATTTAGCGCCGAACGGAGAAAAAATATTGATCCACACTTCTAACTTTAGACCGGTGAAAAGAGTTTCGGATACACTAAAAATTTTAAATATCGTTGCAAAAGAAATTCCATGCAAACTTGTGCTGATCGGGGATGGTCCGGATCGTTCCGAGTGTGAGCGGTTATGCCGCGAACTTGATCTGTGCGATAAAGTTATTTTTCTTGGCAAGCAGGATGGTTTGGCGGAAATTCTGAATTGCGGAGATATATTTTTAATCCCTTCACAATCGGAGAGTTTTGGATTGGCGGCTTTGGAAGCGATGTCATGCGGTCTCCCGGTTATCAGTTCAAGCGTTGGCGGTTTGCCGGAATTAATGGCGCACAACGAAACCGGTTACATTGCAGAGTTTGGAGATGTTGAGCGCATGGCAAAATATGCAATTGAGCTTTTAACGAACGAAAAGAAATATCAAAAGTTCTCATCGAACGCACGCAAAAGAGCCGTAGATAATTTTGAAAAGTCTCTCATCATTCCGCAGTATGAAGAATATTACAAGAAGATTTTGAGCGGTAGGTAGTCATTGGTCAATAGTCATTTGCCGTTTTTTTCATTTCAACTTGTTTAGGAGTAAAATATCCAAACCATAGAATTTATCGGTTACGCGGCTTCTGTTCTGGTCGCTGTTTCACTTATGATGAGCGGGATTGTAAAACTCAGAATTATCAATCTTATCGGTGCAATTATTTTTACGGTTTACGGGCTGCTCATCGGCGCCTTGCCTGTGGCTATCGTAAACGGTTTCATCTGTTTCGTCGATATTTATTACTTATATGATATTTTCAAAGCGAAGGAATATTTTAAAGTTCTGGAAGTGATGCACGATTCGGAATATCTCCAATATTTTTTAAATTTTCATGAACGCGAAATCAAAAAATACATGCCTTCTTTTTCGTTTAAGGGGAATGAAGACTCGATCGTTTTTTTCATTCTTAGAAATTCTATTCCGGCGGGATTGATTTGTGCTACAAAGAAATCTGATGACAGCCTTTTTATCGAGATCGATTTTGTTATTCCCGGTTACAGAGATTTGAAGATCGGCAAATACGTTTATCAAAATATTTTCACTAAAAAGAAGATCAAAAAGATTTACAGTAATCCCGGCAATCCAAAGCATGATTCATATTTACAAAAAATGGGATTCGTGAAAACAGAGTTAAACACAAATCCCATCTTCTGTTTGGAAATCGATTGATATTTTATGCTTTTACGATCTTTTCGTTCACAATGCCGTTTCTTGCAAAGGCATTGCGCGTATCAACAATAAGCTTTGCGTTACCTGCTATAAATTTATAATCATAATTGGTATGATCGGTGCTGAGAAGAAGCACATCATAGTTCTGTAAATTTTCTTCCGTAAGTGGAATGGATTCCATGTCATACTCATACTTCCTTGTTTTCGGAAGTTTGGGTACGTATGGATCGTTATAATCAACAATGCAGCCGCGTTCTCTTAAAATTTCAATCAACTTAAGCGAAGGAGATTCGCGCATATCGTCAATATCTTTTTTGTATGACGCGCCGAGAATTAACACTTTCGATCCTTTCAGTGACTTCTTTTGATTGTTCAGTGCATCGGCAGTTTTATCAACAACGAAATAAGGCATATAAGTATTTATTTCCCCGGCTAATTCAATAAACTTTGTATTGATGTCGAACTCTCTCGCTTTCCATGTTAAGTAAAATGGATCGATTGGGATGCAGTGACCGCCGAGCCCAGGACCCGGATAAAACGCCTGAAATCCGAACGGTTTTGTTTTCGCCGCTTCAATAACTTCCCAAACATCGATGCCCATTCTATCAAAAACTAACTTCAATTCATTTACCAAAGCGATATTTATTGAGCGGTAAATATTCTCCAGTAATTTTGTAGCTTCAGCAGTTTTGGGTGACGAGACAGCAACTGTTTTAACAATCACTTGATTGTACAATGCTTGTGTAACAGTTAAACAATTCGGTGTCATTCCGCCGATAACTTTTGGAATGGTTGCGGTTGAATAATTTGCGTTGTTCGGGTCTTCTCTTTCCGGCGAAAATGCCAAATAAAAATCTTCTCCAACAATTAATTTTTCTTTTCCTATTTGTGAGTCTTCAAGTAACGGTAAAAGAATTTCTTCTGTGGTTCCGGGATAGGTTGAAGATTCGAGCACAACAAGCTGCCCTTTTCGAAAATATTTTGCAATCGTTTTAGCTGAATTTTCGATGAAACTCATATCAGGTTCGCGGTGTTCATCTAATGGAGTTGGAACGCAAATAATAATTGCATCCACATCAGGCAGCTTCGCAAAATCTGTTGTAGCAGAAAATTTTCCCGCAGAAACGGCTTCAGCTATTCTTTCGGAAGCTATATGTTTTATGTATGATTTTCCTTCCGCTATAAATTTTGATTTTCTTTCGTCAAGATCAAAACCGATCACCCGGAATTCTTTTTTTGCGAATTCGAGCGCAAGAGGTAACCCAACGTATCCCAACCCGATTATGCCGACAGCGGCTGTTTTGTTTTCAATTTTATTTAAAAGTGTCAAATTACTTACCCTTTAATGTTAATGAATTTTTATAGTTTAAAAATAATAAAAGAATGCGACAGTCTTCGCCCGAAGGCACGGTCGCGTTTCAACATCACTTAAGAGAATAAATGGATAGTTCATTTGTTTCGTCGTTTACCAGAAAAAATTTGTCGGCAGTAGAGTTAACCGCCACACCTTCGTACTTAGTTTTGGGTAAACTAAATTTTTGTATCACTCCGGTCTCTTTAGTCCATTTATAAAGTGCTCTGTTTTCATCGCTTAGAACAAAAAAACATTTCTCTTTTGCAGAATAAACCATATCGGAGAAATCATCGGCAAAATAAATTTCGGTTTGAGATTTTATAGTTAAATCGGAATTTAGTTCTACAAATTTTCCCGGTTTTTTTTCATTTAGAAGAAATATTGTATTCTGTTCATTCTTTGCAACCCCTTCAAGTCCGCTGTTCGATTTTCCGGGTAATGGAATTGAGACTTTTAGTAAAACAGAACCATCAAGATCAAGTTGGATTAGCTCTCTCTTTCGCTCTTCAACAATCCAGAGGGACTTACCAGAAGAATCCAGAGCGATTCCTTCCAGGTCTTCTCCCGTATAACTCAGTTTTTTTAGAACAACTCCGGCAGTGTTGGTTTTATAAATTTTTTGATCCGCTCCGCTCACAATCCACAAAACATTTTCTATTTCATCATAAGTAATTCCCGAAGGTTCTCCAAACGAAAGTTTATATGTATTAACTAAACGGAGTTGACTTGCGGAATCTGCCGGGGCTCCACCACATCCAAATAATGTAAGCGGAATTATCCACGAAATACAAATAAGTAGTTTTGCGTTTGTTTTCATTTATTGTTTATACCTTTTCTTCATCAAAGAAGAGATTGATATTTTTCACTCCCCCTACATTTCTTAGTTCTTCCACAAATCTATTTGCGTTACTTTTCTTTTTGAAAGAGACATAATAAGCATATTCTGCAAGTGAAGTATCTTCCGATGATTTAATATTTATTATATCGTAACGGCTGCAAAAATTATCAAACACGTGAAGATACTCAGCCGTTTTTTCATCGCTTAAAAAAAAAGAGAATTGCAATAAGTATTGTTCTTTCCGCAAAGTAAACAAATTTGTCTTAGAGAATGCAAAAAGTATTGTGCCGATAAACAACGATCCGACAATTGCCAGCCGGTGATACCCTACTCCCGCCGCCATGCCAATCGCTAGTCCGAAAAAAATATAGACGATGTCGAGTGTTTCTTTTATTGCCGTGCGGAACCGGATGATTGACATTGCGCCGACCAAACCAAAGGCGCGCGCTAAATTATTTCCGATAACCATGATTACCAAAGAGGTTATAAGCGAAAGAAAAATTATTGAATTCACAAAACTATCTGAGTAACCGGGACCCTTATAACTAACACGGTAAATAAACGTGATGAAAAAACTGCATGCCAGACTAACCAAAATATTTATAATAATTTCTGAAATAGTCGGAGCAAATACATTTATCGATTGGAGATTTTCTAACATATTTTCTTCCTTTACAATGCTAACGAGCCGCTGAAATGCATATGGTTTTTATTTATATCAATACAATTAGTGTACTTTGAAACTGATATTCTTTGAAGACTGAATTTGTTTATGAGCTGCGGAACCCATGCCGGAAACCTCTCGTGAAATTTTATTTCCAGAATAAAATAATTGGGGAAAGCATATTTCAGTTTTTTTTCTTCGAAAATATCGTCGTATTCAGGATACACTGATCCGCGTAAATTTTTGTCGAAAGTTATTCTCAAATCATATCCGAATTTTCCCATAAAAGCCTCGCGTTCGTAAACTACTAAACTTAACGGGATAAGTTGTTTTGAATAATAGTGAAAAAGAAATTTATTCGCTTCTTCAAAATCTCCGGTTCCGTCTGCACGAACAAGAATATAGTCATCAACATTTTTCGTTTGAATAAGCGATTGTAGATCTTCAAGGTAAAGTTTCGCGCGGTCTTTCGAAATGAAGTTTTCGTTTTTTCTTTTAATTTCTAAAAAAACAAGGCTGTCTTCTCTCCGTTCATTATAAACTCTAATTCTAAACTTGTTCCTAATTTTATAGCCTTCATATTTTTCGTGATAACAAAGAAGATCTGCGGTATCGAGATAGATGCTGCGTACTGTATATTCTTTGTGCGGGCGAATTTCCGCATACGGATCATGCTTCATATAAGTTGAAACTATAGCTCGAATTTTTGGCAACAAATTTTCCTGGACTAAATATTTATACTCTAATCTACTCGCCATCGGTTAATTTAGAATATAATTTGTAAAATAATCCCAAATTGAAATTGTTCCGAGTTTGAGAATCCCTTGTGTAATCATGCCGGGTAAAAGTTGTTTACCGGAATTGTTGATAAGAATTGTCGCAACAATTACCTGTTCGTTGTTTAACATTTTTACCTCGTTTGAAAGCGATAACACCTGTGCTTGAAATGCTTCAGGATAATTAGTAAATCTAACTGAAATTAAGTTTCCTTCTTTCAAACTATTTCTGTAAGTAATTTTTAACGGAACGTTCATAACTACTTTGTCTAAATTGATGATAGATAAAATAGTATCCGAAGAAAAAGAGCGGTTCACCTTCCCGTTGATTGGAGAAATCACCATGAAATTCTTTGAACGTTTTTTTAATGACTCAAGTTCGTTTGTTAAAGCGGTTATTTTTGATTCAACAAGTTTCAGCGTTTCCGGTTTTAAACCGCTGGTAATCGCATCAAGCTGCGATTGGTAGATAGAGATTTCGATCTCGAGTTGCTTTATTTCCCAAAGATCCGTTTCGTAACTTTCTTGCGGAAGAAAACCTTTTTTGTACAATTGTTCGTTACGTAAAAAGGTATCTTTTTTCTGCCCGAGTTTTGCCTTCGCAAATTCCAATCGATTTTTTGCCTCTGTTATCAGCGGTTGCTTTTCGCCGGTCTTATTTGCTTCAAGCTCAGCTTTTGCAACGGAAAGTTCACCTTCCAACCGAACTATGTTTTCTTCAACATCGCTGGAGCGGATAACACCGATTGAATCACCGGCTTTTATTTCTTTTTTATTCTTCATCGCTTCGGCAAAAGAAAAAATCATCGATTCTCCCCGTTGGAATTGCGTAACGCCGAATGCATTTGAAAATCCGGTTTCATAATCTATTAAAGCGGAAGTTAACTGCCCATCGGTTCCCTTAACAATCTGCCATTTTTGCAACGGATGTACTTCGGCAAATATGTTCAATGAATGCGGGACTTTTATCCCGCTTATCAAAAGCGAAAAGGCTACAAGACAAAAAACTACAATTCCTACAATTGCTTTTCGTTTAATTTTTCTTTTCATGGTTGTTCCGAATTTCCTAAACTTAAAACGCTAATCATTAATTCCTCTTTTTAATCATTTCAAAAATATCATCTTCCTCGTTTGCAAAAAACTACCTGCACGAAGTTGATAAAAGTATACTCCACTAGACCATTCGTAATTCCTTCCGCCCGTGGCGGATCCTAATTCATAATTATAATTTCCTGCCGGTTTTTCTTCGTTAACCAAAGTTGCAATCTCATTTCCGAGTACATCGTAGACCGTTAATGTTACTTTGCCATACTCCGGAAGTTGATAACTAATTATTGTACTCGGATTAAAAGGATTCGGGTAATTTTGATACAGCTCAAATGTTTTTGGTCTAAAATCTTCCCTCTTAACATCAGAAAAAACATCATTCTGTTTTCCAGGCGTTCCTAAATTAGAAGAGGCTTTCCAGCTTTCCGGCACCGAGTTATTAAGACCTGGATTTATCAGCGCTAGCGTTGCGCCGGTTCCATTCGGTTCTATCGGCCACGGAGAGGAAGAAATAAATTTTATCGAATCAATCAATGAACCGTTCTCATTAAAGAGCCGGACTGTTTCACCGTTAGCAGAAAGTCCGAATGAAAATTCACCGATCATATTTGTAACATCCGGGAAGACTGATCTGAATTTTGTGGAATCGTTTGCAAGTACAACGAAGGATTCCGGCGCTAAATCAAAATCCGGTAGAATAAATTCGTGAGTGTCTACACTGTCTTTTAATTTCCAATTTTTTAATTGAACGCTTTCCGTTCCGTTGTTGTAAAGTTCAACCCAATCTCCACAATCTGAAGCGGAAGATGATTTATAATTGATTTCATTTACAACAATCTTTTGAGTTTGCGTGTCATCTTTTATAAAAACAGCTTGTACAACCGAATCACCTTTTAAAACAACAGTTATATCCTGATTTGAAGAGATACCTTTCCAGCCTGCAAAAACATAACCGGGATTTGGTTTTGCCGAAAGTTTAATCGGTGCAGTTCTAAAATATTTTCCCTTAAAAGTAGATTTAGGAATATCGTAAGATTGAAGCATTACTTTTCCACCCAGGGTATCGCTATTCGTTAAGGTCAAGTTCGAAAAACCACCTAACTGGAATTTCGTATTAATGTGCAACCTCATATAGGCATCCCGGTACGAAATGAAAGTACGAATACGGGTAATATTAGTTGTCCAATCGAACTGCATAGTAGTTTTCCACTTAGTTGTGTGGCGGGTTATCTCCGAAGCGATCTCATCTTGAACTTGATTTAATAAGTGCGTAGTTGAATCAGGCGAAAATGTCGTATTCAGCAAATGCGCAAATGATTGAATAAAATCGTTCTTAAAATCAGCATTGGTTAAAAACTTGCGAAGCAGTAACGTTGACCAGGGTGGATTTGGCCAGGAAGGTCCGTTTGTCGCTGTTGCAAAATCGAGAGTATTGAATCGGTAATCTTGTTGTGCATTAAAATATTCAACTAACCCAACGCCGTAATCGAGATCATAAGTAAGCCATCTCCATTTTGCCGTTTCGGTTCTTTCACGCCAGACTTTCATATTATTCCCGGGCCAATCGGTATTGTTAATATAAATTTCGGCAATCTGGTAGTTCTTAAAATTCTCAACTTCCATCTGTGATTGTACAAAGTCATAATTCGCTTTAAGGCTAATATCTTTTTGCGAAATGAAATTATATAATGTTGAAAAATGTTCGTTTACATAATACCCCGCTTCCGTACTCAAATCTGCAATGTCAACATTATTTGGATCAACGCCATAAGTGTTTGCAAGAAATTCTTCGTTCAGTTTTTCTCTCAGCGTATAAATTCCCCAATATTCATTGTTAAGATAAGCGACGCAGAAACGAGTAGCCTGAACACCGATGTCTAAATTCTGAAGCAGTAAGGATTGATAACGATCGCGAACGAGCGTATAAGTAAAATCATTTCCTCCGTTACGCAAAACTATGTTGGCAAAATTGTCGGTCTTTTTTCCGGGGAAAAATTGATACTTCATTTTATTGAATCCGTAACTTCCGCGTAAATAAATCGCCATAGATTTCTGATCAAACGCTCTGCTCCAGTTGCCAAAAATTTTTATTCCGGCATCAACACTTACTTTTTGCGAATCAAGTGGTTCAAAAAATTCAAAATGGATCGGCTTTTCCCAGTCTTGCCAAAAATTAGCGCCGAAGTAAGGATAACCACCGGGATTTGATCCCATCACATAAATTCCGGAATCGTTATCCCAAAAATGTTTTGGATCAGTGGATAACGAAACAACCGGAAGCTTTGAAACATGATTTACAAAATACGTTGCTGTTGTGGTGGAACTCGGTATCACTCCATCGGCAAATACTTTCGTGCGAAGCGTTGTAGTTTTCGAAATGTTTATCGCACCAACATATTTAAAACTTGAGGTTGTTGGATCGGAGCCATCAAAAGTATAATAAATTGTTCCTCCCGGCAAAGTGGAGGTAACCGCTACGGACAACGCACTGTAATAAAATCCCGCCGGTCTTGAAAACCGGGGCGGTTCAGCAATTTGTGAAACTCCGGCAGAAATATTTGATGTTTTTGGAGTTGGAGTTTGGAAGTAAAGCCAATTTATTCCTCCATCAGGTTTTCTACCGTAGGAAAGTCCCGTTGGCATAAATCCGAACGTCACTTCGTCAACAATATTCCCGGTTGAATCCGTTAAATAAACAGTTTCTCCGCTTGAATCGAGTTTGAAATTTGTATGAAGATAGGAAGTTGATAATTTGATATATGGAGAAAGTCCGCGAGGATTTATTGGAGCCGATCTTAACCCAAGAGTTAAAAATGGTATTAAAGTTAGATCGCTGGATGTTGTATTGACATTATGGACTTGCAAAGTTAAAACATTATCTCCCGCTTTTAGCAATGTGCGTATGTTGGTTATCGGAAATGCTACCGGCGAGCCTCCTTGGTACATCACGGCTTCATGATCTACCGTTGCCATTTGCGAAAAAGTTGGCGTGACACCTTTCGTACCGATATTTGCGCGTGCAATTTCAACACCATTTAAGTAAGCTGCGAATGCATCATCATAATCGATATGAAGAAATGCCGTATCAACATTTCCGGGATCGTCGACAGAAAATATTTTTCTTATATACACCGACTTTGTAGCCGTGGGAACAATCGTTGCGTCATCATTATCACCAAATCCAAAGCCGCTTGGACCGCTTTTCCAGAGAACGTCATCAAATCCAAGATTGCGCCACGTGCTGGATGGCTCGGAGGCGGGGACTAAATATTTCCATTGGTCTCCCTTGGTGATAACGGTTTCCCAAAACATGGCTCCGTTTTTCTTATCCTTTCCGGAAGCATAAACAATTAAGTAATTCTGAGGTTGTATCGTTACGGAAGGAAATTTCCACTTCGTCAAGTTCTGCGGGTCATCAGACAAGTTAAAAAACGACAAAGAAACCGGTTGTACGGTCGTATTGTAAAGTTCAATCCAATCGGGAAAATCACCATCTTCGTCTGCAAGGGTAGCAACATTCGAAGACATGACTTCGTTTATTTTAACAGATTGTGAAAATAGCAGAGAACCGGAAAAGATAATTAATAGGAAAAGATATTTTTTCATTTTAGTTGTTGGAAAGCAAGCTCAATTTCAAAACGAACAATTATTTGCCACAGTCATATATTCAAACATTTTATCTTAACATAAACCGTACCACAAAGATAAACTAAAAAAATTGTTAGAAAAAGCCGTTTTTTAAAGTGAACAAGAGGAGGTGACGGCAAACATGATAATAATTATATTGTTAAAATAATAACTTCAGCCACACACATTCTCTAATTCTAAACTATATATCCAAAAGAGGAGAAAAAGTAGTAGGGATATCCCTACTATTAGTAGGGATATCCCTACTGGCAGTAGGGATATCCCTACTCATTTTTAGGGGTTTCCCTACTCATTTTTAGGGATTTCCCTACTGTTTTTATCTTAACATGTTCCTTAAATTGGATTGAAAAAATTACAATTGTGAGTAAATATAATGGAAGACCAAATACATTTATCGCCAAAGGATAGTATCGATTCTTTTTCGGTTTGCCGTGTAAAAGACGTAGCTAGCGGAAAGTTAGTGCAGTGTCTTGAAAAGAATTCTTTATGCCCTAATACTATTTATTTTGGAAAGACAGTTTTTTGCAAACTCCCGTTCCAAAACGAAGGTACTCAAAACAACAATCCCAAAACCAACTCCACTGCATCTCCTATATTCAATGAGCCATTTTTAAATAGATAAAACTTCCTTTCAGAAGTTGGTTCTACTTGAAAAGTTCATTAAAATCGGTTGTGTTTTATCAAATAAATTATTTATTTTTTCAATGAATTCTGGATTTATTTTTTAACTAAGGATAGGATGGGACCCATGACCAAGTTCAAATCATTTTTCATTCTCTTTACATTTCTCTTCTCGCAAATAATTATTTCTCAAACCGAAAAGCTGCCGGTAAATCCCGCTGTAACAATAGGAACGTTGAAGAACGGAATCCGGTACTACATTATGCAAAACAAAAAACCCGAAAAGCGGGCAGAACTCCGGTTAGTTGTTAATGCCGGAAGCGTGTTAGAGAATGACGATCAAAAAGGGCTTGCACATTTTGTTGAACACATGGCTTTTAACGGAACAACTCATTTTAAGAAAAATGAATTGATCAACTATCTTGAATCAATCGGTGTAAAATTTGGACCGGAGTTGAACGCCTTTACAAGTTTTGATGAAACTGTTTACATGCTTCAAGTTCCAACCGACAGCCAGGCAATTATGCAGAAAGCATTTTTGGTCTTAGAAGATTGGGCGCACGGTTTGGCATTTGATTCAACAGAAATTGAAAAGGAACGGGGCGTAATTACCGAGGAATGGCGGCTCGGACGCGGCGCACAAATGCGCATGTTAAACAAGCAACTGCCGGTAATTTTCAAAGATTCAAAATATGCCGACCGTTTAACCATTGGCGATGTTAACATTATTAAAACTTTTGCTCATCCAACACTTACAAGTTATTACAAAGATTGGTACCGCCCGGATCTTATGGCGGTTGTTGCAGTCGGCGATTTTAACAAAGCGGAAATTGAAACGCTGATCAAAAAACATTTTGAAAATATTGAGGCTCCACAAAAAGAAAGACCTCGCGAACTCTATCCCGTTCCACCGCAAAAAGGTACTCAGTTTGCAATCGCTTCAGATAAAGAGGCAATGTATTCAACGGTCGCTCTCTACTACAAACAAAAACCGGAAGTTACTTCGACGGTTAATGATTATAAGAAATCAATCACGCATCAACTATTCGGAAGCATGTTCAACGAACGGCTGCAAGAATTAACCCAACTCGCTGATCCGCCGTTTGCATTCGCGTTTGCAGGCAAAGGCAGAATGGTCCGCACTGCCGATGTGAATTTTTTACAGGCAATGGTAAAAGATAACGGCATCGAACGTGGTCTTGAGGTTCTTCTACGCGAAGCTGAACGAGTTCGCAAATATGGATTTACTCAAACGGAATTAGATAGGCACAAGAAAAATCTTCTGCGTCAAATCGAAAAACAAAAAGATGAAAAAGACAAAACCGAGTCATCTGCATTAATTTGGCAGTTCGTTAGTAATTATTTGGAGGATGAGCCGATCCCCGGAATAGAAAATGAGTTCGCGCTAATGAATAAATTGGTTCCCGAAATCTTTTTAGAAGATGTAAATAAGCTTTCCGGCGAGCTAATTAAAACAGATAATCGAGCTATTCTTGTAAATGTACCTGAGAAAGAAGGAAATCCGATTCCGACTGAATCCGGTTTAAGAACTGTATTGGAAAAAGTATCAAATGAAACTGTCGAAGCTTATAAAGATAAAACTCTTGAGCAGCCTCTTGTAAAAAATTTAGCGGCAGCTTCGTCGGTTGTTAGCGAAACAAAATCTGAAAAACTTGGAACCATTGAATGGAAACTTGCTAACGGAGTGAAAGTAATTGTAAAACCTACTGATTTTAAAAATGATGAAATTACATTCTCGGCTTTCAGCCCCGGCGGCTCCTCTCTTATCGATGATCAAACATTTAAGGGCGCTTATAACGCCGTTGGTATTCTTGGCGAAGCGGGACTTGGAGATTTTTCTATTAACGAATTACAAAAGGCTTTAGCGGGAAAAGTTGCTTCGGCTAATCCATATATCGATAATTATGCTGAAGGATTAAACGGTGGCTGCAGTCCGAAAGATGCCGAAACGATGTTCCAACTAATTTATTTGTCTTTCACTTCTCCGAGACTCGACACAACCTCGTTTCAATCTTATAAAGCAAAGATGAAAGCGTACTTAACCAATTACAGTAATGAACCTCGTGTTGCTTTTAACGATACCATGATGGTAACAATGGCAAATTATCATCCGCGCGTTCAACCGTGGAGCCTAAAACGGTTAGAGGAGATGGATCTGGTGAAATCATTTAATTTCTACAAAGACCGCTTTGCAGATGCAAGCGATTTCACTTTTGTCTTTGCAGGAAATATTGATGTTCCATCGTTCAAAACTTTCGTTGAAAAATATTTGGGTGCGCTCCCTTCTCTTAAAAGAAATGAAATGTGGCGCGACATTAATGTTAAACCGATCGAAACAAAAATTGAAAAAGTTGTTAAAAAAGGTATTGAGCAAAAAAGTACCGTTGGGATTTCTTTCCCCGGACCATTCGAGTGGAGCCGGACAAACGAATATTTAATGGAATCATTAATGGATGTGCTCAATATCCGTTTGCGTGAAGTTGTACGCGAAGATAAGGGAGGAACTTACGGCGTTAGTGTTTATCATCAATTCTACAGAATACCAACATCAAAAGTTACAATCAGTATTAATTTTGGCTGCGATCCCAAAAGAGTTGATGAATTGACCAAAACGGTTTTCAGCGTTATTGATAGTCTTAAGCAATTCGGAACAACTCCTGAAACACTTGCAAAAGTTAAAGAAACACAGAAGCGTCAGCGTGAAATAAAATTGAAGCAAAATAGATTTTGGGTTGGCGTCATGTCAAATTACATCATGAATAATGAAGACCCGCAGCAAATGATGGAGTATAACTCGTGGGTTGAGAAATTGACGAACGAAGATATCAAAGTTTACGCAAACAAATATTTAAACGAGAATAAATTTGTAAAAGTGGTGCTGTTACCGGAAAAGTAAAATAAATTACTTTGCGCCTTGGCGGCTTTGCGAGAAAAAGATTGCTCGCAAAGACGCCGAGGTTGCAATTAAAAACTTAGTGCGATTGATAAAGCCCGATAATATTTCCTTCGTTATCAATCAGCAGAGCAAACCAACCAAAAACCGGGATTACAGTTTTCTCGCGAAAAACTTTTCCGCCGGCAGTTTTTACTTTGTCGAGCGCATCTTCAATATCAGTTACACTAACGTGAAAAATGGTGGAATCGCCGGTGTTAACTTTTTTTACTTTTCGTAAACCGATGGTAATTCCTTTGTGCGAATTATAAAGTAAATATCCGTTTCCAAAATCTTTCAAGTCCCAATCAAAAACTTTTTTATAAAATTCTTTCGATGCTTCAAGATTAGTTGAAGGGATTTCAACATGTGCAATAAATTGATTAGCCATAAAATAATATCCGTTCTTTTAGTTTTAAATTTAACCGTTAAAAAATAAAGCATCCAAGGTTACTTTGCAAATAGTAGGATCACTTAACATTTTCAACATTCACTTTTTCTTTGTCGAGTTTTTTATAGTCAATTTCAGACCCAAGCAGGCTATGCGGAATTAGAAAAATAACCAGCATCAGTACAGCCGCAAAAGTTATCCAAAACTTTTCGTTCTTCTTTTTAAGGAACATACCGGCGGCAATAATCCAACCGATCAATGCAATTAACGTTTTGTTATCCGTCAGATCGTAACCAAAAGGAACGCCTGTCCAATATTCACCGAAAGCAAATTTTTGCACGATGGGACCAAAAACGAATCCACCCAGTAAAAGCAATAAAAGTGTGATGAACATAAATTTCTTTGCTTGAACAGCATCGTTAAAAATTTCGAACCCGGTTCTTGTGGAAAGAAGCATTGCAGTGAATATGAAGATTACATGCGGAATAAGAATCCACAGCGGTACATCACCTTTAAAGCGGATAACAACCGGTTGTTCGGTTAAGCCGATTTCTTTTCCACCGGTATTTAACGATACTTTGTACATCAGTTTTCCGGCAGAGGGTTGAGCCGGCATTTCCGCCACAAGCGAATCATTCCGGCGGATCATTTCAACTTTTGTCCATTCGTCATTAGTCTTAAAACGCTTCCAAAACAAATTACCGGAGACATTTTTGTCTTCCATTTTAATCTGAACCGGATGATTTGAGAAACCCGAATGAGTTCTATCAAGTTTATATTTTATTTCTTTGTTTACCAATTTGGTGTTGCCGGTTAGCGGATAGGTTGGACCTGTCACCCGTTGATAATAAGCCGAAGCTGCCGTTATAACAAAAGCTAAAATCCAAAAGAGAGTGTTTTTTTTCATAACTGAACCTGGGTTAATAAGAGATTTTATTAATAATAAACTTGCGGAACAAAATCCAAAGACAAAGTATCCTCAATTAAATTCTTGTTTTTTTGGTCAAGCCTGTCCGCTATCGGTGGAATATTTTTCTAGGATTTCTACTTTATCTTTTTTTAATACAATATGAAAAAACATTGAATCCCGCCGGGATTCTTTTTTGAGTTTTGTTCTTTTGTTACAAATATTAAATCCCTACTTGTCTGCCGCTAGGTAGACGGGATTTCTACAACCCGCCTCTGGCGGGTTGAATCTTTGTAACAAAGAAATCCACCGACAACTAACATTCCCTTCGGGAATGAATATTTCTTATCTCCAAAGAATCCTTTCTGTGGGCAAATAAACTTTGGTTGACGGCTTCGCCGCGTTAAGATTGCATGACTGAATGAAAACATTTATTTCAAATTTATAAAAAACATTCAATCATTCATTTCCATTCATCCAAATATTTATGTTGCTTTTCTTACAACAAAATTAGATTGTGCTTGAGCGATCGGAGTTAAAATAATTTCGTTGATGTTTACATGTTTCGGGCGAGTTGCGCAATAAAGAATTGCGTCAGCAACATCTTGCGGAGTTAAAGGCTCAACTCCCTTGTAAACATTTTTTGCTCTTTCAACATCACCGAAAAATCTAATTACACTGAACTCGGTTTCTACCATTCCGGGATCAACGGACGAAACTTTTATCGATTTATCAAGCAGATCTATTCTTAACGATTGACTGATGGCGTTGACAGCAAATTTTGTGGCACAGTAAACATTCCCCAATGGATAAACATCGTGTCCGGCAGTTGAACCAAGATTGATGATATGTCCGCTTTCTCGTTTTACCATATAGGGAAGCACTTCGCGGGTAAGATAGAGCAATCCTTTAACATTCGTATCGATCATAACATCCCAATCTTCGGGACTGCCTTCGTTCAGCTTTTGCATTCCTTTTGCAAGTCCGGCGCTATTTATCAGTATGTCAATGTCTTTCCATTCTTCGGGGAGTGAAGCGAAACTCTCTTTTATTTCTTTATAATTTTGAATATCGAACGAAAGAATTTCGGCTTCGGTATTAAATTTTTCTTTTAATTCTACTGCTAACTGATCTAATCTTTCTTTTCTTCTTGCAGCAAGAATTAGTTTGGCTCCTTCGGGGGCAAAAGCATGGGCACACGCCATTCCGATGCCGGATGAAGCTCCTGAGATAAATACGATCTTATTTTTGAGTCGGTTCATTTTCTTCTTCCTTTGGAAAAGTTTCTAGTAAGGATTTTATTCTGTTTATTGCATGGGTTAGATACCCGAACGTAACTAAGAACGAAAAAAACAAGAACACTAATACCTGTTGACGGGAATAAAAGAGATAAAGCAGCGAAGCACTTGTCTCACCGGCTTCCTTTGTAAAAACAAGTATTACCGATTTGTAAACAAATTTGAGGAGCAGAATTCCCACCAGAGTTAGTGTTGTTGAGAGCAACCCGAATTTCAAAGGCGGATTGATCTTTCTGGTTATCGCGATTAGGAGCTCAATTTCAACTAAAATCAAGATCAGATCGTAAAGCAAATAGAGGAAAAACGAATAGGATTTTTCTACATGCGCTGAAACAAGTGAAATCCCCGGCGGGAAAAAACTAAGCGAAAAATTTAACGAAGTGAGTTGATTTAGTGGTAAAATGGCAAAATAAACATTCAAAAAAAGAGCTAAACAAAGGGCGAAAATCGCTCCGGCAAAGAGCCAAAATTTCTTTTTCAGGGGATTAATTGTGTTTTTCAAAATTTAATAAATAGGAATTTTTACCCTTCAAAATAAAGAGAAACCGGCAAAGATAAAATTCAACTGGAAAAAGATTTTTTTTTGTTAAATTTGCACCAATATATTAAAACGAAATGGCTCGGTTCAGGTATTATTCATTATAACAGGAAAGTGTACATGCAGAAAAATAAAAGAGTGGTAGTTACCGGTATGGCGGCGCTTACGCCAATAGGATTAACCGTAAAAGAATTTTGGGACAGTATGATGGAAAGTAAAAGCGGATGCGCACCGATTACTTCCTTCGATACTTCGCGCGTTGAAACTAAATTTGCCTGCGAACTTAAGGGATTCGATCCGACAAAATATATGGATAAAAAAACAGCCCGCCGGCTTGATAAGTTTAGTCAATATGCTTTAGCTGTGGCAAAAGATGTTTTAGAAGATGCCGGTATTAATCCGGAAAATCTTTCGGAAGATGAAAAGAATAACATTGGTGTAATCTTCGGAAGCGGCATCGGCGGAATTCAAACTTTCTTTAGTCAGGCTGTTGTAAGTTATACGCAAGGAGCAAACAGAATTTCCCCATTCTTCATTCCGATGATAATTCCTGATATAGCGGCAGGACAAGTTTCGATCCAATACGGTTTTCGGGGTCCAAATTACTGCGCCGTATCAGCTTGCGCAACGGCAAATAATTGTATCATCGATTCTTATTTAATGATCCAAAACGGAATGGCAAATGCGATGTTGTGTGGCGGCGGCGAAGCAAGTGTTTGTGAGATCGGAATCGGTGGATTTAATGCTTCAAAAGCTCTATCAACAAGAAATGATTCGCCAGAAACTGCAAGTCGTCCGTTTGATGCAACCAGAGATGGATTTGTAATGGGCGAAGGCGCCGGTATGCTTTATCTTGAAGATTTAGAATCTGCTAAAGCGCGCGGCGCAAGAATTTATGCTGAATTAATTGGTGTCGGTTTATCCGCTGATGCTTATCATATTACCGCACCCGAACCTGAAGGAAAAGGAGCCAAACTTGCAATGGCTCGCGCGATGAAAAATGCAGAAATTGAACCGGAAGAAATTGATTATATCAATGTGCATGGTACTTCAACCGGACTCGGCGATATTGCAGAAACCAATGCAATTAAATATATCTTTGGCGAACACGCGTACAAGTTGAATATTTCCTCAACAAAAAGTATGACCGGGCATTTGCTCGGCGCTGCAGGTGCTGTTGAAGCGGTTGCTTCAATTATGGCGACTGTAAATGACATGATTCCGCCAACGATTAATTTTGAAACACCTGATCCGCAGTGCGATTTAAATTATACGTTCAATAAACCGCAAAAACGAACTGTGAACATTGCAATGAGTAACGCTTTCGGATTTGGCGGACATAATACATCTGTAATCTTTAAAAAATTTTCTGAATAACCCGGAAAATTTCAGGTACAAACATGAACAAAATCAATAAGTCCTTCATCATCATTTTTCTTTTAAGCAGCGCTACGATTTGGGGACAGCACAAAGAATTTGGTTTGGGATTCGTTGCCGGCAGTCCAACCGGTATAAGCGCCAAATATTGGGTGAACAGTATAAACGCTTTTGACTTTGGACTTGGCTACTCGTTCGCACAGAATAATTCCAACTTTAACTTTCACGCTGATTATTTGTGGCATAACTCCGAGTTCTTTCATTCTTCCGAGAAACTTCTTTTTCATTACGGAGTTGGGCTTCGGATAAAAACCGTAGTTGATGGAAGAGATTCTTTCGGTGCGCGCGCTGTTGCCGGAGTTTCATGGTTTCCATCGCACACTCCATTTGAATTTTTTGTTGAAGTTGCGCCGGTTTTTAAACTTATTCCCGAAACCGCACTTGATATTGACGGCGGGCTCGGTGCAAGATTTTATTTTTAACTGATTTTTGTAATTTATAATTATAGGACAATAATATGAATATTGATCGCTCCGCCGGAATTCTTCTTCATCCAACTTCTCTTCCGGGAAAATTTGGAATCGGTGATTTAGGTGAACAAGCTTTCAACTTTATTAATTTTCTTGAAGCATCAGGTCAAACTCTCTGGCAGGTATTCCCGCTTGGACCTACCGGTTACGGTGATTCACCTTACCAATGTTTCTCAGCATTTGCCGGAAATCCGCTGCTGATAAGCCCGGAAATATTAGCCGAAGAAGGTTACCTTACAAAAGAAGACATTACAAAGGTGCCGGAATTTGATCCAATTAATATTGATTTCGGTTGGGTGATCGATTATAAAAATTCTCTCTTACGAAAAGCGTTTGATGTTTTTAATAAGCTGCAAAATCCGGAAGTTGAAAAGGCGTTTTCATCGTTCTGTCATAAGCATGATGAATGGCTGGATGACTTTTCTTTATTTATGGCGGTGAAAAATTTTCATGGTGGAAATCTATGGACAACCTGGAATAAAGAAATTGCGCTCCGCAAACCAAATGCAATTGTTAAGTGGAAGGAAAAAGTTTCCGGTGAAATTCGATATCAGAAATTCCTACAATTTAATTTTTTCAAACAATGGCAAAAAGTTAAAGATTATGCTCATCAAAAAGGTATAAAAATTATTGGTGATCTCCCGATCTTTATTGCTTACGACAGCGCCGATCTTTGGGCGAATAAAAATCTTTTTACCGTTGATGAAGAAGGAAAACTGTTAACATGCGCCGGGGTTCCGCCGGATTATTTTAGTCCAACCGGACAATTATGGGGCAACCCGCTTTACCGTTGGGATGAAATGGAAAAAGATGATTTCCTCTGGTGGCGTAAAAGAATTTCTTCACTGCTTGAAATAATTGACATCGTTCGCATCGACCATTTTCGCGGCTTCGAAGCGTATTGGGAAATTCCAGGCGATGCACCAACCGCCCAAACCGGCAAATGGGTTAAGGCTCCCGGTGATAAATTCTTTACGGCAGTTAGAAAACATTTAGGCGATGTTCCGATTATTGCGGAAGACCTTGGAGTTATTACAAAAGAAGTAAATGCGCTGAGAGACAAATTTGATTTTCCCGGAATAAAAATTCTTCAATTCGCTTTCGGTACCGGAATGGAAACAAAATTTTTACCGCATAACTTTATTCCAAATTGCGTGGTGCATACCGGATCGCATGATAACGATACAACCCGCGGCTACTTTGAACGAGCAAAAAAAGAAAAAAATAAAAATGATATCTACGATTTCACGCAAAAATATCTTGGTTATCATGGGAATGATATCACGTCTCAGTTAATAAAAACCGCTTACGCCTCCGTTGCAAAAATAGTAGTTATTCCTCTGCAGGATATGCTAAACTTCGGCAATGAAGCGCGGATGAACTTCCCTGGAAAACTTGGTGGTAATTGGTGCTGGCGTTTTACCTGGGATCAAGTTCCTTATGATTTAGCCGGTAAGTACAAAGAGATGTGTGAAATGTACCAGCGTCCTCCAAAACCTGAAAAAGTTGAAAGTATAAAGTAGAAAGTGGAAAGCGATTTTAATTTTGTTTACTAAGAAACATTTTATAAATATTTTTTCAGCAGCGTTCCTATTATTTATCGGAGCGCTGTTTGTTTTTAAATATTCCGTGCGGTATGGAGGTCTTTTTGTTCTTCCTCCGGTTCTATTCATAACCGTCGGGATACTTCTCTTGTTTTTTATTGATAAAAAAAGTGAAGCGTACAACACCGCTTTTTCTGCAAAACAATTGCTACCCGTTTTAGGATTCCTTTTACTTGTTACGGTTTCAATGGCGTTCATTCCTCAATCAACGCGGGTTGGAAGGTTCCCCGCGGTATTAGAGTGGCTTTCAAATTTTCAGCAAGGAATTTTTCCTTACGGAACAAAGGCTAATCCTTCCGGTTTCCCATTTCTTTTTTTTCTTGCTTCTCCTTTTTATTTGATTGGTGATGCCGGCTATTTGGAAGTTTTTGGATTATTCCTTTTTCTGATTTTGCTTATTAAATCTGTAAAAACAAAAAAAGAGTATTATGTAAAAATGCTGTTGCTTCTTTTTCTACCTACAACTTTTTATGAACTTGCAGTAAGAAGTGAACTATTTACAAACACGGTACTCATAATATCACTTTTCTTTCTTGCAGAACAGAAACTGAATGAACAAAAGAAAACCATTTCTTTCTTTGTCCTTGCTTTGATGTTCGGCTTTTTTCTTTCAACAAGATTGATTGCATTTCTCTGGCTTGCGATGTTTCTTCTTTTCTTTTTCAGAAATAATTTGAAAAACGGAGCGGTCTTTTTAGCAATTTCTCTTTCCGTTTTTCTTCTTTCCCTACTTCCATTTTATTTGTGGAATGCGGAAATCTTCTTAAATAAAGGTCCGTTTGCAGTACAGACAATTTATTTGCCGAAATGGATTTTCTTCATTTTTCCATTTTTTGTTTTATATATCGGATGGATGATAGCGGATTTTCAAGAATTACTTTTTGCTTCAGGTGTCTTAACTTTTCTTCTCGTTTCAATTTCAATGATGATAACCATTGGAGATGTTGGAATAAGCGAGGCTATTTTTAACAGCAGATTTGACATTTCTTACTATGCGCTTTCCGTTCCGTTTTTTATTCTTGCTTTAAAAGAATATAAAGTTGATTTGTTCCTGGGGAAAGTTTTTATTTCTTAGTGAATCTCAGTGTGCTAAGTGCCTCAGTGGTAAAAGTCTTTTCACCACTAAGACACAAAGGGCACAAGAAAACACTAAGTCATCAAACATGCAATTGCGGCAGTGTTTACAATATCATCAACGCTGCAGCCGCGGCTTAAATCAAAAAATGGTTTTTTCAATCCTTGATTAATTGGTCCAACTGCTTCTGCTCCGCCGAGACGTTGAGCAATTTTATATCCGATGTTTCCGGAATTCAGATCGGGGAAGACGAGCACATTTGCTCTACCGGCAACACTGCTGCCCGGAGCTTTTTTTCTTCCAACGCCTTCAACAATAGCCGCATCAAACTGGAGTTCGCCGTCAACCGCTAAGTCCGATCTCTTTTGCTGAACAAAACTTGTGGCAGCGCGGACTTTATCAATCAATTCATGCTCGGCGCTTCCTTTAGTTGAAAAGGAAAGCATGGCGATGTAAGGTTCTTCGCCGGTTAATTTTTTATGATTGTCCGCTGTGGATATTGCTATATCGGCAAGCTGCTCCGCGGTTGGATTTGGATTTACCGCACAATCGGCAAAGCTGTAAACTTTTTCCGGGAAAACCATTAAAAAGAAACTTGAGAGGATCGAAATTCCTTCTCCGAGTCCAACACAAAAAATTGAGGCTCTTGTTACATCACCGGTTGTTGCAATCGAACCGGAAACGCTTCCGTCAGCCATTCCTTCGCGCACCATCATTCCGCCGAAAAAAAGATCGCGTTTAACTGTCTCGCGAGCTTGCTCAATGGTGATTCCTTTATGCTTACGTGCATTGTAAAAAATGTTCGAGAAGTCGCTCAGTTTGTCGGAAGTTTCGGGATTGATAATTCTGATCCCGGAAAGATTAACGCCGAGTTTTGCCGCATCTTCGTGGATTTTATTTTCATTCCCAACCGTAATTATTGAAGCAATGTTTTCTTTGTTAAGTATTTCAGCGGCTTTCAATACGCGCTCGTCGTGCGATTCCGGCAGCACAATGGTTTTTCTTCTTCTTGAAGCTTTTTCTCTCATCTGATTTAATAATTCTATTTCAGCCATACCATATTCCTAAATTTTGTTGATGCCAAATTACAAAAAATCACTTTGATGATTTATTCATTATTTACAAAAATCAATTAAAAATTTTGAACGACATCCGCCCATCAAACAATTGCGAGCATTCTTTCAATTGATATACGCGCTTTTGCCGCTAACTCTTCCGGGACTTTCACTTCAAACTTTTCATTCAACAGCGCATTGTAAAGTTTTTCAACTGTTATCATCTTCATGTATTCGCAAACCGCTTTTTTACTTAGCGGATAAATTTTAGCCGAAGGATTTATTTTTTTTAGCCGATGGAGAATTCCAACTTCTGTTGCGATGACAAACTCATTTTTATCTGATTTTTTTACAAAGTTGATCATTCCTTCAGTTGAATGGATGTGGATGTTTGTTGCGTCAGGGAATTGACGCGACCTCATCATGCAAGAAGTTGAACAACCGCATTCCGGGTGAATAAGAAATTCTGCGCCGGGATGTTTTACTTGCACTTCTGCGAAATCAATATCTCTGATCTTTTCATGCACGTGACACGCACCGTTCCAAATTTCCATTTCGCGTCCGGTAATTGAAGAAACATATTGACCCAAAAATCTATCAGGCAAAAAAAGGATTTTTTTGTCTCGCGGAATCGCTTCAACAACTTTTACTGCGTTGGAGGAAGTTACACAATAATCGGTTTCAGCCTTAATTTCTGCGGTTGTGTTGATGTAGGAAACCACTACTGCGTCTGGAAATTGTTCCTTCCATTCACGCAATTGAACTGCAGTGATAGAAGCGGCAAGGGAACAACCTGCATCCAAGTCGGGAATGATTACTTTTTTGTTCGGAGTAATAATCGAAGCCGTTTCCGCCATAAAATGAACACCGCAAAAAACGATCAACTCTGCTTTTGTTGATGCGGCTTGCTGCGAAAGTCCGAGCGAATCACCGACGAAATCGGCTATGTCCTGTATTTCCGGAATCTGGTAATTATGCGCAAGAATTACCGCGTTCTTTTCTTTTTTCAATTTTAAAATTTCGTTTAGCATATCATTCATAATAATTTCCTTTTCATTCAAAATTAACCGGAGAAAAAATTTCTACATTATTTTCATACTGATGTCCAGCGCTTTTACGGAATGTGTAAGTGCGCCGACGGAAATAAAATCAACTCCGGTTTCAGCAATTGCTTTAATCGATTTGAAGTTTACATTTCCTGAAGCTTCTACTTTAGCTTTCCCCGCGATTATTTTTACCGCTTCTTTCATCATCGAGACCGTCATATTATCGAGCATGATAATTTCGACTTTGTTTTTCAATGCTTCACGAACTTCATCAAGATTACTTGTTTCAACTTCTATTTTAATTTTTTGTGTTGCACCTTTTCTAATTTTGGCAACGGCGTTTGAAATGCTTCCTGCCGCTTTGATGTGGTTATCTTTAATTAAAACCATATCGAAAAGTCCGCTGCGGTGATTTGTTCCGCCGCCGATTTTTACAGCATATTTATCGAGCATACGCAGACCCGGAACAGTTTTTCGAGTATCGAGAATTTTTGCATTTGTATTTTTCACAGCGTCAACAAAACTATTTGTTGCTGTTGCGATACCTGACATTCTTTGCAAAATATTCAGCGCAGTTCGTTCGCCCGTTAATAAATCTCGCAACGATCCTTTTACTTCAGCAATGTGAGTTCCGGCAGAGACGAATTCTCCATCTTTTATAAATGATTTCCATTTTATTGTCTTGTCAAATTTTTGCAAAACCATTTTAGCGATTGCAAGTCCGGCTATAATTCCATCTTCTTTTGCAAGAAAGAATGCTTTTGCTTGTTGCTTTTTTTCGATGATCAGATTTGTTGTAGTATCACCGGCGCCAATATCTTCTTTCAGCGCGGTAAGAATTACTCTTTCAATTTCTTTTTGATTTAACTTCATATTCGATTATTTAATGTTAAAAAATTTTACCGGTTTATCTTTTTGTTGAATAATGGTTTTTTGAAAGTTCAGACTTTCTTCAGGAAAATCTTTTCGTAAATGACTTCCGCGGCTTTCTTCTCTTATTAATGCTGCCGAGGTTAACAGTTTGGAAAACAGCAGCAAACTTGAAATTCTAAACGAGTAATATTCATTTTTAACAAGTTTTAGTTGAGCAGAAAGATCATTCAGTTTTCCGATTGCAAGATTTAGTTTTTCTTTTGTGCGAACTATCCCGGCATTATCCCACAAAAGTTTTGAGATCAAATTTTTTGCATATAAAAAATCACTCTCTTTTTCTTTTGCAACTTTGAATGGTGGAGAAGTCTCAATTTTGTCTGAGAAATTTTTAATCTTCTTGTAGCTTAACGAATCCTCAACTGCTCGCTTCGCAAAAACCAAACACTCGAGCAGTGAATTACTTGCAAGCCGGTTTGCACCGTGGATACCGGATGAAGCGACTTCACCCACTGCATACAAACGGCTTATGTTTGTCTCTCCGCTCAATCCGGTTTTAATTCCACCGATCATAAAGTGTGCGGCAGGCGCTACAGGAAGCGGTTGCTTTGTCATATCAATTCCAAAGCGCATCGTTTCACTATAAATATTTGAGAAGCGTGATTTTATTTTTTCCGCATCAAGGTGATCAAGTTTCAGAAAAACATTTGGTTCGCCTGAATTTTTCATCTCGTTAAAAATTGCTTCGGAAACAACATCGCGCGGGGCAAGTTCAGTTAAATTTTGTTCCTGCAGAAATCGAACTCCGTTATAATTGACAAGATAAGCGCCTTCTCCACGGACGGCTTCGCTGATTAAAAATGTTTCACCGCCCGGCGAATAAAATGCCGTTGGATGGAATTGCATAAACTCCATGCTCTCAATTTCTGCTCCAATATTGTAGGCGAGAGAAACACCATCCCCAAGCGAGGTATGTGGATTTGTAGATCTTAAATAAACTGCCGCGCCTCCACCGGAAGCGAGAATTGTCGAATTACCGAGAAAGTGAAAATTTTTATTCTCCATAAAATCATACGCAGAAACGCCAATGCATTCGTTCTCTTGGACGAGTAAATTATAAACAAATTTATTTTCAAAAATGGAGATGCGTTTGTTTCCCAAAACAGATTTCAAAACAAAATTTACAATATCGCGTCCGGTAGAATCTCCGCCTGCATGCAAAACTCTTCGCCGCGAATGCCCTCCTTCAAGTCCGAGAGCAATTTCACCATTTTCTTTATCGAACGGCATTCCCATTTCGATAAGCTCGAAGACTCTTTCTCTTCCTTCATTTACCAAAACTTCAACAGCAGTTTTATCGCAAAGATTTCTTCCGGCAGAAAGTGTGTCTTCAAAATGAAGTAAAGGAGAATCGTCTTTAGAGATTGCAGCGGCAATTCCACCTTGTGCCCAATATGAATTTGAAAGATCGAGAGTGGTTTTTGTAATCAGCGCAACACTTCCATGTTTTGCAGCGTGAATAGCTGAATACAATCCGGCGAGTCCGCTGCCGATAATTATGGTATCAAATTGGTGTGTGTTCATCATAGAAATATTGTTTTACAAAAATAGGAATTTTTTTGCTGAAGGATGGGGCAGATTGGAGTATCCGCAAAATAAAAATTGATCGTTGAACAGATTTTATTAGTTAAAAATTTACTCGAAGCAGTTCAAAATTGTATCTTAACTTATTCGAGGTCTCATCAATTCTTGTTAGAAATATTCTTGGAGCACCAAACTGAACTTTTTCATTTTGAATTTGAATTAACGAATCTGTTTTTACCGGAATAACTTCTTCAGCAGAAAGATAAAAAGCTATTATTCCGCCAACACTCGGCAACAAAAGAGCGAAAGGACCTATGACCCAAAGTCCTAACCCTCCAGCTACCGCGCCAATGGTTGAACCAAGGAACGTATAGTTAAACGACCCTTTTAGCTCTTTATTATTTCCAATCCAATAAACTCCAAGAGTACTTCCCAAAGAATATCCGAGCATTCCACCAATTAACTCTGGAGTAGTAATATATGGGAAATTAGCATGTTGTTCCTTGGAAATTAAATATCCAACTGATCCTCCGCTAATGGCACCCAATATCCCCAGAGCAGTTCCACCTAAACCTTGGCCGATTACTTTTAAAGTTTTTGGATGTATGATATTTTTTTGTACATGAAGTGGTGAATCAACTTGTGATTTTTCCGCATAATGTGGTTGGTAAACCAGTGATTGCATTTGCGAAAATAGTTGCACCGAAAGAAAAATTAAGGAAATGATGGTTAGTTTTTTCATAAATCCCTTTAAAATTAAAATTCATTTGAAAAATAAGGAATTAGGGAGAAAAACCGCAAAAAACTTGGCGGAAAAATTTTCAGTAATTTTTATTGATTTTTGCAAAGAAAAGCAATAGGTTTACAAACTTGATTTTATTATGATTAAAGAGAACCTGAATAGAGTCCGTGAAGAAATTGCCGAAAAATGTATTAAAATCGGCAGAAATCCGGCAGAAATAACCTTAATTGCCGTCTCCAAAACTTACGGGTATGAATCTGTTTTGAAAGCGGTGAACTGCGGACAGAAAGATTTCGGAGAAAATTGGGCGCAGGAACTTGTAGAAAAATATGATTTTGTCCCGAAAGATGTCTCGTGGCATTTTATCGGACACTTGCAAACGAATAAAGCAAAATATGTTGTGCCGAGAGCGGAGTTTATTCACTCGGTCGATAAATTGAAACTTGCTGAAGAAATTGCGAAAATAGCTCAAAAACAAAATAAATTGCAGAAGATTCTTTTAGAAATTAAGACTTCGGAAGAAGCTACCAAGCATGGGTTAACTTCCGAAAAAGAGATTGAAGAGATCGCCGGGTTTTGCAAAGAAAATCCAAACATAAATCTCGTTGGACTGATGACGATGGCGCCGTTTACGGATGATGAGAAAAAAGTCAGTCAAAGTTTCGTTCAGCTTCGGCTTTTAAAAGATCAGTTAAACGGAAAAGGTTTTGGACTTAAAGAACTTTCAATGGGAATGACCGGCGATTTTGAACTCGCGCTTGAAGAAGGCGCTACAATGTTGCGCATCGGAACGGCAATTTTTGGCACAAGAAATTATTCAACGTAAAAAAAATATGAGAACATCACCATTAAGCATTAAGCGGCAGGAATTTAATAAAGCATTCCGAGGATTTTCAGTAGAAGAAGTTCATTCTTTTTTGGAAAAGATCGCTTCGGAAGTTGAAGAACTTCAAACGGAAAATGATTCCATGAAAAAACAGCTTGAAGAAGCAAATGTGCAGTTAGCTGAATTCAAACGGATCGAAAAAAATCTGCAGGACACGCTTTTAAAAACGCAGGAAAATTCCGCAAAGGCTGTGGAATCAACTAAAAAACAGACTGCGTTGATGTTGAAAGAAGCCGAGATCAAAGCTTCTCAAATGGTTGAAAAAGCAAAAGAAAATGCTGATGATATCCGGAATTCCATTATAAATTTACGCGAGGAACGCGATCTGATCATTGCAAAACTAAAGGCGATCATTACAACTCAGTCTCATCTTTTGGAAATGAAAATTGATAAAGCCGATTTTGAACCTTCCGTTGCAAAGAAGCCGGAAAGACAAACTAAAGTTGAAATTAATATTGACGATTTTGTGGATAGAATTTTATGAGTGCATTAACTGAAAAAATAAACGAAACGCTCGAAGTAATCAGAAAACAAACTTCTGAAAATTACCCGGTTGGCATTATTCTCGGAACGGGACTCGGTGGACTTGTAAAGGAAATCCAAATCACTCACGAAATTGATTATGCCGATCTGCCGCATTTTCCCTTATCGACTGTTGAATCGCATAAGGGAAAATTAATTTTCGGAAAAATAAACGGAACGAACGTTATTGCAATGCAAGGAAGATTTCATTTTTATGAAGGCTACACCATGCAGCAAATTACGTATCCTGTTCGCGTAATGAAATTTCTTGGAGTCGAAACTTTGCTCGTTTCAAATGCTTGCGGCGGAATGAATCCCATTTACCGGCGCGGCGATATTATGTTAATGCTGGATCATATTAATTTACTTGGCGATAATCCACTCATCGGGAAAAATGAAGACGAACTTGGTTCCCGTTTTCCAGATATGAGTGAACCGTACAATTTGCAATTAATTGAACTTGCAGAATCCGTTGCACTTGAGAATAAAATTAAAGTGCACAAAGGTGTTTATGTTGCGGTGTCGGGTCCAAATCTTGAAACAAAAGCCGAATACCGCTTCTTGCGTGCTATCGGCGCGGATGTAGTTGGAATGTCAACCGTTCCGGAAAATATTGTGGCAAACCACATGGGAATGAAAGTGCTCGGATTCAGCATCATTACGGATGAATGTTTTCCCGATTCACTTAAACCTGCCGTGCTGGAAGAAATTATTGAAGCGGCGATGACTGCCGAACCTAAAATGACCTTATTGATGAAAGAGGTTATAAAAAAATTATGAGCGCAACAAAAAAACTCGCGTCATACTTTGCCCCGGCTTTAATAGCGGTGCTGATATTCATTTCGAATTTTTTAGATACGGAAATCTTTAAATTCGGTGAAAATAATTTTGCGGTCTGGTTCGTCATTTCGGTTTTTTGTTTTGCACTTGGCTGGTATATGAACAAATCATACGATTGGCACGTTGGCGGAAAGATAATTTTTGCGCTTGCAATAGCAACTTCATTTGTCAGCATTTTTCTTGTAACGTTCTTTAAAGAATATTTTTCTGCCAGCAGTCTTGTAGCGGAGAATATTATTCTTTATACACTGCGCGATATTATGTTAGGCACAATGGCATTTTTTGGTATGGCGATGGGAGAAATTTTTTCGCTTCAAAAAGAATTGCTCGAAGTAAAATCGAAACTAAATATTTTTGAAGAATATATTAAATCGGCAAAAGACGAAGCGGCTTTAACGGTTCTGGAAGCTAAAGTAAAGGCTGAAAAGATCATTAACGATGCAGAAGCGAGTGCAAAAAATACGTTACTGAAAAAGGAACGGATAGAAAAAGAATTGAAAGAGTTCATTCAAATTGAACGCGAACTCATTAAGAAATACGAAGCACAATAAACAAATTACGACAAACAACTAACTACTAAAATAAACAAGCACATGTTCAAACAATATTCTGATTCTGTAAACTACGCTACTTTAGAAAAAGAGATTCTCAAGTTCTGGCAAGAGCATAAAATTTTTGAAAAAAGTATTCAATCGCGAAGCGAAGAAAAAACTTTCACATTCTATGAGGGACCACCAACAGTAAATGGAAAACCTGGCATTCATCACGTGATGGCAAGAACTCTTAAAGATTTGATCTGCCGTTACAAAACGTTGCAAGGGTATCAAGTTCATAGAAAAGCCGGTTGGGATACGCACGGTTTGCCGGTTGAAATTGCACTTGAAAAAGAGTTGGACTTTTCGCAAAAATCGGATATTGAAAAGTACGGCGTTGCCGCATTCAACCAAAAAGCAAAAGATTTGGTCTACGGTCATATCGAAATGAAACAAGGCTGGCAAACGCTTACAGAGCGGATGGGCTACTGGATCAATCTTGATGACGCATACATAACTTGCACGAATGATTATATCGAATCGGTTTGGTGGGCGCTTTCGGAATATGTAAAAAAGGGATTGATTTATAAAGGATTTAAAATTGTACCCCAATGTCCCCATTGCGAAACGCCACTTTCTTCGCACGAACTTGCGCTTGGTTACGCAGATGTTCACGATCCAAGCGTCTATATCAAATTCAAATTAAAAGATGAAGACGCCGCAATTTTAGTTTGGACAACAACGCCGTGGACATTGATTTCAAACGTTGCTCTTGCTGTCGGTGCTGAAATCGATTATGTAAAAATAAAAACAGAAAAACACGGAATCTTTTATATTGCCGAAGCCCGTTTGTCTGTTATCAAAGAAGAATATGAACTCGTTGCCAAAGTAAAAGGCGCCGATCTTTTAAATAAAGAATACGAACCGTTGTTCTCATATATTCCAACCGATAAAAAAGGCTGGTATGTTATTCCCGGTGAATTCGTAAGCACGGAAGACGGTACCGGTGTGGTTCATATTGCTCCTGCATTTGGCGCCGACGATTATGAAGCCTCTAAGAAATTTGATCTGCCGTTTCTTCAACCGGTTACAAAAAGCGGAAGATTTACCGACGAAGTTACAGACTTTGCCGGACGATTAGTAAAATCGCTCAAGTTTACCACTCACGAAGAAAAAGGTGTTGATCCCGATGTTGTGAGAAATTTGAAAGAACGCAATCTCATTTACAAAGCAGGTAACGATCATCTTCATTCATACCCGCATTGTTGGCGATGCGACAATCCTTTGATCTATTACGCACGCGACAGTTGGTACATCCGCACAACAGAAATTTCTAAACGGATGATCGAGTTGAACAAAACTATCAATTGGTGTCCGCCTGAAGTAGGCGCCGGAAGATTTGGTAACTGGCTTGAAGAAAACAAAGACTGGTCACTTTCGCGCGATCGTTATTGGGGAACGCCGCTTCCTCTTTGGCTAAACGATGACGGTGATATGTTCGCTGTGGGTTCTGTGGCTGAATTGAAAGAAGGGTTTGTTGAACGGGACGGAAATAAAATTCTCGTAAAAGATTTACCCGCTGAAGAAATCGATCTTCATAAACCTTTTGTTGACGATGTTAAATTTGAACGAAACGGAAAAGTTTATAAACGAACTCCGGAATTAATTGATGTTTGGTTTGATAGCGGTTCTATGCCGTTTGCCCAGTATCATTATCCGTTTGAAAACCAAGAATGGTTTGATAAAAATTTTCCGGCGGATTTTATTTGCGAAGGGATAGATCAGACGCGCGGTTGGTTTTATACTCTGCATGCAATTTCTACAATGCTGTTCGATAAGGTCGCCTATAAAAATGTTCTTGTTAACGATTTAATCTTAGACAAGTCCGGACAGAAAATGTCTAAGTCAAAAGGGAATACTGTTGATCCGTTTACTTTATTTGATAAATATGGTGCCGATGCAACTCGCTGGTATTTAACGGTAAATAATCCGCCGTGGCGACCAACCTTATTCAGCGAAGATGATCTGGCGGAAACGCAAAGAAAATTTTTCGGAACTTTGTTAAATACGTATTCATTCTTTGCCTTGTATGCAAATATTGATAAGTTCAATTTTAGCGAAAAGTTTATCCCGTATGAAGAAAGGCCCGAAATTGATCGCTGGATAATTTCCAAACTTAATTCGGTTGTAAAAGAATATCAACAGTTTATGGATGCGTATGACGTTACCAAAGCTGCCCGGCTCATTTATTCGTTTACGATCGATCATCTTTCAAACTGGTATGTAAGAAGGAATAGAAGACGTTTCTGGAAATCGGAAAATAATCAGAATAAAATTGCGGCTTACCAAACACTGTATGAAAGTTTAAAAATTATTTCAAAACTTCTTTCACCGTTTGCTCCTTTCTTTTCAGAGGAATTGTATCAAAATCTGAATGAAAACACAAAAGAAGAGCCGTTTGAATCGGTTCACTTAACTGATTTCCCCGAAGTAAAATTTATTGATAAAGTGCTCGAAGAAAAAATGGAACTTGCACAGCGGGTAGTTTATTTAACCCGTGCAATGCGAGCAAAACTGAACTTAAAAGTTCGTCAGCCATTACAAAAAATTATGGTTGCGGTGGATGCGGCAAAACGTGATTCTTTAAGCCAGATGAAAGATGTTATTCTTGAGGAAGTTAATGTTAAAGAATTGATCATTCTTGAGGATGATGCGGATATTGTGACTAAATCGGCAAAACCGAATTTTAAGACTCTGGGACCAAAATTCGGTAAAAAAGTTAATCCGGTTGCCAATTCCATTCGACAATTTAATAAAGATTTAATAGGAAAACTTGAAAAAGGAGAATCCGTTTTTGTAACTTTAGAAACTGAAACTTTCGAAGTTCAGAAAGAGGATGTAGAAATTATAAGCTCGGAAATTACCGGCTGGTCTGTTGAAAGCGACGAAGGTGTTACAGTAGCGCTTGATACACTGTTGAATGACGAGCTTATTCAAGAAGGACTTGCCCGCGAGTTTGTTAACCGTGTACAAAATATGCGGAAGGATGCCGGGTTTGAAGTAACTGATAGAATCCTTATCAGCTTTGAAGCGGTTGATGAATTTGTTAATGCAATTAAATTATTTAATCAGTACATTTCAAATGAAACTTTAGCAAACAAAATTACATTTGAAATAGGTGAGCCCGGATTCTCTCAGAGTTGGGAAATCGGCGCTCATTCGGTTTCGATAACTATCCAAAAAGTTTTAGAATAAAAAGAGGAATAAAACTATGGTAAAAAAATCTTCAACATCAAAAACCGCCGTTAAAAAAACAGCGGTGAAGAAGACAACTGCTAAAAAGCTAACTGCTGCCAAGCCTTCTGCAAAAAAAGTGGAAGTGAAAAAAGTAATTGCTAAAAAAGCCCCTGTACCAATTAGCAAGAAATCAAATGGAAAAATTTTGACGACGGTAAAATCGAAGAAACCCGAGAAAAAAGTTATTGCTAAGGTTTCGAAAGAAAAGAAAATAGAAAGTGTTATTGTGAAGAAAAAAGTAGAAAAAGTTCAACCGGTTAAAAAAGAAAAAAAGGTTGAAGTTATTGTTGAAGAAAAGAAACCGGTTCACAAAGTTGTTAAAGGGTACAACAAAAAAGACCTTGAACACTTTAGAAAAGTAATTCTTGATAAGCAAAAAGAAATCCGCGAACAGCTCCAGAATTTGCAAGAGCAGATGAAAGACCCAACCACCGGTGAATATATAAATGAGAATTCTCCTTATTCACTGCACATGGCGGAGCAGGGAACCGATGCAATGGAACGCGAAAAGACTTTCTTGTATTATCAGCGCGAAAATAAATTTTTAAGTTATTTGGATGACGCTTTGAAAAGAGTCGACGCCGGAACTTACGGTTTGTGCCTTGAATGTATTGAAGAACCAAAACATTTATGCCCGACTTGTCCGCTTATTCCAAAAGCGAGACTTGAGGCGGTTCCGCACAGCCAGCAATGCGTTCAAATTAAAATGCTGCAAGAGACTAAATTAAAAAATCATCAGTAGGCTATTCTAATTTTTAGTGAGCAAAGGTTAAGCGCGTGAAAGTTCTTTATGTTACGTTTGTCATGGTTATTGTGGATCAGTTATCAAAATTCTGGGTTAAAGGTTTCTCCATTCCGTTTTTAAATCTTCGTCACGAAGGAATGTATTACGGAGAAAGCATAAAAGTTATTGGAGATTTTTTTCAATTAACATTTGTTGAAAATCCCGGAATGGCATTTGGAGTTGATGTTACCGATAATGCAAAATTGTGGCTTTCACTTTTTTCGATTGTTGCTAGCATTGGATTATTTATTTATCTCTACTCAGTCAGAAAACAAAGTCTCAGTTTGCGCATAGCGTTATCAATGATTCTTGCCGGTGCGTTAGGTAACTTAATAGACCGTGTTTTTTACGGCATCTTCTACAGTTATTCCTCAATTTTTTACGGGAAGGTAGTTGATTTTTTCGATTTCGATTTTTTCGATTTTCAAATTTTTGGAAGAACCTACGACCGCTGGCCTATTTTTAATGTTGCCGATATGTGCGTCTCTATTGGCGTGTTGATCCTGCTTCTCTTCTACAAGCAGCATCAGCAGGAACATAAAGAAATTTCAATCACAACCGATCAGAATATTGAATTGTCAACGCAGACTCTTCAAAGCGAAGAAAAATCTGATTCCACCGAGAGTACTCTCGAAAAAGAAAAAGTAAACAATGACGAATCTGATAACAGAGAAGAAATTCAAAATTGAGGTCACTGCAGGTAAACAGAAAGAAAGGATTGATCTTTTTCTCTCGAATGTAATTGAGAACGCAAGCCGTACTAGAGTTCAAAAACTGATTGACGCACAACTCGTATTTGTAAATGGCAAACCGACAAAAGCAAATTACAAAGTTGTTCCGAATGATCTGATTGAAGTTACAATTCCCATTTCTCCACGCCCAGAAAAAGCAGAACCGGAAGCGATTCCATTGGATATCATTTACGAAGATGATTATCTGATCGTGGTTAATAAAGCCGCGGGAATGGTGGCTCATCCGGCATTTTCTAATTACACCGGAACGCTGGTTAACGCACTGCTCCATCATTCAAAAAATCTAAGCGATGTAAATGAAGCCGGACGCCCGGGGATCGTTCATCGCATCGATAAAAACACGAGCGGACTTTTGGTAGTAGCAAAAGATGATGTAACCCACGCTAAACTTGCGAAACAATTTGCAAAACATTCAATCGAAAGAGAATATTGGGCGGTTGCCTGGGGAATTTTTAAAGAGAAGCAAGGAGAGATCACTCATAATATTGCGCGGAGTAAAAGCGATCGAAAAAAATTTACCATCAGCAAAGATGAAGGAAAAACAGCCGTTACTCTCTATGAAGTAATTGAAGACTTTGAATTTACTTCGCTCTTAAAAATTCATCTTAAGACCGGGAGAACGCATCAAATAAGAGTGCATCTTTCCGGCAACGGACACCCTATCTTCGGCGATGAAACGTATGGCGGAAGGAAATTAATTTTTAGTGCGCAGCTTCCGAAATTGAGAAGCAGAATGGAAAATCTTCTTGAAATTATGCCAAGGCAGGCGTTGCACGCAAAGAAACTTGGCTTCATCCATCCCGCAACAAATGAATTTGTTAGTTTCGATTCCGAATTACCGGAAGATTTCCAAAATCTTTTGCTAAAATTGCGAACGAATTAATTCTTATATTTTCAAAACAAAAGATCAATTTTTAAGAAAAACTTATATGCTTAAACTTTACAACACATTAACAAATAAAAAAGAAGAATTCATCCCGCTCGTTTCGAATGAAGTGAAAATGTACGTCTGCGGTCCAACCGTTTACGATTATTTTCACATCGGCAACGCCCGCTCATTCATTATGGCTGACGTTATCCGCCGCTACCTTGAATATAAAGGCTTCAACGTAACTTATATAATGAATATTACCGATATTGACGATAAGATTATTAAGAAAGCGATTGAAGGGAAAAAGGAATACTCCGTTGTTGCAGAAACTTATGCCAATGCCTTTCTTGAAGATCTAAAAAAATTGAACATCAAACCGGCGACCATTTATCCGAAAGCAACAGCGCATATTGACGAAATTATTGCGATGATTAAGTCATTGGTGGAAAAAGGATTTGCTTACAACGTAGATGGAAATGTCTTTTATAATGTTTCAAAATTCACCGATTACGGAAAGTTAAGCGGAAAAAATGTTGATGACCTGGAAAGCGGTGCACGGGTTGAAATTAACGATGAGAAAAAAAATCCGCTCGATTTTTCTCTCTGGAAAAAAGCAAAAGAAGGAGAACCTTCGTGGGAAAGTCCGTGGGGCAAAGGACGCCCCGGCTGGCATATTGAGTGCTCTGCGATGAGTTGCAAGCATCTCGGTGAAACATTTGATATACACGCCGGCGGAAGCGATCTGATCTTTCCGCATCACGAAAATGAAATTGCGCAAAGCGAAGCCGCAACCGGAAAACCTTTCGTGCAATATTGGATGCACTTTGGATTTTTGAATATTGACAATGAAAAAATGTCCAAATCACTCGGCAATTTTTTTACTGCTCGAGATGTGGTAAAAAGTTATCCGGCAGAAGTGATCCGCTTGTTCTTTGTACAGACGCACTACTCCGGACCGCTTAATTACAGCGTAGAATTGCTCGATGCTTCAAAAAAAGGATTAGAGAAGATTGAGAATTTTCTTTTCACCTTAAAAGAAAAACAAAAAACGGCTGTTGACCACGCGAAGAAAATTCCTTTCTCGTGCAAAAAGTATTACAACGATTTTGAAGAAGCGATGGATGATGATTTTAATTCCGCCAAAGCGCTTGCCGTTATTTTTGATTTTATTAAGGAAGTGAACCGTCTCTTTGTTGAATATCCTCAAATAGATAAATCGTTCTTAGAAAAAGTAGAAAAATTTCTTCAAAGAACTGCGGTTGATGTTTTTGGCATTGCAAGTTTTGAAAGAAAAGAAGAAACAGCCTCACTTGAAAATGAATTGATCGAGATACTTATTCAACTTCGCATTACCGCAAAAGCGGAAAAGAACTTTGCGCTGGCGGATAAGATTAGAGATGATTTAAAATCTCTCGGAATCCAACTTCTTGATTCAAAAGAGAAAACGGTTTACAAAAAATCATAAAAATGGCGAATGAATATTTTTCACAAACCATTGAAGTCGATTCAAAAGAACTGACTTACCGTTACCGGTTCAGCAAAAAAGCGAAATATTTGCAGTTACGGATCAGTCGGCAACAACTTGAATTGGTGATTCCGCAGCGCATCTCTTTTGCCGAAGGGGAAAGATTCTTAACCGGGAGACTCGATTGGGTCAGTAGTCACGCTCATCTTTTTTACACAGCAAAAAAACATTATCTTTTTGGAAAAGAAATTGCTTTACGGCTTCAACCGGATTTATTTTTAGAAAAGTACCGCGTGAGTATTCAAAACAACCTATTAACTTTTAGTGTACCTCAAAAAAACACTTTCTCTGCTCAAGAACTTTACGAAAAATATTTACTTCATGTTGCAAAAAAATTTTTACTACAGAGAGCCGGGGAACTTTCGGCAAAATATGGTTTTTCTGTAAATCGGTTTTCTATTCGAGGACAACAGACCCGCTGGGGAAGCTGCTCGCGCCGCGGAAATATCTCTTTGAACTATAATCTCTTGAAATTTCGCAAAGAAGTGATCGATTATGTGATAGTTCATGAGTTGTGTCATTTGCGGCAGCTAAATCATTCAAGAAAATTTTGGACTGAAGTTGCCCAAATCCTGCCGCACTATAAAAGTTTAAAAAAGGAGCTGAAAAAGCTTTCACTTTAAGCAAAATGGTTTGTTTCCCCGCCGATTTAATTGTATATTTGCATCACAAATTTTGAAAAAACAATATTACACCGCGGGGTGGAGCAATTGGTAGCTCGTCGGGCTCATAACCCGAAGGCTGTAGGTTCAAGTCCTGCCCCCGCTACTAAAAAAAGCCGAATGAGAATTCGGCTTTTTTGTTTTATCTAATTGTTGAGATAGAGCCCGAAGGTTGTAGGTTCAATTCGCCGCGGCGAACTGCCCCCGCTACTACAAAGGCTACTGTAAAGTAGCCTTTTTCCATTTTATGAGGTTAATATGTTTTATATGTATGTAATAAAGAGTCATGAAGGTTTGCACTATACCGGTATGACTGAAGATCTTGAGAAAAGATTAACTGAGCATAATGAAAAGAAACTTTCCTTTTGGACAAAACGAGGGACAAAGTGGGAAATTGTATATAAAGAAGAATACCCAACAAAATCGGAAGCACTGAAACGAGAGAAGTGGCTAAAGAGTGGAGTTGGTAGAGAATATCTTCAAAATATTTTGGGCGAAAAATAACTCGAAGGCTGTAGGTTCAATTCTCCGCCGCGGCGGAGCGGCGGACTGCCCCCGCTACTCTAAAAAACCCTCATCGAAAGATGAGGGTTTTATGTTTTAAATAACGATTTAAGAACAAGCCTGCCCGGCTTAGACGGGGATTAACGATTTTAGAAGTAAGAAGATTTTCAAAACATCAAAAATCGAAATTCGATAAACCTTCCCGCCGCGGCGGATTGCCAGAAATATTGTTCTTGAATTTGAATATCGAATATTGAACAAGAAATAATGAATGATGAAATTTTTGCCCTTCTAAATTCGACATTCCTTGTTCGCTATTCATTATTCCCCTTTTGGTTCTGACTTGTCCAGGTTAGGTAAGTGAATTCCATTAGGAGTTCACATCATAAGATCATTCGGCAGTTATTTTTATTTTCCGGAATCTGAATCCATTTTCTGATTATTATATCTAACTATAAAAATTAAAACGGGATTAGAATGGATACCAACGTAATTAATGAACGATACAGTAAATTAGCCGAAGATACTTGCTGCCTCTCATGTGGCGGTGCAATTAACCATAGCAATCCACTTCCGGGTGAAGTTTGTGTTGATCTGGGATGTGGGCGCGGGAACGATGTAATTAGAATGGCGCAGGAAGTCGGCGAGCATGGATTAGCTTATGGCTTGGACATTTCCGATGGGATGATTGAAAAAGCAAAAAAGAATGCCGCAAAACTTGATGTTTCAAATGTTCAGTTTATTAAGTCCGAACTTGAATCGTTAAAATTACCGTCTAATATTACAAATCTTGTTATTTCAAATTGCACAATAAATCATGCTTCGGATAAAAAAGCGGTTTGGAATGAAATCTATCGCATCTTAAAAAAAGGTGGACGCTTTGTTGTAAGCGATATATACTCACTTGATGATGTTCCTGATGAATACAAAAACGATCCGGTTGCAGTGTCTGAATGTTGGGCGGGTTCGATTAAAAAAGATGAATATCTTAAAATCATTGCCGAAGCAGGTTTTATAGACGTTGATATCCTTGAAGAGAGTCAGCCTTATTCAAAAGGGAAGATTGAAATTTCAAGTTTCACGATCTATGGAAAAAAAGCCGCATCATGCGGTTGCAAAGGATAACTAAATACACTAAAGGAGTAAACCATGAAATCATTAATCAAAAGCAAGCAGGTTTCCGAAAAGAAAGTTGCACAATGCTGCGCTAAGATCTCACCGATCGTTCGCGGCTGTCACGATTAATTATTATCCTTTCCGATTCGTCGGATAAATAAAAGCTGAATTCGTAAATGGATTCAGCTTTTGTTATTTCTTATAGAATCTTCATCGACTTAATTGCATCATAGTAATAAACAAAAAAAATAGAATATGTATTTCTCTAAGTATAATATCTTTTCAAAAATAAAAAATTCTGATTCTTCTTACCTGGTAAATATTCTTACGGGTAACGCAGACATCCTCGATGCCGACAAAGCTGCCGAAATAATTTCGGGAAACTATACTAATATTGACGAATATCTGGAAAAAGGATACCTCGCCGATGAAGCGGCTGAGAAAAAACTTTATAACTCAAAATACCTTGATTTTATTGAGTTGCGTGATAATGATGAAATTCAAATATTTTTCGCTCCCTGGTATGCATGTAATTTTGATTGCAGCTATTGCTATCAGGCAGGGTACGAAAATAAATTTAACACTCCAACGAAAGAACTGATAGATAGTTTTTTCAGCTATGTAACTAAGGAATTCAAGGACAGAAAAAAATATATAACACTTTTCGGAGGCGAGCCGTTACTCTCCGGAGAAAAATATAAAAGCATTATCACCTATTTTCTAGAACAAGCTGAGCTCGCGAACATTGATCTCGCTATCGTTACAAACGGTTACACACTTAGTGAATATATTGATGTGCTTAAAACAAAAAGTATAAGAGAAATTCAAGTTACACTTGATGGAGTTGAAGATGCTCATGATCAGAGGCGCCCATTAAAAGGTGGAACTCCCACGTTCCATAAGATAGTTGAAGGAATCGACCGGGCTCTTGAAAATAACATCACGATTAATCTCAGAATGGTGCTTGATAAAGACAACATGTCTGATCTGGTTGAACTCGCCCGCTTCGCAATTAGCAAAGGATGGACGAAGAATAAATATTTCAAAACACAGTTTGGGCGTAACTATGAACTGCACTATTGCCAGGCGGGGCAAAGCAAACTTTATTCCCGGATAGAGTTTTACCAGACTCTTTATGAACAGATACAGAAGTATCCTGAAATTCTGGAATTTCACAGACCTGCTTTTTCTATTGCAAATTATCTTTTTGAAAACGGCGAATTACCTTCTCCTCTTTTTGATGCATGTTCGGGATGTAAATCAGAATGGGCTTTCGACTATACGGGACACATCTATTCATGCACTGCCACGGTAGGAAAACCCGGTTCATCGTTGGGAACATTTTTCCCTGAAGTAACGCTGAGTAAAGATAAAGTAACCGAGTGGGAAGAAAGAGATGTTACAACAATTGCAGAGTGTAAAGATTGCAGTTTGCAACTCGCCTGCGGAGGCGGTTGTGCCGCTGTTGCGTTTAATAAAACCGGTCGGCTTCATTCCCCGGATTGCCGCCCGTTAGACGAATTAATTGGTATGGGGATTTCAACATATATGACAAAGGAAAATGAATAATGTCTGAGAAAGTTACATACATAGATAGTAAAAACTTTGAGAACGAAGTTAGTAAATCAGGTAAAGTGGTCGTTGATTTCTATTCAACAGAATGCCCGCCGTGTGAAGCCCTTGCGAGCAAATTTGAATCGTTAGCGGATGTTTACGGTGATGATATTAAATTTGTTAAAATTCATCGGCAAGAAAACCGCGACTTAGCAGTTGCATTGGGTGTTTCTTCTTCACCAACACTTTTATTTTATAAAGATGGTGAGCTAAAAGGGAACAGATTATCCGGTGGTGTAAAACGATCCGAGATTGTAGAAAATCTTGAGTTGCTTATTTCAAATGAAAAAGCAACCGAATTGAAATCTAACATTGAGACTAAAAAAACAGAGTGCGATGTGCTAATAATCGGAGGCGGTCCGGCAGGGTTAACAACTGCAATTTATACGGCGCAAGCAAAACTTTCAACCATTGTTGTTGATAAAGATTTGCCCGGCGGACAGGTAAAAGTGACGCATTTGGTAAGTAACTATCCCGGATATTCCGAACCAATTTCCGGTTATATGTTGATGCATCATATGTCCGAGCAAGCTAAAGCTGCCGGTGCGGATTTCAGATCGGCGGTTGATATTACCGGGATAGATCTTCAAAATAAATTTATTGTAGTTGACGGTGTTGAAACGATCAGCGCAAAGAAAATAGTCATTGCTACCGGTTCTTCACCTCGTCCGTTGAACGTTAAAGGAGAATTGGAGTATAAGGGACAGGGAATTTCTTACTGCGCTACTTGCGATGCTAAATTTTATGAAGGCAAACACGTTGTAGTAATTGGCGGAGGAAATTCGGCAATTGAAGAATCTCTTTTCATAACCAAGTTCGCATCAAAAGTAACTATTGTTCATCAGTTTGATAAACTGCAGGCAAATAAACTCGCACAGGAAAAAGCGTTCGCCGACCCGAAGATAGAATTTATGTTTGAATATGAACCGCGTGAATTTATTAAGAACGGTTCATCTGTAAACGAAGTGCTGGTTGAAAATCTTAACACACACGAATTAAGCACAATCCACTGCGACGGCGTTTTTATTTTTGCCGGAATGATCCCGAATATCAGTGAAATTAAACAGCATTTTGAACTTGATAACTGGGGCTATCTTAAAGCCGATGCGAATATGAAAACAAATATTAAAGATGTTTACGCGGTCGGGGATGTTGCAAGTAAAGCATTCAGACAAATTACCACCGCAACTTCCGACGGTACAATTGCCGCTATCTCAATTTCAAAAGAGATTGAAATGGAAACCGAACAACCGGTGGAGTTGGCTTACTCTTAAAATAATAAACCGAAAATTGTTGGTGCAAGCTGCATAATGTGGACTCCATAAGCTATTAAAAACCCTCATCGGAAGATGGGGGTTTTGTGTTTAAATAAAAATTTAAGAAGGAAGAAGATTTGAACAGCAATAAATGAACAAAACAAATTAACGATTCCTAATTTGTTTCCTCCTTGATTATAGTCGTAAATACCTGTAAAATTGTGTAAACAAATGTGTAACAATTTGGAGAAGGTATGGCCACAAACCTTGCATTAGATGATAAGTTGATTGAAGAAGCGCTGAAAATCGGAAGGCACAAAACAAAACGGGAAACCGTTAATGCTGCATTGCGTGAATACATTCTTTTAAGGAAACAGCAAAAAGTAAAAGAGTTGTTTGGAACGATTGAATATGACTCTTCTTACAATTATAAAAAACAGCGCTCTCTTCAATGAGATATTTAGTAGATACTAGCATATGGTCGCTTGCTTTCAGAAGAAATGACCGGAGTTATGAACAGATTATCCAACTTCTTTCTGAACTTGTTGATAAAAAACAAGCAGTACTTTGCGGTTCGGTAAGACAAGAGCTTCTGTCGGGGATTAAACAACCGGAACAGTTCAGACAATTAAAGTTACGGCTGAGGCATTTTAAGGATTTACCTGTCTCTACCGAAGATTATGAACTTGCCGCAGAGTTTTATAATACGTGCCGCTCTAGGGGAGTTCAAGCTTCAAATATTGATTTTCTTCTTTGCAGTTTAGCCGCAAACAATAACCTTGTACTCCTAACTTCGGATCAAGATTTCCTTCAAATTGAAAAACATATTAAAGTTAAAGTCCATTTTATTAAGGTCTAATTGTCTTACCCGTTTGGTGGGGACTCATTGCTTAATTAAGAAATCAGAACAGATGTATTAGGAGCAATTCACTTTATTGTTTTAATTTGACATTTACAATGTTACCATTAATAACAATTCCCTTCTTCAATAAAATATCCAAATAGCAGTCCATAACTGACTCAAATGTCTCAACAAATGCGAACGAAGCTTTTGCAACGATTGATCTGAGTTCTTCATGACTGATATTTGGATTATCGCCCGATCCCCCAAATTCCATAAAATGACCAGTTACAACTCCATCCTTCACAATCTCTGTCCATCTTGTTTTTCGTTGCCACTGAACACCTAAACCAGAAACCAACGGTGGTTGATTGTGTACCCAATTATCCCTATATGTAATAGTGTCTTTCCATACGGGATTCTCAACAAGCTTGGATATTGAGGTAGTGACAGGGTGCTTTGGTCGCTGCCTAATGAGGTATTTACCAACTGTTACTGATACACTACTCAATTTTTTCCGATGTCGCAACATACTTTTCCGGCTTATCTTTAGGAAATTTATGATTGCATTCGCTAAATGCTCACTTGCTGAATACAAACGTAGAGCAACATCGTCAGAATAATATCGCATGAAATAATTTGCAGTTAACTCATTTGGATTTTCAGTCTCTTCCTTATACCAGACTTCGTGGGCAAATGATTCTCCTAAAGCATAATTGGCTTCTTGTAGTACCGAGAATGAATCGTTGAGACATACAAATGCGATAGGAATTCTACTTTTAGGTTCGAACTTGGTTGAAATTATTTCTGGACTTAAAACCCTGATTTTGTCCCTCAGCGGCTGGAGATTCGGAACTTTTTTTATAATCTCATTTTGCTTGGCTTTACTTATTTCCCGTCTACTCATTTTGATTTCACTTTTAACGTTATATAATTTGGATAATTACACAATATATTTCCATTTATACTAATGTGCTTTTAAGTTTATTAATTCTTGAGACACCTGATATTAAACCCATATTTTTTATCGTAATCATAGAAGTTAATAACTCCAAGAGTGCTGCCATACACAGAAGTATTTCGAGCATTTATTGCATCATAAACTGTTGAATTCCAAAAGCTAGTTATATCGTTAATTGAATAGAAATTACCGTCAACTTTTCTATAACCACCAAGTAGTGCTGAAAATCCACTTGCATTTGTCCCCGCCCCTTGCCCTATTGCTTTCAAGGAATTACCATCGTTATTCACGGTTGCAGATAAGGTCTCGAACTCAGTTTTGGTAGGTATGTGCCACCCGCTTGGACATATACCTTGTGAACCTTCAACAGTATTATAAACCATCGCTTCATTCCATTGATACAAACCCCCATAAGATGAACAGCTTTCCAACTTATCATCATAGCAGTATTTTTCTATTGTTGCATTCTGGTTCGCATCAGTTTTCCCAGAGATCATTGTTCCTACATCAAGATTTTCTTTCAGCCAACATTGATTCCCAATTTGAATCGTATGATACAATTTACCTTCATAAGTCAAAGATGGTACACTTGGACATGCCCCAGTAGTAGTGAAATAGAAGGTGTTTGAAAAAGCTGATGACCCAAAATTATTTAAAGCTTGTAATCTCCAATAATAACGAGTTAGTCCCTTCAAACCTGTAATTATTTTGTTGTTTACATTTCCTATATCACTATCAAAAACTACTAATAATAAATTTGTGAAAGAACTACCTTTAGAAACCTGCAACTTATAACTTGTTGCTCCAGAGACAGAATTCCATGTTAATGTTGGAGAAAGCGATAATTCGGTTGAGCCATGTTGTGGTTCTAACAAAATTGGCGCCAAAGGAACAGCCCCAGTTGTAAAACTCCAAAAAGCAGAAGGATTTGATGTTCCAAAATTGCCCGTAGCACTTACACGCCAATAATATTTTGTGGCTAATGTTAGCCCGGTTATTTGTTTAGTTACTGCAGTAACACTTTGGTTAACTAAGAAACTCGAAAATGAATTATTAGTTGACACTTGCAAGGTATAACTTGTTGCTCCACCGCTGGCATTCCAAGTAAGCGTTGGCGAAAGTGATATATCGGTTGCCCCATCTGTTGGTGTAGCTAAAGTTGGTGGTTCTGGTGGTGTGCCAGTTGTAAAACTCCAAACAGCAGAAGGATTTGATGTTCCAAAGTTATTAGTTGTACTTACCCGCCAAAAATATTTTGTTGAATTAGTTAAACCCGTTATTTGTTTATTTGTTGTTGTACTACTTTGATTATAAACAAAACTTGAAAATGAACTACTCGTTGAAACTTGCAGAGTATAACTCGTTGCATTAGTACTGGCATTCCAAGTAAGCGTTGGAGAAAGCGAAACATCAGTTGATCCATCAATTGGCGATAAAAGAACAGGCGGCGCAGGTGCAACTCCTGTTGTAAATGACCAGGTTTCCGACCAACCTTTTGTACCAAAATTATTTACTGCACTAACACGCCAATAATATGTTGTCGAGCCGATTAAATCATTTATTTGTTTTGTGGTTGTAGTCAATGAATCTTCATCTAAAACAAAACTTGTAAAAGAACTGTTTGTTGAAATTTGCAAAGTATAGCTATTGGCATTGCTTGTATTATTCCAAGTTAAAACAGGAGAAAGTTTTTGGTCAATCGCTCCGTTTGCGGGTAGAGATAATTGAGGTACAAAGGCAGCTTCCCCTGTTGTAGTAAAACTCCATACCTTAGACCAGTCAGAAGTTCCAGCGCTGTTAGTTGCGCTTACTCTCCAGTAATAAACCGCTAAATAATTAAGGTCGGGGATTTGTTGAGTCATCTCCGTAATTTCACTTTTATTAAATACAAAACTTGAAAATGAACTGCTTGAAGAAACTTGCAAAGTATAACTTTTTGCACCGCTGCTTTCATTCCAAGCTAAAACAACGGGAACCGCAATATTCGATGAAGTATCTTTTGGTGTTGATAATGTTGGCGGTGAAGGAACCGTGTCAGTGTTGACTGGATTGCTTGCGTCTTTTTTACATGATGTAAATGCAAGAAGAGAAACGAGAATAAAATAAACTACCTTTTTCATACACCGCCTTTATTTTACATTTAAAATTTTTCCGGTACTATTTTTAGCTGATATTTTAATAGCATTCGCTCAATTTTTTTAATTGTCCATTGAAAACTTAGTAGTTTTAACAAGAGCTACCAAACAGAAAATATTTTTTTACAAAAGTTGCTTTTCTCTTAAAGCGTTACATTACAATTCTTCGGCGCAATTGTAGGAGGGACTTGTTGCTAAATTATTCAGTTTGTAGTCTCCTCGCTTTAGCCTAAATTGCATCTGTAAACCAGAAAGAGTCTTAAACATCTTCATTGATTGCAATTCTTCCCGGCTCATTTATTAACCAGGTCACTATACAGATCGGAGCAACATCGTCTATTAATGACCTAATTATAGGATTATTATCCGATGTCATTTGAAAAATTAGAGATCATCAGCTCAATTAAAAAAGCGTTAGCCGCTGAAGGTTATGAAATTCCCACACCCATACAAAAGCAAGCGATCCCGGTAATTTTAGAGGGGCGCGATATTCTTGGTTCCGCGCAAACCGGTACGGGCAAAACCGCTGCCTTTGCCGTTCCTATCCTCCAGATGCTTTCTGCAGAAAAAGATCATACTCAATTGAGCTTTCCTATTCAAGCGCTCATTCTTTCCCCAACACGTGAACTTGCTTTGCAGATAAAAGAAAGTTTTTCTACTTACGGACGTTTCACCGGGTTAACAAGCGCGGTCGTTTTTGGCGGAGTGCCGCAAAAACCTCAAACAGATAAACTGAAAAAAGGAGTTGATATTCTTGTTGCTACTCCGGGACGTTTGTTAGACTTGCTCGAGCAAAGGGTGGTTAATCTTAGCAAAGTAAAAATATTTGTTTTAGATGAAGCCGACCGGATGATGGATATGGGATTTATCCACGACATTAAAAAAGTAATTAAAGTATTGCCGGAGAAAAGACAAAATTTATTATTCTCCGCCACTCTTGCGCCGGAAATTGCTAAACTCGCTTCAAGCTTTTTGCACGATCCGGTAACCATTGATATTGAACCTGAATCGCCAACAGTAGATGCGATTACTCAGGGTGTTTATTTTGTTTCTAAACCTGATAAGAAGAGATTATTGGTTCACATATTAAAAGAGAATGATGCAGATTCAGTAATCGTTTTTACCCGCACAAAATATGGGGCTGATAATTTATCGAGATATTTAAAAGAAGCGGGAATCGTTTCGAGCGCAATCCATAGCGATAAAGAGCAGAACGCAAGACAACGGGCGTTGCAAAATTTTAAGGATAAGAAAATTAGAGTCTTAGTTGCTACCGACATCGCAGCGCGCGGCTTGGACATTGAGCAGCTTGCGATGGTTGTTAATTATGATATCCCGAATATTCCCGATTCATACATTCACCGCATCGGAAGAACGGGACGCGCCGGGTTAAGCGGTATTGCTATTTCATTTTGTGATGTTGAAGAACGCGCATACTTGAAGGATATTAATAAACTCCTTAAAACACCCATCCCCGAAATGAGCGGTTATCCTTTTGCGCAAATCAGATCAGCGGACGAGAAATTTGAACGCCCTGTTGAGAGAAGACAACAGGGGAACCGACCAAATCAAGGAGCTCAGAAAAAGTTTACGGGAAACAGACCGCAGGGAAGAAATCAAAACGACCAAAGACAAAAACACGTCCGACCCACCGGACAGACAGGAACGCCCGAAGATAAAAATAAGGAAAAGAGTACGGCAGAGGCTCCTCATTATATAAAACATAAACGTGGTGACGGTTATCCGAGATATGATAATAGTAAAAAACCGTTTGTAAAAAAGACCGGCGATAATCAAAATAAAACGGATCAACAACCTAATACTTCCAAGTCTCAAACTGAGCAGAGTGGCAAACCTCATACTACAGGAACAAGCTCAACCAAACACAGATCTCAAGCATGGAGAAATGACCCTTCTGCTTCGGACCGGTATCAGAAGAGATCGGGCGATTCGCATTCCAAGCGCGATGAAACACAAAAGCATAATACGGCTCATCCGCGCGGCAGCTCAAGCGATCAGAAACCGAATCATAATAAACCCGCAGCCTCTTCAGAAGGAACGCCAAAGCGAGAAAAAATCTCATGGTTAAAACGCTTAGGCTTTAGCAAAAAGAAAAAAGGCAATGGCGGGAAGAGTTAGAGCCAATATTAAAGCGGGAATGCACGTTGCAATTGTTCTTAAAGAAGATCAACGTACGGGAGAACTAACCGAAGGAATTGTAAAAAATATTTTAACCAATTCTTCTAATCATCCTCATGGAATTAAAGTGAGACTTGAAACCGGGGAAGTAGGGAGAGTTAAAAAGATTTTGTAGTGCACGAATTTTTCCCCTTGACATTTTTTATTCATTCGATTATGTTGCACCCACTATTTCTGATGCACATGACAGAAATAGAATTTAACTTTAAAACAATTCCGCCTTAGCCACCCACTAAGGCGGGTTTATTTTAAATCATTCCTTGCCTGAGGAAATATCCGGTTTGTAATTTTTACATATATAACCACGGGAAGGAATATGCTTACGATTTCTAAAGTATTATCGATTTTTTTATCGGATACGAACAAAAAAAAATATTAAATTATACCACCAAATTGATTGCATTTTATTCCCCCTCTTTGGATATTTTCCCCAGGCAATCATACAGTAGATAGAAATTCATTAGGAGATAAAAGTATGTGGATAACCATAGGCATTTTAGCATTAATAGTTGTAGTAATATTCTTTTTTGAATATCGGTTAAGAAAACCGGATCAATTGATTCTTTTTGAGTCATATGGAAAAATCATATTAAGAAAATCACGCTTCTATCCGAGACATTTTAGTCTTGCTTTACCGAAGACAACCTACTCAACGCAAATGAATATTGATGCCTCGGCAAAGGGAAATCTTGATATCAAAGTGAAACTTGCTATTACAGTAGCTGCCGCTTTGGATCATATTCATGAGTTAATTAGAGTTGGTGGATGGAACAACTATGCTGTTGCTAAAGCCGAAAAAGAACTTGAAACTACAATTCACGGTATCGTAAAAGAGTATGCCGAAAGATATGAAATAGAAGAATTGTCCTCGTCGAAGATCTATGAGTATCTCCTGCAAAAAGTCAACATCACTATTCAAAAGTTAGGTCTTGACCTTATTTCTTTAACGGTGCAATCGTTCGAAGCTCTTGACGCTAAAATAGCGGATGCGATGCGCCAGCAGGAATCGGCAAGAATTACGGAACAAACGGAAAAGCTAAATCAGCAAGCAAGAATTCATGCCACGAAAGCTAAACTAAAAGCGGATGAAGAAATTGCCTTATTGCAAAATAATCTTGAATTAAAAAAATACGACTTGAAGAGAACGGAGATGGAAAAAGAATCTTCTCTCGCGCAAAAAAGAATTGAAGATGAGTTGAGCAGGAAAAGAATGCGGCTTGAGTTGGATAAAGAAGAATTGAACATGCTAAAAAGTAGCCCCGAACTCTTAATGTTAACACCGCAAGCGGCGCGTTTGGCGGAAGCAAGTCAATCGTTAAAGAATGCAAAGACAATTGTTACCTTGTCACCCAATGATCTCTCGCGTGGTTCAGAATTGATCGGAATGTTTCAGCAATTCTTGCAGCCGACTGTCACTACTTCAAAAGCAAAGATAGAAAAAGAGCAATAAAGAAATATTCCTTAATTCACTATGAAAAAATATATTGATCCGCTGGAATATTTTAAACTGAGACCGATAAAAGCAGCAAAGGTTTCCGAAGTAAGCGAAGCAACCGCCTCTTCGCCTGTTCCTGCAGAGGAAAAAGTAAACTTTCATATCGGAAATCCTGTACAAGATAAACAGCTTTTATCCGCCTACCTGAGAATGATTTTAGGGATTGAATTTCAAAAAGAAGAATTTAACGAAAATGATCTCGACCAGATTATTGAACACCTTGAATGGGAAAGCAGTGAGAAAATAAAATTAGCGTTCTTCGTTGATTTGATAAAAAAAAGCGCGCCGTACATGCCGCGTGGCGGTTTCAAAAAAGGTGAACCAAGTTACTTGGTAAATTATTTTAATGAATGGCTTATAAAGAACCAGCAAGAACCATTATCATATAACCTTGGCGAGGCATCCGGCAACCGGGAAATAATTTTAGCTTCCGGCGGTATTTATGAAGCGCTGAGAATTTTATTCCATGCACTATCAGAATATCTTGTTAATCTTCCGGCAACGGTTTTACTGTTCGCGTTTGATCTCCCCGAACATTTAATGAAGTTCCCTTCGGTCAAGTTCAAGGTTTTACCGGAGGATGAAAAAGTATTAATTGAAAATCTTCGGCAGCATTTAGTAAACTCACCCAATGCGCCAACCTTTTTATTGTTGGGGAAGAGCACAAGAGAAGAAGCAAGAAAAACACTCAGACAGTTGAGCCTGGAGTTTTCTCTTTTCTTTGTTGAAGTAAATAACGCCCCAAACCATCTTTCTCTTGCAAGAGAAGCAAAGATGATGAACCGCGTTCTCCGCTTGATGACTCCGGAAATATTTTCTCCTTTCTTAAAAAATCTCTCGATTGTTTTTCTAGCAGGTAATTCCGATTTCATAAAAGTTATAGAGAATATTCACTTCCAACTGAAAGGAACTCCATCAGCTTCCGAAGTTGAATTGCTCTCATTCATTCTTAAAGAAAAATTGACCGGTGATAAAAACATTGGCGGGAAAGACAACTTAGTAGTTGAACCGGCTCACGAATCATCTTCCGTTCCGGTCATAGGCAAGAATATCGGCGGCGCTTCTTTTAAATATTTTGAAAATAAATTAGACTCCCTAATTTCTCGAAGCGGGCTTTATGTTGATAAAGTCTCGGAAAGAGTTTCAAAGGTTGAAATTGATCTTACTAAAAAATCAATATTAGCTTCATCAATCTTCGCGTTCGATCAATTTTCTACTATTAAAGCAAATGATCTGCTTGACGAGTGTGTTGAAAAAATAGATTCCGAAGAATGGACCAAAGAGTTAGTCAACAGTTTTCTTTACGTCTTCTTAAAACACCACCCTGAATATAGAAGAAATGATTGTTTGCTTGTTAGCGGCTCATCGCGCTCCGGTTTAGGTTTACTCGGATTTCACTGCGGAATTAAAGAGGTCGTATTCCCTGATCTTAGCTGGACGTATGAACATTGTTTCCCTTCAGTGTCGGTTGTTTCTCTGACTGATGATTTTGAACTTGATATTGACGGTATCATTGCTACGGTGAATTCTAAAATTTCCGATGATCCCAACTGGAATAAATATGGCGCTGTTGCTCTGAACAATCCGCACAACGCGACCGGACAGGAATTCGACAGCGAAGGATTGAAACGTTTAATAAAATGGTTACTCGAGAGAAACATTTTCATTATTGACGATCTTTCTTACCAGAACGTAGCTCCTGTTGGCGTGCTCAAACAAATAAAAACAATCCGGCATCTTACCGACGAACTTCTCGAATACGGTTATATCAGTGAAGATCAATCGGATTATGTAATTACCATTCACTCTTTATCAAAGACGGATTCCTTTGCCGGCGCGCGTCTTTCGGTTATAGAGATCCGTAACCGTGTGTTGTTTAAAAAATTCGAAAAAGTAACGGCAACGATAAGACCCAATATCGGCGCGATATTTTTAGCTTACCTCTTTTATCGTAATAAACCGGAAACGGTAAACGCCTATTGGCGGCTGCGAAATGTAATTTTTGAAGAGAGAATGCATTCCCTGGCGGAAGCCGTTTTAAATCTTCCTGCAGAACGGAATAGATTCAATATTAAAATTAAAGCGCCGAAGGGCAGTATGTACCCTCAGATGATGATTGATAAATTGCCATCGGGATTATCACTTGATTGGCTGGCTTCTGGATTAGCGAGGCAGGGGATAGGTCTTATTCCGCTTTCAACATTCGCGCGCACGGAAAAAGGATTTGAAGCCGGGCGTAAAACTTTCCGGCTAACACTCGGCGGCACCGATAATGCAGAAACGCTGCTCAAAAAAACAAGAAGAGTTCTGATTGATCTTAACAGAAAGATCGCTGAAGAAGCTGCAAATTATAACCTTAAACAATTTGATGTAAAACCACATGTTGTAAAAAATTCATCTGCCCCAAATGATTCGCCGGATAAATGGAATTTCATCGAACAAAAAATATTTAAAGAGTGCAATTCCCTTTACGGGAAAAAGTTCTTACGCCACGTTGATCTATTGAGCGCTTTACAGTATGAAAAGAATTTTATTGAAGATTTTTTGCCTGAACGGTTGGCAACATTTAAACAAAGATTTATCGATCGACTGACGATAGCAAACGAAGTAATAGATTTGGCTTTAGCGGATAAAGGGAGAGGGCTGATTGCTGCTCTAGAAAATGAGTTCTCTAAAGACAGCGTGGAGAGAAGAGAAAAAGAGTTCAAGCAGCGGTTATATGATCGAACGGTTCATCCTACGCAAATGTATTCGCTCAAAGTTGATTTGTTGTTTGAAGAATTAATCGAACGTGTAATTAAAAATGAAAATATTCTCCATGTGTTGCTCCAAAAAACTGCGGATGAATTAATAAAAGAATTTCTCGGATTGAATGTGGCGATTGTTTCAAGCCAAGAACCGCAGGAATTAGTCCTCGATCTAAATTCAATAATTGCGGCGGAAAATTACACCAACTTGCACTCAGACAAACTATTCCAAACGTTTCTATCTTTTTGGGGAGATTGGGATGGGAGCAACAGACCATCAGGGCAAGGACATAGTTTAGTTGCGGCAGTGCTCATTGAAAATGTTGCCCGGCAGTGCAGACTCCTTCAGACTCTTTTAAAGACCGATAGATCCGTTAAGATCGACTCGATGCTTCTCAATGAAATTGAAAAACTTCCGGAGACGAACAAACGCTTTTCAAATTTATTGAATGAAATATCGGAACTCACTCATCAACTTGAAAAAAGATTTAGGGGAATTCTTCCGTTTAATTTGAAACCGGGAAAAATCAGACGAACGGGAATGCGGCTTCATATCGCGCAAGATCCTCTAACATCATTGTGGCACCATAACGACCGCCTCGAACGGAAGATGCTGGCTCTTCGTAAACAAAGAAAAGATGCGCTTGAATATTATTTTTCATTAAATAAAAAAATAAGAAAAGCGCTTTATGTATCGCTTCCTTCGATTCAAAAGAATATCAACAATAGAGAACTTGCGCTGGAAGCGTGTTTGTATAAAGACCTGTTAAAACGTTTCATAATAACCCCTCGTATTCATCAAAAGTTGATCACTGCTCAAGATCAATTTGCCATTGATACTACAATTCACAACATGGTTGAGATTAATGAGATCGCGGGGAAGTACGGCAATCCCGGAATGGTTATGGCTCTGCAGGTGAGTATGTCTACAAAGCCTGAAGCATTGATTTCGCTTGATAGAAAAATGCGTGCGCACCGGGAACAAATCCTTCGCGATAATCGTGATCTGGAAATTCCCGCTATCTGGTTGGTTCCTTTGTTTGAAGATATTATTTCGGTAAAAAATCTTAAAAATTATCTGAATAAAATTTGGGAATACTCGTTACAAAGCAGAAGATTGAATCAAGAAACCGGTGAACGGTTTGCGGAGATCATTACCGAAATCTTTGTCGCCGGATCTGATTTAAGTCAACAAGTAGGTCAAACCGCCGGAATGAATTTGTACAAAGATGCGAAGTACGAATTGACGAGTTGGCTTGCGGAAAAAGGGTTGAACGGTATTGTTAGAATGAAAATGGGGAGCGGTGAACCAATGCAGCGTCAAGGCGGGTATTACTCGCATGTTGTCGGTCAGCCCGCGTTTATTAATTCAGCCGATTCGATAAAAAGATTTTCCAAACATTTAAATGCGTCAACAAAAAAGAGTACGGAATACGCGGCGACTCCTTTGCTTGGAGTTTTTGCCGGCGGTGATCTGCGCACGTTTCAGAGTAATATTTCCGAAAAGCTGCGTCACATTTCCGTTCATGATTTAGCTCAACTGCTCTATCACATAAAAGAAGCGCAGAAGTTTTATGAAAATGAAATTAAGCGTGCTGGTGAACCTCTTCTAGAAACCCGGCTTCAGTTTAAAACACGTGGTTTAAAAGAATTGGAGCGGCTTACAGTAGGAAGAAAAGAAAACCTCTTCGACGAATTTTTATCTATCGCTACCGAGAACTTTAGGCAAATTCTCTACGGTAGGGAAGAGGATGTCGTCGGTATTCATATTATTTCTTATTTCATTTCACGTACTACTCCGCCGCTTAGAGATAGACCTACGATACGTCCCGGGCAGGGAACTTCCGGTGCTGCAGGTCAAAAAATACTTGAAAGGATCGCGGAGACAATTCCCTTTTCACGTTATGGAAGCCTGCTTCGCGCGATCTCACATAATCAATCGCAAACAGCGGTGCTGGGTATTAACCAGCTAACAACCGGCTTGTTCCGCGCACTGGATAGTTTTTCGCAAAAGTATTTTGACATGGGCGAAAGCGTTACATTAATAGAAGATAGAATTTTACCCAACCTTCCGGTTTATGAAATATTACACACTCTGCGAATTTATCATGATGTTGATTTAATGTATCTCAACCGGATGGAAAAAGCGTTCCCGGCTGGCAATTCCGCGTTTCTTGCGTTAAGGGAAGACCTTGATTCGCTGGGCAAATACTTGATTCTTTTCCAGAGAGAGCTTTTGAGAAGGCACGGATTGAACGTGACGGATTTTTTTGAGGGAGATAAATTTATTTCCGATTTATTGCCAACACTTCGTCCTGATTTAGCGATTGTGCTGCAACCGGATTTTTTCAATACCAATCCCGAAGTTTTTCTTTCCGCGATTAATGGTACTGTTGATCCAAAATGGTTTAACGATATAAAAAAACTTCTCTTTATTTCCGAAGAAGTAAAATTTTGGCGCGCGAAAATGTGGTATTTGCTTGAACAACCGGTAACCCAGAGGGTTGCGAGTTTCGTTGAATTAGCGATAGCGTTGTATTCGTTGTCTTCCAATGCGCAAACGAAAGAACTTCCATTTGCGCCAATGAAATTAAAACTTCCGACCGAGTTATCGAACGTCTTAAAAATGTCAAATGACGACAATATGCATCAATTTCTCGCTGCCGCTTTTGAATATCTCTCTGTTATTTCCGAAGGAATGGTTGAAGTGCCGATCAATATTATCCGTGCGATAAAAGAAGTTGAGAGAATTATCAAAATTGAAGAGCAGGCATTATCGCCAAAACAGCAGGATCTTTTAAGGTTCTATCTCTTGCAAATTGCACGCCTAACCGGTGAGAACGGGTAAATAGTTTTTTGTGATGCCCTATACGCATTGGTTTGCGTAAGGTGAGTAATTCATACTTCTTTACCCACATCCCCTGACTCTAAAATCTTTTTCAATTTCTACAAGATTGCCCTTTTTCTTCGCTTTTCATTTCTTAAAGATAACTTTGCTCACTTTCTGATTGCCTTTGCTAGACTTAAGATTGCCTTTGCGAGACTCATGATTGACTTTGATCGCTTCCAATTTAGCCTTGAGAAACTCTCGCTTGTCGTTGCGAATTTTTCATTTAACAATGTGTAAAACTCCTCATTTAAAGTGTTTGTTCAATTACAAACATCACAATTACCGCAAGGTTTTTCTCCCGGGAAGCCGAAGTAATCCGAAATAAAAACCCTTCTGCAAGTCTCCGATTTGAAATAGTTCACCATCGATAAAAGTTTTTTATTATCGTTCAGCAGTTTTTCTTTTAGGTAAGTTTCGTCGTGGAGTTCGTGCGGAAGATCATCAACAATGGTTAAGTTTTTATTCTCGATAGTTCCTTCCGTAACGCCATAGCGGTCTAACATGGCAAGCACGGTTTCCACACGGAAATCACTTCTGTTTTTGAAACTCATCTGTTCCCGCAGATAATCAGCTCCCATCGAGTTCGCGGCTTCCAGATTTGATCTTAACAGATTATACATTCCCAAATAATAATTTGCGTCGGGATTCGCCCATTTAATAAATTCCATTTGTGTGTAAAGGTCTTCCTGATTGTAGAGAAGCATACAAACAGAATCTTTCCCGTCTCGCCCCGCTCTCCCGATTTCTTGATAATATGATTCGATAGAAGAAGGAACTTCGGCATGAATAACAAAGCGGATGTCGGGTTTATCAATTCCCATTCCGAATGCGTTGGTAGCAAGAATTAAATTTTGTTTGCCTGAAAGAAAATTTCTTTGCGTTCTTTTCCTATCGTTCGCGTCAAGTTTACCATGGTATATTCCATGCTTATAACCTTTATCACGGAGTATCTGCGAATAGTATTCGAGCTTTTTTATTAAAGCGAAGTAAATGATCCCCGCTCCGTGATATTTATTTAGAACTTTATAGATTGCGTTCAACGTTTCTTTTTCATCAAATACATCGGTTGTTTCCAACCGAAGGTTTGGACGCTCAATTCCTTCGTGAAAAATCTTTATTTCGTTTTTTGATAAACCGAGCTTTGTGATAATATCATGTTGAACATCAGCGGTTGCAGTTGCGGTGAGTGCAATGGTAAGAGGATTATCTAAAAGATTTCTAAACTCGGCAATGCGCGAATAATCGGGGCGGAAATCGTGTCCCCATTCCGAGATACAATGCGCTTCATCAACTGCGAGCAAGGAAACAGTGGCGGTTTTTATTGCGTCTATAAATGCCGGTTTTCTAAATCTCTCCGGTGTTACATAAAGGAGTTTGGTTTCTCCTTCGACAAATCTTTGTAATCTTTCTTTTCTCTGTTCGGCGGAAACGGTTGAATTGATAAACTCAGCCGGAATATTTTTCCTCTTCAACGCATCCACTTGATCCTGCATTAACGCAATTAACGGACTTATGACAATCGTTCCACCATCAAACAACAACGCCGGCAATTGGTAACAAATCGATTTACCGCCGCCGGTGGGCATTAACACAAGGCAATGTCCATGTTCGTTTACCAGTCGATTTATGATCTTTTCCTGCTCACCACGAAACCCGGTGTGATTAAAAAATCTGTTTAGCGCTTCTTTTGGATTCAAGGTCATTTCTTTCAAAAAGTTGGACTTCAATTTAAAACAGTCCGAGGTAATAAAATATATGTCGTAAATTTTGTTAATTTTGATGTGGAATTCTGTATGGAATTATTCTTTAATAACAACGGTTAATTAAATATCTTTTCAAGTAAAGCAAATTGTCTTCTGATAAAAAAAAGAAAGTTATGAAAAATTATTTCAAGTTTTGGTCGATTAACGAGAAGATGTTTTTAAATGCGAGTAGAAAATTTCGTTTTCTCTCTATCATCGTTTTAATTCTCTTAGGATGCGGTTGTAAGTCGAAACAAGATAGGACCGGATTTGATGTTAAATACAAATTTAGTTCAACCGAATTTCAACAGTTTTTTCAAAACAGATTTAATCCGGAAGATTTTTCATTTCGAACTTCTGTTTCTCGGCTTGAGTATTTCGATACTTTAAAATATTTTTATCTGGGGCGAGATTTCCAGCCAATGTTCATGAAAAGTTTCGACGATAAATATTTTGCCGATTCAATGCTAACGGTTATTAAAGCGATTGAAAAGCACGGATTATCTCCGAATCGCTATAATTATGATTTAATTAAAAATGAATACGAAAACATCTACGACTCTACGAATGCAAACAATTCCGTCCGCTATATTCATATGGCAAATGTTGAGTTGCTTCTTGCAGATGCTGTGTTAAAATATTCATACCATTTACGATTCGGAGTAGTAAATCCGGTAAAACTATTCCCGGATAGTTATTTCATCCCGGTTGTTGATTCGACTAAACGAGAAATATTCGAACCTCTGCGAAAAGAAAATGTCCTTCAATACTTAAAAGAAATTCAGCCAAAGAGTTTACGTTATAAAAAATTACAGGCGGCTCTTCCGTTTTTTACTAATTTAGAAAATCTTCCATGGAAAAAGATTTCTCCTTTGGATAAAAAATTAAAGATTGGTGAAAGAACAATTCAATTAAAACCGGTGATAGAAAGATTAGCTCTTCTTGGATTTGTTGATACTTCAAAAATTGTTCAAAAATCGTTTGATCTTTTTGACTCAACGACAGCAAAAGCACTCGCAAAGTTTCAAAAAGCTAACGGTCTAATTGATGACGGAACCATTGGAAAAGCCACAATTGAAAAACTTAACCGATCTCCAAAAGAATATGTTGAAAAAATAAAAATTAGTTTAGAAAGATTCAGGTGGACAAATTACACTGACAGTTCACGATACCTGGCGGTGAACATCCCCGACTTTTTTCTCCGGGTTATGGAAAACAAACAAGAAAAATTTAATATCAAAATTTGTACTGGAAGGAAAAGACCTGCCAACTATGAAGCGCGGTTGAAAGTTTACGAAAAAACTAAAAATTGGAGAAACAAACCTGATGACTGGGAAACCCCGCAGTTGTATGGAAGAGTAACTTATTTGATTCTTAATCCGACCTGGACGGTTCCCACCAGCATTATACGAGAAGAAATTTATAGAAAATCTACTCAGGATTCCTTATATCTTAGAAAACAAAATTTTAAGGTGCTCTACATGGGTAAAGAGATGGATTTAGATGAGGTTAACTTAAGAAAATTTTCCCCGAACAGAGTTCCATATATTTTTGTGCAAGACCCGGGAGCCGGAAATGCGTTAGGAAGAATCAAATTTATGTTTTCAAACAAGTTTGATATTTATTTGCACGATACACCCACACGGGCTCCTTTTTCGGCAGCAAATAGAGCGGTGAGTCACGGTTGTGTTCGTGTCGAAAAACCACTTTTGTTAGCAGATTATGTTTTGAAGAACAACTCAAAATGGGAACCTGATTATGTTAGAATTGAAGTAGGATTGCCGGCAGTTGACAAAACAAAGGTTTCTGAATTTAGAGAGAAACGGGCAGAATTAAGAAATTTCAGCTTCGGGAAAACAACTCAAGTAAATCTTGACAAAAGCATTTCTCTTTTTATCGACTACTTTACTGCTTGGGTGGGAGAGGATGGAACACCAAATTTTAGAGATGATGTTTACGGCAAAGATGAAGTGTTAAAGACATATCTTTTTCCATCAAACTAAATGCTAATTTACCAAAACAAGGAAAGTAGTAGAAAGGAGACTCTATCGTTTTAAAACAAAAAAGCCCCAAAATTGAATAATTTCGGGACTTTTTGTGAGCGCGGGTGGGCTCGAACCACCGACCTTCACCTTAAAAGGGTGTTGCTCTACCACTGAGCTACGCGCCCATTCAAAATAATTTTGAATTGCAAATTTAATACTATATTTTTAGAAATCAAAAATTTTTTCAAATAGTTGATCTGGTTACCCAAAAGATTTCCATTAATATTAAAAGCAATAACCCAATGTAGAATTGTTCGATTCAATTAGGAGACCAAAATGCTGGGACAAATTTTACAACCCGAAATTAAAGACTTAATTAATTCCCGGGATTTTACCTCTTTAAAAGAAGTTTTAGTTGATTGGACTCCTGCAGACATAGCTGATCTTCTTACAGATTTGCCAGATTACGAACAAGCCATCCTTTTCCGCATACTCCCCAAGAACCTTGCAACAGATACTTTTGAATATTTAGAGGTTGAGGTACAGCTTTCGCTCCTTAAAGCTCTGGGTAATGAAGAAGTTGCTTTCATCTTAAATGATATGTCTCCCGATGATAGAACAGCAATGTTGGAAGAAGTACCTGCTTCTGTTTTGAAGCAAATGATGAGTCTTCTTTCTGCAAATGAGAGGCATATTGCACAATCACTTTTAGGATATCCGGAAAATAGTGTCGGGCGATTAATGACGCCCGATTATTTGGCAATCAGGGAAGATTGGACTGTTCAAGAAGTTCTTGATTACATCCGAAAATATGGGAAAGATATTGAAACGCTGAACATTATTTACGTTACAAATGAAAAAGGAAAGTTGATTGACGATATTAGGATCGGTGAATTTCTTTTAGCTCCTTTAGAGTTAAGTGCCAATGAATTAATGGACGGCAACTTTACATACCTCCAAGTATTTGATGATCAAGAAAAAGCCGTAGAAGTATTTAAAAAATATGATAGAATAGCTTTACCCGTTACAGACTCATCAGGAATTTTAGTTGGAATTGTAACAGTGGATGACGTTTTAGATGTTGCAGAAGAAGAAGCTACTGAAGATTTCCAAAAACTTGGCGCTGTTGAAGCTTTGGAAGATTCATATGCTTCAATTCCCATGCTGCAGATGATTAAAAAACGAGCAGGATGGCTCAGCGTTCTTTTTGTTGGAGAATTGTTCACAGCTTCAGCGATGGGATTTTTTGAAAATGAGATAAGCAAAGCGGTGGTTCTTGCATTATTTGTTCCTTTGATTATTTCCAGCGGCGGTAATTCCGGTTCGCAAGCGGCCACACTCGTTATACGCGCACTGTCTTTAGGTGAAGTTACCATCCGTGATTGGTTTTTTGTGATGAAAAGGGAAATAATCTCCGGTCTAATTCTCGGAACAATTTTAGCCGTTCTTGGATTTTTACGAATTACTGTTTGGCAGAATTTTAGCGGGATTTACGGGTCGCATTGGCTTCCTATTGCTTTTACGGTTAGTTTTGCTTTAGTAGGAGTTGTTTTATGGGGAACATTAATGGGTTCAATGCTGCCCCTTCTGCTAAAAAAAATTGGCTTTGATCCTGCTGTTTCTTCCGCTCCATTTGTTGCCACCTTGGTGGATGTTACAGGATTGATGATTTATTTTTCAATTGCATTGCTTTTATTAAAAGGAACATTATTATAAAAAGAATTCTTTTCAAAAGAAAAATTGTTTATTATCTTAGCATAAATAAGATTACTATTCACTATAAATAAAAAGAGAAAACATTATGAAAGTACCATTATTAGATTTAAAACTTCAATATCTTTCACACAAAAAAGAACTTGATGAAGCTCTTATTCGGGTGGCTGAATCGCAATATTTTATTCTGGGAAAAGAAGTTGAAAAACTTGAATCTTCTTTAAAAGAATATCTAGGATGCAAATATGCAATCGGTGTTTCATCCGGAACAGATGCTTTGCTTCTTGCTTTAATGGCGCTTAATATTCAGCCCGGTGACGAAGTTATTGTTCCTACATTTTCATTCTTTGCGACTGCGGGAGTTGTTTCGCGCTTAAATGCTGTTCCCGTCTTTGCTGATGCTGATCCCATTACCTTTAATCTCGACCCGAATGAAATTGAAAAACTGATTACACCAAAAACCAAAGCGATAATTCCGGTTCATCTCTATGGGCAAAGCGCTGCTATGGATGAAATCATGGCAATCGCAAAGAAACATAACTTAAAAGTTGTTGAAGACGGCGCACAGGCAATCGGCGTTCAATACAAAGATGGAAAAAAGGTTGGAACCATTGGCGATATTGGTTGTTATTCTTTCTTCCCGAGTAAAAATCTCGGTTGTTTTGGAGATGGCGGTTTGGTGGTTACTGATGATGATGAACTTGGAGAAATGCTGAAAATTATGCGTGTTCATGGTGGAAAGCCGAAATATTATCACAAAATTATCGGTGGAAATTTTAGAATTGATGAAATACAAGCGGCAGTTTTAAATGTTAAACTTCCTTTCTTAGATGCATGGTCCGAAAAGAGAAGGCAAAACGCAAAGTTGTACACACAATTTTTTATCGATGCGGCTCTTGCAGAAGATGAGGGGAAACTTGTTTTTGATGAAAAGAATAAAGTCCTTCTTCCAAAAGCTGTTTATAAAAATCCCAACGTAAAGAATTACCATATATATAACCAGTACATCATCAGAGTTGAAAAGCGAGATGAACTTCGCAAATATTTAAGCGAAAAAGAAATTGGAACTGAAATTTATTATCCGGTTCCCTTCCATCGCCAGGAATGTTTTGCAAACCTAAATTGTAACGACGCCGATTTCCCTGTTTCGAATAAAGCTGCAAGCGATACGATTGCATTGCCGATCTTCCCGGAATTAACGGAAGAGCAGTTGAAGTATGTGGTAGAAATGATAGTTGAATTTTTTAAAAGTAATAGTTAACTCTTTGGATTAAATGTTTTTTTTTTGAAGTTGGAGAAGAAGTCCGGGCTTATAAAAAATTTATTGCAATAGGTCTTGTTTTTTTATTATTTTTGAGTATCAAACAGTGCGGTTTTATTGACAAACAGTGGGAAAAGAATGGCTGCTTTAAAAGTTCTAGTTGTTGAAGACGATATTATAAATCGACGCATTCTGGTAAATATGTTGAAGAGAAATTTTGGCTTCGAGGTACTTGAAGCGCATGACGGCTTTGATGGATGGGAAGCAATTCTGCGGGAAAAACCTGATCTCGTTTTTCTAGATATCTATTTACCCATAATGAATGGCGTGGAAATTTTTGATAAAATTAGAAAAGATTTTAGATTTAAGAACCTTCCGGTTATCATCTACTCTTCGGTGAATGATAAGGAACTTATTGCAAAATTTATTGCAAAAGGAATTTCCGGGTACCTCTTAAAACCTATTGATCCGGTTTTATTAAATGAGCGGGTAGTAAAATTTATTGAACAAATTAAAGTGACCTCTTCGGGATCAAAAGAAGTGAACACATGAGATAAAAAAACAGGGTATATTTATTACTCTATTCTTTTTTCAATTGAAATTATAGATGATTTTTTCTGCTATAATTTCGCCAATGCTTATTGAGGCGGTTGCTGCAGGTGAAGGAGCGTTCAAAACATGGGTCATTCTTTCTGCTTCAATTAGACAAAAATCATCCAGTAGATTTCCATTTCTATCCAGAGCTTGCGCGCGCACCCCTGAACCGCTTGGTTTTATGTCATCCTTTTGAATTTCCGGCACCAATTTTTGCAACGCTTCGGTAAAAAGTTTTTTGCTGAAACTTCTTCTGAATTCATCAAATCCCATCCGGTAATATTTTTGTGCCATGATCCAGAATCCGCGCGAGAAAAAATAATCCGACATTTCGGTTAAAGAAAAATCTGTTTTCAAATATCCCTTTCGTTTAAAAGCTAAAACTGCATTCGGCCCCGCTTCAACTCCACCGTTTATCATCCGTGTAAAATGAACTCCGAGAAAAGGAAACCGCGGATCGGGAACGGGATAAATTAAGTTCTTTACAAGGTATTTTTTCTCTTCTTTAATTTCGTAATACTCACCACGGAAGGGTATGATCTGAACTTCCGGACTAATGCCGCAAATCTTAGCGATCTTGTCCGAGTACAAACCTCCGCAATTAACCAAATACGAAACGGCAAATTCTCCATTTGTAGTTTCAACAACCATCCGGTTGCTTTCTTTCTTGAGTCCGAGAAATTTTGTGTTGAGAAGAATTTCTCCACCCAGTTCCTTAATCTTTTTTCCAAATGCCTCTGTTACCTCAGTGTAATTAACTATACCGGTTTCACCCACGAATAGTGCCTCGATTCCCGATGCATAAGGTTCGTAATCTTTGATTTCATCCTTTGGAATTCTTTTTAATTGAGTTAATCCGTTTGCTTTCCCACGACTTTCAAGTTCGTCTAATTTCTTACGTTCGTTTTCATCGGCTGCCAAAACAAGTTTACCGCACCGTTCGTGTTGAATTCCATTCTCTTCACAAAATTGGTACATCAGCGTTCTCCCTTTAACACAATTCTGCGCTTTTAGAGAACCGGGTTTGTAATAAAGTCCCGAATGGATAACTCCGCTGTTGTTACCCGTCTGATGAGGCGCTAATGAATTTTCTTCTTCAATTAAAAGAAGTTTTAGTTGCGGTTTTTGCCGGAGGATTTGCATTGCCGTTGCAGTTCCTACAATACCTCCACCGATAACAAGAATGTCGTAATTTTTCATAAATGCTTTTGGATTGACTATTTAGAGAATAATGCGTTATATTTGAAACAAAAATAAAGAAAATTTTTCATTATCGGGGACTTGAATGTTTGGATTTTTAAAAATGGATGAAGAAGAAAATATATTTATAGATTTTAAGCAGATACACTTCCTTAAAGAACGTAGAAGAAAAATTATTTTATACGTTGTTGTAGGGATTGCTTTTGTTATTCTTAACGTTGTGCTCTATCAATTGAGTGGATTTTAATCATTCCGATTCACAAAAGCCCATCCCAAACCCTTCCCAAAGGGCAGGGCTTAATTGCTCCCGCTTTGAAATGAATGGGTTTTTTTAGCTTTCATAATCTTTTTAGAAATGTTTTAATGCAGAAAAGTAAAGTATATATTGAGACTTACGGCTGTCAAATGAATTTGGCAGATTCCGAAGTAGTTATGGGAATCCTAAATTCGCAAGGCTACACAATAACGCAAGAAGTAAAGGATGCCGATGTAATTCTTTTAAATACTTGCAGTATACGCGATAATGCCGAGCAAAGAATTTATGGACGATTAGGAAATCTTAAAGCATTAAAAGATAAAAAGCCGGAAATGATTCTTGGAATTCTCGGCTGTATGGCTGAACGTTTACGAAAAGATTTGGTCGAAGAAAAAAAAGTAGTTGATCTTGTTGTTGGACCCGATGAATACCGGCGTTTACCTGAATTTATTGATTCTGCATTCGGTGGTGAAAAAGGAATCGGAGTTAAACTTTCTCGTTCCGAAACTTACGCCGACATTCTTCCTTTCCGTGAAGATGGTTTGCACGCATGGTTATCTGTAATGCGCGGTTGCGATAAGTTTTGTTCTTTCTGCGTAGTGCCTTTTACACGCGGAAGAGAACGCAGCAGAAGTCTGGAATCAATTGTGAATGAAGTTAAGATGCTTTCTTCACGCGGATTTCGCGAGGTGACACTTCTCGGACAAAATGTAAATTCTTATTTAGATGAGAAAAATGATTTTGCCGATTTACTTACAACCGTTGCGGCAGTTGATGAAAAAATGCGTGTAAGATTTTCTACCTCACATCCGCAAGATTTATCGGAAAAACTCCTCTACACAATTGCAGAAAATGATAATCTTTGCAACCACATTCATCTTCCGGTGCAATCGGGTTCAAATAGAATTTTGGAAATGATGAACCGAACTTATACAATCGAACATTATCTTGGTTTGATAGACAAAGCTAGAAAAATTATTCCGAATGTTTCATTTTCTACAGATATTATCAGCGGTTTCCCGACCGAAACCTATGAAGATCATCTTGCAACGTTGGATGTAATGCAAAAAGTAAAATACGACGGCGCGTACATGTTCAAATATTCACCGCGTGAAGGCACTAAGGCTTTCAAAATGGAAGATGATGTTCCTGAAGCGACTAAATCAAAACGCTTGCAGGAAATTATCGATTTGCAGCAGCGAATTTCTTTCGATGTGAATCAACTTCTGTTAGAAAAGGAAGAAATTGTT
>JAUYAB010000021.1 GCA_030693705.1 Ignavibacteria bacterium | reverse complement strand
GGATTTAGCTTTAAGACGAAACAATTTAACTAACAATTGAAAGAGATCAGCTTATTACCAGAAACAGGCAGCTACTTATAGAAAATATGTTGCGCTTCAAACAACGAGGTTTCTTCGTGGTTCTTCGTGAAAGGGTTTTCTTCGTGGTTCTTCGTGAAAGAAATTTAGTCCTTACACGAAGCGCACGAAGAAGGCACGAAGTTACACGAAAAGGAAAAATTGAATTGAACTTGAAAAGATTTGGTAACTAATTAATTTCTAACAAACAAAAAGGCGGTACATATGCGTAAAGCAATTGAAGAAAAACGGTTATTTAATGTTGCGGATTCTCTAATGATTGAAGCGGCAAAAGATAAGAAGGGATTTTTGATCGAAGATAAAACTCAATTTGAGAACTTCGATCCCTCCTTCTCGGCTTCTTTTCTTGAAGAGTACGGCAATAAAATTTCTCTTGCAGAAGCGGCTCCCGATGATGAAGCCGTTAATGGTATGACGGTTAGTTATACCGCTGTAGTAGAGGAGAAAATGAAACTGAACAGGGATAAGTTTCAAGCGGCAAAATATTTTGTTGATAAAGCGTTCCCCGGCGATCTCGGTAAACAGATTGAATTTGGTTACAGAGATTATGATAAGGCAAGAAATGGTCAGGATAAAATGGTTCTTTTTATGAAAGGTCTCTATGCTACCTGCCAAAAGTATAAGGCAAAATTAAACGAAGTTAATTTTACCGATGAGAATATTACGCAGATACAGCAGTTTGCCGTTGAACTTGATGAAGCAAACCAGGTACAAAATCAATTTAATAAAAATCGCCCTACACTTACTCAAGACCGCATAAAAAAAGTGAATGCTGTTTGGGAGGCTATGGGAAAAATATGCTCGGCAGGTAAAATTATTTTTGCAAGTGATTATGCAAAACTGCAAAGATATAATTTGCCGGAAGTTGTAACTGCTGCTAAGCCGGATGTTCCTCCTCCTCCGCAGAGTTAGCTGCTTGGAAAGAGATACTATCCCTCAAAGGGATGGTATCTACATTAGAGAAAATATTTTCTGTCCACATTAGATGTAGGTTGATATTATGAGAGCAAGTGAACAAAAAGAAAAACGTATAACAACTGTTTTTATCAAAGGCGGTTCATTAATCAGTGTTGCTTTGGGACTTATGGCAATTCTCGGATGGATTTTCGACATTCCCCAATTAGCCAGCTTTGATGCCGACATAATACCAATGGCATTAAGTACCGCCGTATTGTTTGCAGCATACGGGTTACTAATTTTCTTTCACGGTCGTTTATCTTCAAGCCGTTTAATGTTCCGGGTTGAAGTTGTTGTTAGTGCAATTGGAATTTTAGTTGCATTAGTGCTTTTTTATTTTTCATTGAGCGGAATACGTTGGACTGTTGAGCATTTGGGGCTGAAAATGAGTAGAAGTATTGATGGGCTAGTGGTAGGGCATATGTCTCCGGTAACAGCATTTTGTTTTTTGTTGGTTGGTTTATCTTTCTTAATAGTGCTGACGAAATCCGGACCCAAAAAACTAATAATAGTTTCCTTTATCTCTTCCGTCCTCATTATCATCATCTCTATTATCTTTCTGTTATCTTATATCTTTGGTACACCCCTTCTTTACGAAGGGAGTTTCATACCACCGGCATTAACAACTTCTCTTGCCTCTTTAATTCTTGGACTTAGTTTACTTATAATGTCAGGACTCAAAATTTGGTCTCATAAGGAATTACCGGATGCTTTGAGTACACGTTATACATACGTTCTTGCTTTAGTTTTTATTATCATATTCGTAAGTACAATGACAGCCGGTTATTCATATTACAAAAGTTACGAAAAACAATTCCGGTTGGAAATTGAAAACCAGCTTTCATCTATTGCCACATTAAAGGTAAACCAAATTGTACAATGGCGGAACGAACGCTTAGGTGACGCAAAAGTTTTTTACAACAACGTTGAATTTTCCAAATTAGTACAACAATTTATTACTAATCAAAACGACTTAGGAACAAAAAAAAGAATTCAAGCTTGGATTGATCAAGTCCGTTCAGGTTACCAATACAACCGCATATGCCTACATACCTCGAAAGGCGTTGAGATAATTTCTTCTCCCAGCGGAGAAGTTCATAACCCATTCAATTTCTCATTAAGTTCTTCTGCAAAGCTGAAAGACGGGCAATTATTATTTCAAGATTTTTACTTTGATGCAGATGATAATACTATTTATCTTACAATTTTTATCCCAATCATCTCCGTACAATCCGGCAAAAATGTAATTGGATTTCTTGCATTACGGATCGATCCGGATCAATATCTTTATCCATTAATAAACGAATGGCCCACACCGAGTAAAACGGCGGAAACGCTTCTCCTCCGCCGCGAAGGGAACGAAGTTGTATTTCTTAATGAACTTAAATTTCAAAAAAATGCTGCGCTCAATTTTAGAAGACCGCTAACTGAATTAACTCTACCTGCCGCACAAGCTGCTCTTGGTAAAAAACAAGTTATGGTAGGTGTGGACTATCGTGGTGTGTCCGTTATAGCTTATGTATGTCCAATACCAAATTCGCCCTGGTTTTTAGTTGCACGAATGGATCAATCCGAAGTTTATGCGCATCTTCGTGAAATATTTTGGGGGATCATTATTCTTATTGTTGGTCTACTCATCGGTTCTGGTGCCGGAGTCGGCTCAATTTGGCGGCAGCAGCGTTCCAAATTTTATATAGAAAGATTTCAATCGACAGAAAGTATTCGAAAACTGAACCGTGTATATGCCGTTCTAAGCGGTATCAATGAAGCAATTGTGCGTATTCGAAAACCTCAAGAACTATTCGAGAAAGCTTGTGAGATTGCTATTGAAAAAGGCGGGTTCCGGATGGCATGGATCGGAAAGTTCAATTCGCAGACTAAGAAAGTTGATCTTGTAGCTTATAAAGGTGTATCGGATGAATATATTAAAAAGATAGACTTTAATTTTGAAGGTGATGAAAGCTTATTAGGAATTGCCGGACGAGTATTTAAAACCGGAGTTCATGTAATATCCAACGATATTCAAAATGATGGAAGCATTCTTCCTCTGCATAAAGAATCAGTAATGTACGGTTCAAAATCTTTTGCTGCATTTCCACTTAAAGTTTTTGGGCAAGTCTGGGGTGTATTCAAATTATACTCGAGTGAGATCGGATTTTTTGATGAGGAGGAATTAAAACTGCTTGATGAGCTCGCGATGGATATCTCCTTCTCAATAGAATTTGATAGTCAGGATGCTGAGCGCAAACATGCTGAAGAGTTACTCTCTAATTCGGAAATCCGTTATCGTCGTCTCTTTGAATCGGCAAAAGATGGAATTCTTATCCTCGATGCAGAAACGGGAAAGATTATTGATGTCAATCCCTATTTGATTGAGATGTTGGGTTATTCAAAAGAAAAATTCATAGAAAAAGAAATATGGGAAATTGGGTTCTTCAAAGATATAGTGGCTAATTACGATAAATTTGTAGAATTGCAGCAGAAAAAATATGTTCGCTATGATAACTTACCTTTGGAGGCTAACGATGGACATAAGATTAATGTTGAGTTTGTAAGCAATGTTTATTTAGTTGATGATCAGAATGTGATTCAATGCAATATTCGCGATATTACCGAACGTAAGCGTGCAGAGGAAAGTTTGCGAGAAAAGGAATATATGCTGTCGCAATCACAAAACATCGCGCATATCGGAAGTTGGGGCTGGAATCTGAAGGATCCAATCGAATGGTCAGATGAAATGTATCGTATTTACGGAGTGTCACCAGAGACTTTTATTCCGACCACTGAGTCGTTAGTCAATCTGATATATCCTGAAGATCGTCCACTGATGCAAAGATGGCTTGCAGACAGCATTGAAGGTAAATCGCCCACTAGTTTGGAGTTTCGGGTTATCTTGCCCGACGGTTCTGTGCATTTAATCAAAGGCACAGGGGATTTAATATATGATAGCGATGGCAAGCCTCTATACATGGCAGGTACTGTTCAGGACATCACAGAGCGCAAACATGCCGAAGAATCATTACGAGAAAGTGAAGAACGATTCCGGCATTCATTTGATTATGCCGCTACAGGTGTTTGTATTGTTGGTGTTGATCAGAAATTTCAAAGAGTTAATCATGCTTTTAGAGAAATGATAGGTTATGAAGAAGATGAATTAAAGAATTATACATTCGCCGATATTACCCACCCCGATGATTTATCTATTGGTGTAGCTCAAAAAAAGGCGATGCTGGATGGTGAAATTGATAGTATGTCATTTGAAAAACGCTATATAAGGAAAGATAAAGGAATAATTTGGGCTTATGTTTCAGCTTCATTGATCCGGGACGTGAATCATAAACCTCAATTTTTCATCACCCAGATAATTGATATTACTGAGCGGATGCAATCAGAGGAAGAACTCCGGAAACTCTCCCGTGCGGTTGAGCAAAGCCCGGTTAGTATCACCATAACCGATCATGATGGAAATATTGAATATGTTAATCCGAAATTCACTGAAGTAACCGGTTATTTCTTAGACGAAGTTAAAGGGAAAAATTTGAGAATATTAAACTCGGGATATCACCAAAGAGAGTTTTATGAAAAGTTGTGGGATACAATTCTTTCCGGCAAGGACTGGGAAGGTGAATTCTACAATAAGAAAAAGAATGGCGAACTTTTTTGGGAGAATGGTATTATTTCTCCAATTGTGAACGAAAACGGCGACATCACCCATTTTATTGGTATAGAAGAAGATATTACTGAAAAGAAAAAGATGATCGAAGAATTGATTACCGCCAAAGATCAAGCTGAGAAGTCAAATAGTTTGAAAGATGCTTTTATTGCAAATATTTCACACGAAATTAGAACTCCTATCAACGGAATTTTGGGTATGACTGGTCTGATAAAAGAAATTTATTCCCCAAACATGACCGGTGAGGAAGAAGAATATTTCACGGCAATTGATAGATCATGTGACAGGATAATAAGAACAACTGACTTAATATTGAATTATTCCCAGTTGGAAACCGGAACTTTTACTTTTATTCCTAAACAAATGGAGCTTTCCTCCATTTGTATGAATCTGGTCAGTAAATATCTTGTTTCCGCTAAATCAAAATCACTCTCTCTTTTATTCGAGAACAAAGTCGGGCGAACAGTTATAACTGCTGATGAGTATTCAATCACTCAGGTACTATCAAATTTAATAGAAAATGCAATCATCTACACTAAGAGCGGATTTGTTACAGTGAAACTTTATCAAAATCCTCAAAATGAAATTTTGGTCGATGTAATTGACAGTGGTATCGGTATTGGCGGAGAATATTTGGGTCACATCTTCGAGTCTTATAGACAAGAGCAAATGGGTTACAGCAGATCCTATGAAGGTCTAGGGCTCGGACTTGCCTTAGTTAAAAAGATATTGGATTTACACAATGCAACTATCTCGGTGGAAAGCAAAAAAGGAGAAGGAACGACGTTTACAATTAATTTCGGAAAGAGCTTGCATAATGTTGAAGAGTTAACCGCAAAACAAGGTATTGTTACCAAAGTTGAAGTTACTTCAACTAAAATTGACCGCTTAGTTCTTATTGTAGAAGATGACGTAATAAATCAGAGTATAATCGAAAAATATATTAACAAAAAATATAACACCCTCGTTGCCGACTCATATGATAGCGTGATGGAGATCCTGGATAATAGTAAAGTTGATTTAATCTTAATGGATATCTCTCTCCAAGGGTCAAAGAATGGATTAGAAATAACCAAAGAATTAAAAGCATCGAAAGCATATAAACATATACCGATTATAGCCGCGACTGCTCATGCGCTT
>JAUYAB010000108.1 GCA_030693705.1 Ignavibacteria bacterium | reverse complement strand
GGCAAGAATAACAACAAATCTGTCACGATAATCTTCCATACGATGGAGGAGATTATCAATTGCATCCTGTCAGAAATAATTCTCGCCTTTAGCCAGTGCATAAGCTTCATCGATGAACAAGACGCCGTCCATCGCATCATCAATTGCTTTATTGGTTTTAACTGCTGTTTGTCCAACATATTCGGCAACCAAACCGGAGCGGTCAACTTCCACAAGATGTCCCTTTTTTAACATTCCGATTGCACTAAGAATTTTTCCTATTATTCTGGCAACAGTTGTTTTTCCGGTTCCGGGATTTCCGGTGAAGACCATGTGAAGAGCAATTGGCATGATGTTCAAACCGCGAGTCTGCTTGATTTTATTCAAGTTGATAAGTGAGATTAAATTGTTGATCTCTTCTTTTACATTGCTCAGTCCAACTAACGCACCAAGCTCAAGTAATGCTTGTTCGATGGTAAAGTTTTTTAATTCATCTTCATCAAGCGATTCTTCATCTTCAGAATCCGATAGAGAAGTGTAGATTATATTCCAGTCAACTCCATCGTGAGAAATGCTTGTGGGAACCGATGCTTCTTCATCAAACTCTTTTTCGAGTTCGGCAAAAGGAAACCTTGCACGGTTAAACAGTCCTTGAACATTCCACATTTCACAGGTACTGTGAATGAGAAGCCAGTTTTCGCCGGTATAGAGAAGTCTTGTTACATATCTATCTTCCTCCCAAAGAGTTTCAAATTGATCTTCAGGGTATTCGTCGTAAAAAGTATAATCTTGATCTGCGAAAAAACTATTCTCATCCATAACCACTAACCAAGCTTCACCGTAATCACAAACTGAAATCTGATATCCTTCCCGGTACAGTGCTTCAACTTCTTCCTCCGGAAAATCAGAATTGAAAAACCATTGCTGCTTTCCAACCCCTTTGATGCTCTGTGTAACAATCAACCAAGCATTCAAACCATAGCAAGCATGAGTAATGTAATAACCATCATTCCAACCTTGCTCTATAAATTGCTCTGGAATTTTTGGGGTGATCGAAACTTTTTGCTCAATCTTCTCAAGATTCTTTAAGAAGCAGACTGCCCAACTGTTATTTCCATATCCGACACTGAAGACCACATAGTTATTTTCGTAATACCAATTCAGAAGATCAACGTTTAGATTTTTGGAAGTGTACAAAATCATCGTTTTGGTTGTATCGATGGCTCTGCGCTGACTTTTTATTTTGTCTTTAACTTTTTGGAGTGATTCTAATATTTGTTTGTTTCCCGGGTTAGTTTTCAACACTATATTAAAATATTTAACTGCATTTTCGTAATCGTCGCGATCCAAATAAATATTTGCTAAGTCATAATTTCGCTGCTCTTGCTCGCTCAACTTTCCAAATGATAACATACTTTACTTCAATTAGTTATTAAATCGGTTCTCGTACAATTCGTATTTCATTTCCATTTAGAAATAAAAGACGTAGTTCCTGAAAAATGAAATTATTGCCGACAAGCCAACTAAAACCATTGAGAGGATAAGCGCTGCCAGCAATAAAATAAGTCCTATTATAAGCGTGACCATATTCGAAGAAGTATCATACTCTGTCGTTTTTGATCCATCACTCCAGGTAGTTTTTGTATAATATTCAGTAGCCAAAACAGTAGCACCTGCTCCCAGAATCACAGCGAAAAGTCCACCGAAGAGCTTGTTTATTTTTCCACCTCTGTTGGCAACAACATAAGTCGGGGCAAAACTTGAAAGGACATAGGCAACGTTTGGAAGTAGCATTACCAATAATCCGTTAAGCATTGTTGAGTGCATATTATTCCGTTCAACAAAAAAATAAATTAAGGGTAAAATTAGTGCGGCAACAACCAAAGCTTTATTCCCATAGAATCTTCGCTTGCTCAGTTTATTGTAAAGTTCTCCAAGTTCATTCATCCTTTCGATGATATGTTTTTCGGAAGGTTTAAGATTTCTTGATTTCTCCAGCGCTTCATACGTTTCTTTAAAATGTTTTCGTTTTGAAGGAGCTCGAAAAACGTTTTCACCTTGTTGTTCGGTGACGGGCCACGATTCAAAAACATCGTTCATATACTTTTCCGCCAATTCATTCGTAGCAGAAATATCAGTGGATGATTTTGATTCTGTTACAAACAAAGCAAACTCTTGATCGCTAACTACTTTGTATTTTTTCTCCTTGAAAACGATAACGATCATGTAAATTATCGAAACGATATAGAAAATTATAAGAGCAAACAAAAGTATTCTTTTGATAAAATCTTCTCTATCAAGACGTTCCCAAACATTTGTATAAGTTATTCCGCTGATAGCCGTCAGTTCGGCTGCGGTAAGCGCTTTATTGTAAATTCTGATTTCATCAACTTTTCCGGTAAACTTGTTAAAACTTGAAAGATTATCGGAATTCCCGATAATTAAATTTCCACCTTTAGATGTATGAAAAACTTTGAGGATATCTTTGCCGCTTTTTTCCTGATAATATTCCTCACCTGCGTAGAGCGATAGAGAAGAGTCTTTTGCATTGATTACAAGCGCTACAAAGTTCCATTGATCTTCCGGTAAATCTGCACTATGCAAATAAGTAGCGTTCACTTGTTTAGCTCTATCGTTATAAATCATAAAACCGGTACTTACATTATCACCGGAAAAGAAGAGGTATCTTGAAGTAATTTTTGAGGCAGTATTTGGGGGAAGAGTTGTACCGAACAAATATCCTTTTGGGCATCCATAAACCCAGGCAGTAAATGTTATTTCCGGCATAGAAGCAGGTGAAATGTTAATCCCAGGTTTGAATCCCGGTGCGTTTCCTTTGAATTCAAGAGCGGTATTTTGTTTTCCATCTTTCCCGCTTACCCACGAGAAAAGCATTTTTTTTTGATCATCATTGATCTTTAGATTAAATCTCGAATTAGATTGTTCATCCCCATTTCCGTCAAAGCGGTATTCAAGAAGAATGTTTTTATCAGATTGATTTTGTGCGGAAGTGGAATTACCTAGAAAAGAAAAAATAATCAAGAGTGTTGCGAGGGTAATAGTAGTTCTCATATTAAACCTTTTCTGAATTATTAGAAAAATTTTACCTCAAAATTAATAATTCCGTCAAATATATTGTACTGAAATATTATCCTTCGTAAAAAATATTTTTTAAGATAAATAATCGGTGATATTTTAAGTTTAGAACAGTTCCTATGCCACATTTATTCAAACTATAAGAAAATTGATTTTCTTCTCTTAAATTATTTGAAAAGAATTATTTAATGGTTAATTTTTGACCACAAAATTTAAATTTTCAGGAGAACT
>JAUYAB010000104.1 GCA_030693705.1 Ignavibacteria bacterium | reverse complement strand
GATGAGCGAAACTAAGAAAATTTTTTCTTTATTCAAAAAGCAAAATTAAAATTCGATGATTTTCGGCGATAAAATTTTATAACTCTAAAATTCAACAAAATTTATTTCACCCCTTCGGGGTTTTAATTTTTTGCCGGTGCTTTTTTCTAACCGGGTAGGAAGCGGCAGAGCTGCTGTCCTCCCACACCACCCGCCCTCGCTATGCTCGGGTTCTGTTCCGCGATACACGCGGGGTTTCGCTGTAAAGCATTGCAATTGCGGAACGTTCCCGGCGCAACCGTTAATTATTTCTGCTCTTCCGGCAGAACCGTATTGTCAAGTCTCCCAATACTATTCCGGGAACAACCAATAAAACAAATTTTCTTTCCATGTACGCTTTTTTAGTCATCTCTCTACTGGAGCTTTACCTTCTTTTAGGAGATAAAATAAGTCCGAGAGTAACTCCTTTGTATCAAAAATATATCCATGCCCATTTGTTCAGATTTAACATTCGATGCATCTATCGTATCTATTCCGGCGGCTACAAACAAATCTTCACCTGCTTCACCAGGTCTTGGTAAACCCATCCTTATAGCTTCGGAAGCTTTAAGGGCAACTTCCTTGTCTGATGTATATACGGTTTTTTAATCTTGTTGGCTTGGAGAGATAGTTTTCTCCTTTGCGTTTCTTTGCGTTCTTAGCAGTTCAGTACTTTTTCTTTTTAACCGCAGAGGGCGCAGTTATTCGATCTCATCCCCTTTTAGCAACGCATTGCAGACTTGCTTGGTCGTATCAAAATCATATCCTTTAGAGACAAGATAGGCAAAGATTTTAAGTCGTGTTCTTTTATCGTCAAAGCCTCTTTTTATTAGAGAAGTCATCTTCTTTTTCCCGATACTTAAAGCGTTCTCATACGACTCATTTTCGTCAACCACCATCTGCAGCTTTTCTTCTATCAGACTTAAAGGAATTCCCTTTTTTAGAAGTTCGGATTTAATTTTTTGTGTGCCGCTTTTTTTGAAATAAATTCTCTCAGTAATGAAACGTTCCGTAAAGTCGGCATCATTTAAATATTTTTTTTCTTGAAGCTCTTCCAACACGATTTGAATTAATCTCTTATCGTATTTTTTTTGAAGAAGTTTTATTCTTAATTCTTGAGTGGAGTGGAGTCTTCTGGAGAGATAGTCGTAGCTTTTTTGTTTGATGAAGTATTTTTGATTTTCTTCGATGAGTTGTAGCCGTAGTTCTTCAGAAATATCATCCCCTTTCCGCAGTCCTGTTTCATAGATCAGATCTTTAGAAAGGAAAAGAACGCTGCCGTCTTCCAACGTAACAACAACGTTCTTTTCATTCTTTGAAACAATTTTAAGAATAACCAACGGTTATTTAGTTCCTTTTTTTTCTTTAGCGGTTGCTTTAGCGTCGGCTTTCGATTCAGCAGTTCCCTTTTCGCGCTCTTTAACATCAACCGTTACCATTCCCAATTTTTCTTTTACTTCATTTAACATTTTAGTGTACATCTCCGGGTACTCGATCATTTTAGCTCTTAACTGTTCTCTACCCTGGAAGCGGTCTTCGCCAAACGTAAACCATGAACCGCCTTTTTTAACAATGTTATGAAGCACTGCCAGATCAAGTACATCACCGGTTTTGCTTATCCCTTCATTATAAAGAATATCAAACTCAACTTCCTTGAACGGCGGGGCAACTTTACTTTTTACGATCTTAACTTTCGTTCGGTTCCCGATAACATCTGTACCTTCTTTAATCGCACCAATCCGGCGAATATCAAGTCGTACAGAAGCATAAAACTTTAAAGCGTTTCCGCCTGTTGTTGTTTCGGGACTTCCGAACATCACACCGATCTTACTTCTTAATTGATTTGTAAAAATCACGCAAGTTTTAGAACGACTTATCGCACCGGTAAGTTTACGTAACGCTTGAGACATTAATCTTGCTTGCTGCGCCATGTGTGCATCGCCCATATCGCCTTCAATTTCAGCGCGTGGAACGAGCGCCGCTACAGAATCGATTATAATTACATCAATTGCGTTGCTACGCACAAGTGTGTCTGCAATTTCTAAAGCTTGTTCGCCAAAGTCCGGTTGAGAAATAAGCAAGTTCATTGAATCAACGCCAAGCCGTTTAGCATAATTAACATCAAGCGCATGTTCGGCATCGATGAACGCCGCGAGTCCGCCTAACTTTTGCGCTTCAGCAATAATGTGAAGACAGAGTGTAGTTTTTCCGCTTGATTCAGGTCCATAAATTTCAATAATTCTTCCTCTTGGAACACCGCCGATACCGAGCGCCCAATCAAGGGATAAAGCGCCGGTAGGAATTGCATCAACGGGATTAATAACCCCGTCGCCAAGTTTCATTATTGAACCTTTGCCGAAAGTTTTTTCTATCCCGGCAATAGTTTCATCTAAAATTTTCAGTTTTGCAGTTTTGTCGTCAGCCATATACTCTCCTATTAAGATAAATAAATTGTTTTTAATGGTTTATAAATTGAACCTGTTTGCAGTAAAGTGCTTTCGTAAAGTACAATTTCTGAAGCATAAAAAGAAATGTTTTCAAAATGAAAATTTGAAAAAGCCTCTACAAATCCTTCTTCAAGTTTTTCTTTGATTCTTAACAGCGTTATATGCTGCTTATATCGCGGTGCGCCCGTATCGATGTTTAGTTCTTTAAGTCCTCTATTTAAACGACTTAAAAGCAGCCTGAGCTTCTTTTCCATATTAACAGCCGCATAGAGAATATTAGGATTGCCGGGACGACCGAAGAAACTGAATTTTGGAATTTTACAACTAATTTTTTTTTGCTTAGCTAATCTTTCAACAAGGTTTTCAATCGAAGGAATTTGTTCTTCATCAACTTCCCCCAAAAAACAAAGGGTAATATGTAATTTGTCTTTTGCTTCCCATGGATAATCATTCTTTAATTGGACCATTTGCTTAAGTTCAAGTAATTTTGTCTTTACATCATCGGGAACATTAAGAGCGATGAAAAGACGGCGCGTTTTTTTATTATTTTCTAGTTCCATAAAAACATTGTTATATGTAAAAGCCTAATTCATAACCTGGCAAAGCCAGAATCAAAAAAAATAATGAATAATGAACAAGGAATGTAGAATATCGAAAGGCAAAACTTCATCATTCATTATTCCTTGTTCGATGTTCGGTATTTGATTTCAACCAAATATTCTTACCATTTTGCATAGAATATTTTTACTAACT
>JAUYAB010000062.1 GCA_030693705.1 Ignavibacteria bacterium | reverse complement strand
ACTTCAACCATCACCCAGTTAGACGCTGCTTTATAGTCCTTTGTTACTTTCGCTGTTTGTTCAAAATAGTTTGCAAGTTCTTTGGTTTGCATTAACACTTCCGCATCATAAACCGGTAGATGAAAATCACCGGTGAATCTTTTCAATTTTTCATCAGGCAACTCAGGCACTTCAGCTTTTATTGCCTCGAACCATTCATCGTTAATTTCAATCGGAACCAAATCGGGGTCTGGGAAATAACGGTAATCATGCGCCTCCTCTTTGCTTCTCATCGGATACGCTTCGTTTGCATCTGCGTCCCACAATAAAGTTTGCTGAATTACCTTTCCGCCGTCTTCGATCAACTCGATCTGCCGGTTAATTTCAAAATTGATCGCACGCTCTACATTTCTGAATGAATTCATGTTTTTAATTTCTACTTTTGTTCCGAATTCTTTTTGACCAAAAGGACGAACGGAAATATTCGCATCGCAGCGGAGCGAACCTTCCTCCATATTACCGTCGCAAATTTCTAAATATTGAAGGAGCTGTTTGATTTTTGAAAGATAAAGATAAGCTTCTTCAGATGTTCGCATATCAGGTTCGCTAACAATTTCCAACAGCGGAACACCGCACCGGTTCACATCAATACTGGTTGTCTCTCCCCTATCGTGGATTGATTTGCCGGCATCTTCTTCCATGTGAATGCGCGTAATACCGATGTTTTTTTTCGTTCCGTCTTTCTTTTCAACTTCAACTGATCCGAATTCGCAAATCGGTTTTTCGAACTGTGAGATTTGGTAACCTTTCGGCAGATCGGGATAAAAATAATTTTTTCGTGCGAAGATTGAGTTTCTGTTTATTGTTGATTTTGTCGCCAACCCCATCAAAACAGCAAACTCAACAACTTTTTTGTTTAATACGGGAAGCACACCGGGATGCCCCAGACAAATTGGACAAACGTTGCTGTTTGGTTCGTTGCCAAATTTTGTAGAGCATCCGCAAAATATTTTTGTATTTGTTAAAAGCTGCGCGTGAACTTCTAACCCGATTACCGCTTCAAATTTCTGATTCATTAAAATTTTAGAATTTCCTTAAAACTTATTTACTTGTCAATATCCTGTAGTCCCACGGATTTAATTCAACAGAAAAAGTTTTTCCGATTTTTACTTTTTTCTTAGTACAGTAATCTTTTCCGTTTTTCATTTCAGGCGCGGAAGGAAAATCAGCAGTTACGTTTTCTTTAGAAAGATTCACAACAATAAACACTTTTTCTTTTCCGTTACTTCTTAGGAAGGAAACCACTTTATCAGAAGACGAATTTTTCACCTCTTCAACTGAAGCGCCTTTTTCTCCTGCATCTAGGACAGAAAATTCTTTCTTTAACTGAATGAGTTTTTTAAAGAAAGGGAAGAGATTTGATTTTTTCCAGTTGATAGGATCTCTCTCGAAAAAATTCAAACGTTTGGTCAATTCGGCTTCTTGCCCGTTGTAGAGAAGGGGCATTCCCGGCAAAGTAAACGCTAAAACGGAAAATGCTTTTACGCCGTCGCCAAGCCGCTCAAACTCAGTTCCGTTCCAGGAATTTTCATCATGGTTGGTAATAAATCTCATACGGAATGCATGAGGAACATATTTCCCTTTTTCTTTTTGAAGCTGTTGAAAGATTTCCGAAACGGGTTTCTTCCCTTTAGCAATTTCATTGAAAACATGATACATGTCCCAAGAGTAAGTCATATCAAAAGCAGTCGTGTGATTAACTGGACTTTCATCTTCAGCGAGCATAAAAACTTTTTTATGAGCTGATAATTTTGAATAGAGATAACTCCAAAATTCGTTGGGAACCATTCCGGCAACGTCACACCGGAAACCGTCGATGTTGTATTCGTCTAACCAGTATTCCATCGCGCCGGACATGTAGCTCCATAATCCTTTATTCTCAAAATTCAGATCAATAACATCAGCCCAATCGGCAACCGGCGGAATAAATTTACCGGTTGAATCTTTTGTGTAGAATTCAGGATGTTTTTTTGCTAATTCATTGTCCCACGATGTGTGGTTGGCAACCCAGTCGATGATGACATGCATTCCAAGTTTGTGAATCTCCTTAACTAAGGATTGAAATTCTTCTTTCGATCCTAATGAAGAATCGAGACCGTAATAATCTTTTACAGAATAGTAGCTGCCAAGAGTTCCTTTTCTATTTATTTCTCCGATCGGATGAAGCGGCATGAACCAGAGAATTCCAACTCCAAGTTCTTTTAAACGAGGAAGATGAGTGCGGAACTCTTTAATTGTTCCCGAAGGAGTGAACTGTCGTAGATTCACTTCATAAATCGTCTGATCGTAACTCCAATCGGGCGCAGTTACTTTCTGCTGCGCCTGAAATGGGATTGTGAAAACAAAAAGGATTACAAAAAAGCTTACCAAATATTTTTTCATGGCGAATTCCTTTAGCGGATTATTTCTCAATTCCTACAAGCTCAACATCAAAAATTAAAAGTGATCCTGGGGGAATTACTTCGCCTGCTCCGGTATCTCCGTAACCAAGTTCAGGGCTGATGAACAATTTCCATGTATCGCCAACTTTCATCAATTGCAAAGCTTCTGTCCATCCTCTTATAACGGAATTAAGTTGAATGACCGCAGGCTGATTTCTTTTATAAGAATTATCAAACTCAGTACCGTTAAGTAATTTTCCGATATAATGAACTTTTACTTTGTCGGTTGCTTTAGGTGAAGAACCGCTGCCGGATTTTATCACAAGGTACTGCAGTCCGCTCGCAGTTGTTTGAACTCCGGTTTTAGTTTTATTTTGGGCAAGAAAAGTTTCCGCTTCTTTTTTGTTTTTACCGCTCAGCCCCTGCGCTTCTTTCATTTTCTTTTCGTACACTTCCCGCTGAAACTCCATCAACACTTTATTAATTTGTTCATCGGTTAGAAGCTGCTTTCCGTACAATCCGTCTTGGAATCCTTTTACAACAATTTCGGAGTCAACATCAAGATTATTTGACTTAAAATCTTTGGCAATTCTAAGTCCGATACTATAACTTGCTTTCTCTTTAGTGTTTTTCAGGTCGGTTGATTTTGAGATTTTTTCTCCGCATGAGTAAAATAATAATGAACTTATAATGAGCAAAACTATCTGTTTCAATTTTTTTCCTATGATTTATTTTTTATTTTGACAATATAAAAAAAATAAGTGTTATTCTTTGAATAAATTTTAGTGACCGGCACTTGTTTTTGACAATAATTTGAAATTAATTAATTGTGATATGAGCAAAAAATCAAAAATTATTCTGAATATAGAACTTGACGAGAAAGATGTTCCGCAATCAATTTCATGGCAAGCCGATGACGCAGGTTTTGAGAGGAAAAAGGATGCCGATGCCATGATGCTCTCTCTTTGGGATAAAGAAGAAAAATTAACCTTCGGGATTGACCTTTGGACTAACCAAATGCTGGTTGAGAATATGAATATTCTTTTCCATCAAACTTTTCTTAAAATGGCGGATACTTATAACCGCGCAACCAATAATTTTGAAGTAAGTGAAATGATCAGAAAACTTGCCGACAACTTTGCAGAGAAACTTTCGTTATTACAAAAATAGATTTCACAAATCAAATAGAGGTTCAAATGAAAAAAGGAATACTGCTCATCGTTGTTCTTTTAAGCTTTTCTACTCTTGCCCAAAACTTGCAGCTTAACTATGATTTTGGCAAGGATAGAAAATATGTTACATCGACTTTTGAGATGTTTAAAACCGATGAATACGGCGCTACATTCTGGTTCGTAGATTTCGATTTTAACCATCCGGGAAATAAAAGCGCTTCACTCGGATATTTTGAAATCGCCCGCTACATCGCTCTACCGCTTCCTATTAAAAACATTTCCGCAACGTTGCAATATAATGATGGAACCGCTCCTTGGGGTCCACTTGGACACGTGTGGCTCGCGGGATTAAGTTATCCGGTTGATTTAGGACTTTTTGTTTTAAACACCGATATACTCTACCGGAAAAGTTATTTTTCCGAAGGCAGCGATGTACAACTTACCGGAGTTTGGTTCATCCCTATCATGGATGGAAAGATAAACTTTACAGGTTTCTTTGATCTTTGGTCCACCAAAAACTTTGCTACCGATTCACGTGATTTTGTTTTCTTGAGCGAACCGCAACTTTGGATAAACTTTGGAAATCATCTTGCTTTAGGTGGAGAAGTTGAGATAAGCAATAATTTTATTCCCGGCAAAACTGATGTACAGTTTAATCCGACTTTAGGATTTAAGTGGAATTTCTAAAATAATTTTCAATATCAGTTAAAATAATATCCAACTTTTAACAACGGAATGAAAAGTAATTCGCCCGTGGATTCAAGCGGGCGCATTCCGGCTATTTCCCAGGACATATTTGTGGAGCGGATTCTCAAGCCAATACTTATCATTCCGGCACTTCCTTCTTCGAAAGTTGAACTTACATTTTCATATTCAAGCATGAGCGAAGTTTTTTCAGAAGGGTCTATTCTTAATCCCGTCATAAAAACAATAAACGGTTTTGCGTCTTCTGCAACTCTTACATATCCCAGACTGAAATGAAAACTATTTTTTCTGTCAGCAATGCTCACAACATCTCCAAAAGAAAAAGCGCTTCCTTTAGGAGTAAATGTTCCATAAACGGAAGATTGAACCGATTCATAGGTGATGATCTTCTGCTTAAATCCAATAGTAAAGGATTCATAAAATTGAGTTGTTACCGGGAAAAAACTAAACGCGCTGAGATGTGTGGAAGAAGTAACGGCGTAAGAATAATTAAGCAGCAATAATTCATAATCGGAAAAGTAGGAATTTTTTTCAGGCATAGTGTAAGCTGTTGGCATTAACAATAATTCGTTATCGCCCGGGTAATAACTTTGAGAATAGAGATTTAAAGGAAGAAAGAGTAACGCGGCAAAAAAATATTTCATCTTCAATGTTTTCCTAAATAATTAACTAAAGGTTCTCGGGTAAGAGAAAGTTTGTTGAAGCCAATAGACTGCAAAACTATTCCACGTCTTCGCGTCTGTACTCTTTTAACCACCCCCTCGCTTCTTTAAATGATTTGAATTCATTCAAAACGATCTTCGTACCGATAAGTTTATCTTTGTATTTGGTCAGCATCGTTTTTCCCGATTCACTATCAAAGTAAAGAAATGCCTTTTTTGTTAATCCCGCTTCCTCAAACCTTGGAAAAATTTTCTCTGCCAACCAATCCATATCACTTGCTTTAATTTTCGACATGTTGCGTGCGTCTACAAAAATCCCAAGTTGGGAATATTGCTGCTTTAGTTCAATAAATTTTTCTAATGCAATCTTATAACATTTCTTAAACTCCTTGCTGGTGCGGAAGCCCTCCTTAACGATCAACTCCAGGCAAGGGATTGAAGAGTCGAAGGAGAGTATTGCCGAATCACTTTCATAAAGTATCATATGAACTTCCACAATAACTTTTATTAAATATTGAACCGGACAGCATCCTTGTTAAACATTTTATCAAATCTTATATAACAACATGTGAGAACATAAAATTAAAATGATTTAAAGTCAATTGAATTTTGAGAGAAGTGAAAAACAGAGTCATTAAGCTAATCTCCATTATTGTGTTATGTTTGCAATGAATATCAGGCTTATTCTAACAACTTGATATAAAATTAAAGTAAAATATATGAGCGAACAAAAAGAAGAAGTTAAATTAACCGCGATCATCGTTGATGATGAACTGCACGGAAGGGAAAATCTTAAAATAATTATTGAAACGTATTGCCCGGAGATAGAAATTTTAGACTGCGCAGATTCCGCAGTTAATGCGAAAAAACTTGTTGCAGCTCACCATCCCGATGTTGTTTTTCTAGACATCAATATGCCGGTACTTGATGGATTTGATTTCCTTGAAGAATTTGATGAGAGGAACTTTCTGGTTGTAATTGTTAGCGCACATGAAGAATTTGGGATCAATGCAGTGAAAGCGGGTGCGACAGACTATCTTTTGAAACCGGTTAATATTAAAGAACTTAAACAGGCAGTAAAAAAACTTTTACTACTTAAAAATAAAATCACTACCGTTGAAAAGATTGCCGGGCAAAATAAATTACTGATCCCGACATCTCATGGTTTTGAGGTGCTGGAGTTTGATCAAATAATCAGATTAGAGGCGGAAGGATCCTATACAAAAGTAGTAATTAAAGAAGCGAAAAATAAAATCGTATCTCGCACATTAAAGGATTTTGAAGATACACTTCCGAAAGATCATTTTTTTCGCACGCACAAGTCTCATCTCATCAATCTGAAATTTATCAAAGACTATTCAAACCTTAGCGGCAATTTTGTTACAATGATTGACGGAAGTAAAATTGAAATCTCCCGCCGGAAAGCTCCGGAATTTATTAATAAAGTAAAATCATTTCTACATGCTGTTTAAGTATGATTAAATACATCTTCATTCTAGCCATTTTTTGTTTTGTTTTTGGTTCTCAACTTCAAGCACAAACACCATCTTACTATCATTACACTTCAGCAGATGGATTGGCGTCGTCAACAGTTTATGATATTATTCAAGATAGAGGCGGATTTATATGGTTCGCAACCGCAAATGGAATGGGTAAGTTCGATGGAAAACATTTTACCACGTATCGAACATCCGACGGGCTTAATTCGAATTCGATTATCTCGATTGTTGAAGGCAAAAGCGGAGAGTTGTACATCGGTAATTTTGAAAAAGGAATTAATATTTTTAGGAATGGTCGAATTGAAAACTATTGCAGCGCTATTGGTGGAAAAAATTTTGCTCTATCATATTTAATACTCGTTCCTTCGAATAAAAATGAGCAGAAATTTTTCGCATATAATCGTTGGGGAAGTATAAATTCAATTTGTGAAAAAAAATCCGCCAGATTAATCACCAAGGTGATTAATGTTAATCCTAATCAAATAAACAAAATTGAATTATTGCCGGATGGAAATTTGATAGCATTAACCACCAAAGGATTATTCAGTTTTAACGATGGAATTCTTTCAAAACTTCGTGTCAATGGGTTCCCGGATGCTGATGTCTACTGTCTTTCCAACGATAAAGATGGAAGTTACTTTATTGGCGCCAAGGGAATGATCTACAAAATAAACGACAATAATGTAATTGATAAAATTAAAATAGATATAACCGGTAATAATGATGTCGTTTCAATCTTAAGTGACAGAAATAAGAACATCTGGTTTTCCATTATGAACAAAGGTTTTTATCTGATTCCGAACGGTTCGGATAAAATTATTGATATCGGGAGTAAAATGGATTTGCAGAAAACCCTTGTTAATCGTTACTTTGAAGACCGTGAAGGAAATATCTGGATAAGCACCTTTGGTAAAGGTGTGTATTGTATAAATAATCTTTACTTGCAAAGTTACAACGAAAAAGATGGATTAAGCAGTAACAATGTTTATTCAATTACAAAAGAAAGATCGGGGAAATTGCTTCTTGGCACGTTTACCGGTATAAACATTTTAGAAAACGGCAGATTCGATCAGATTAAGAATAGCGCCGGGAAGACCATAACCGAATACATCTACTCTATTAAAAATTACAATAATGAGTTCTTCATTTGCAGCGCATCGGGAAAAAACGAAACCACAAATATTTCTTATAAAGGAATAAAACTGCACCTCTCGGAGGGACTTACCTTCTGTAAAATGAGGCGCAGATTATTTTTATTCGGAACGAGGGCAAACTCCATAAAAGTACAAACAGAATTTGATGACAAGAATCATCAATCTTCTCTTTTGTATGTGTTTGGGGATAGTTCCAATGCAAACCGTGTAAACCAAATATTTGAAGATTCGGAAAATAATATTTGGGCAGGTACAGGCTTAGGTTTGTGCAAATTTTCCGTCACTTCAAACGATGCATCAAAATGGGAGAAAACTTTTTTCCCCGCCAACAAAATATTTAATTCGAGGATACATTCAATTTTTCAGACAGATAAAAACAATGTCTGGTTTGCCGGCGAAAAAGGGATTGCATGTTATAATTTAAGCAATGATTCTATTATCAACTTCACAAATTTTATGGGTTACGATCTCTCATCATCAACTTCGATTGTATCAGATAACAAACAGCGGCTTTGGATCGGCAACATGAAAGGGCTTTTTCTACTCGACGGAAATTCAATTAAACAACTCAACTCGCAAACCGGACTTCCCTCGAATGAAGTTTTTTCTCTTTCTTTTGATGAGAAAAAGAATATTCTTTACATCGGAACAAGTAATGGAATTTCACTGCTTGACGTAAATTTATTTGACAACTATACGGTTCTCCCGCCCGCTGTTAAAATTATCAGCGTTAAAGCCGGGGATTCAATTTACACAAACTATAGCAACTTAGTTTTTGAACCTGAACAAGAACATGTTTATCTTGATTTTAAAGCGATTAGTTTTTCCTCTCCGGGTTCTATAAGTTACCGGTATTTATTTAACGGCAGATGGACTGAAACCGATCACGATTTTCTCGATTTAGTTTCTTTAAGACCCGGAACGTATCAACTTCAGATCATGGCTAAAGCTCAGAACACAGATTGGAGTAAATCAACTTTTCTTTCCTTTCGAATTCTTCCTCGATTTGTTGAAACAATTTGGTTTAGTCTAATGATAATATTTTTAGTTGCCGGTTTATCAGTCTGGTTAATAATTTGGAGCCTGAAACTAAACAACAAAAAAATTAGGGAAGAATTGGAATTAACTGAAAGGATCAATGAACTTAAACATCAGGCGCTTTCGGCGATGATGAATCCACATTTTATTTTTAACTCACTCAATTCAGTCCAATATCTTATCAATAGCCGGAGGAACGAAGAAGCGAATGATTATATAGCAATGATGGCTAAGTTGATTAGAAAGAATCTTGATACGGCAGGCAGCGGATTCATTCTTCTATCTGAAGAAATAAACCGGCTGAAACTTTATCTCGATCTTGAAAAGCTAAGGTTTCAAGAGCGATTTTCTTATGAGATTATTGCGGGAACTGATATAGACATCGATACGGTGATGATTCCCAATATGATCATTCAGCCATTTGTAGAGAATACACTTTGGCATGGAATAATCAATTCTGGAGTGCAGGGAATAGTAACGATTTCCTTTTCATTTGAAGATGTAGATATTGATTCCATCATCTGCCGGGCTTTAATTATCAAAATTACCGATAACGGAATCGGAATTATAGCCGCTAAAAAGAATAAAAAAGAAGATCACATTTCCAAAGGGATACAAATAATTGAAGAACGCCTAAGGTTACTGAGTGCAAAGATGGAACTTCCCAAACCAATTATACTCGATGATCTGAGCAGCCGCAACGACAATTCGCACGGAACTGAAGTGATAATATCTCTTCCACCGCACCTTTATAAAATGATTAACCCGGAGTAATGTTCACCTTTTAACTTGCCGATGGTTCACAATTACCGACCGTTCACTTACTGAAACATACCTTAAGCTTATTAGCTATTGATGTGTCATCACTTTGTAGATAGCTTTCGACCAAAATTAAAGATAACAAAGTGAATATTCTAAAAATGCTGATGAGATACTATTCAAAAAAGATTTCTAATTTACCTACCAAACAGGCAGGATACGCGCCCATTCTAATAATAAAGAAGAACGCGGACGATGCTGACGGAAAAGAATTCAGATCAATCGAAGAAGCTCTCGCCGATCTTGGAAAGGACCCCAATGTCCCATCGGATAAAATAGAACAGCTAAAATCATCACTTAAAAAACTGAAGAATAAAACTTCAATTACGATAAGAAATGGTGAAATAATATAATGTTTAACAAAATATGTTCAAATCAATCGCACCCGCGTATATAGAAAACATCGCGTATAATGATTACTATAAATTCAAAAAGGATACACACAATGAAAACAAAATTATTTATCATCTTATTGACGGCTATACTTGGTTCATCAACTTATAGCCAGAGTATTACAAATACCCTTGGTTCAAGCGGTTCATTTATCATCAGGGACGACGCAAGCACATTTTTCACTCTTGAACAGGCGACAGGATTACTAACATTAAATAAAAATATGTCTTTGCCATCCACTACCAGCTCAACTCTTGGAATAATTTTTAAAGGAAACGATAGATTTTTACACGACTTCAAAGCATCCGGAACGGATGGATATAACACATTCGTAGGAATAAACGCGGGCAATTTTACCATGGGTGGAAGCAATAGCTTCGAAGCGAGTTACAACACAGCAGTCGGACACTCGTCATTATCATCCATTACGACGGGAAATTCAAATTCGGCTTTCGGGTGGTTTGCCCTTTCATACAACACCACAGGATTTTATAATTCAGCCTTTGGGATGGCATCGCTTCAATCAAATACAACGGGTATTCAGAATTCCGCCTTTGGATTGAATACGCTTCGGGCAAACACAGAAGGCGGTTCTAACTGTGCGTTTGGTGGATTTTCACTTCGGGCAAATACAACCGGTTCACAAAATTCCGCATTTGGGTCTACTTCACTTAATGATAACACTACGGGAAGTGATAATTCGGCTTTTGGAGTAACTTCACTTTACCGCAACACAAACGGTTATCAGAATACTGCGATTGGTGGCGCAACGCTTGACTACAATACTATCGGCTTTAATAATTCAGCTTTCGGATATGCGGCAGGTGTGAGTGTTACTACAGGTTCTAATCTTACATTAATTGGATATAATGCTGAACCAAGTTCACCTACAACTACTGGTGAGATAACACTTGGAAATTACTCAGTCGGGGCTCTTCGATGCAATGTCCCATCCATCAGCTCATTATCTGATGCAAGAGATAAGAAGAATATTCAAGACTTAAAACTTGGAATAGATTTCTTGATGAAATTACAACCAAGACAATTTAATTGGGATAAAAGAGAATGGTATGACAATAGTACATCAGATGGAAGTAAAATGCAGAAAATCCCGACCGCTGGTTTTATAGCGCAAGAACTTGATACCGTGCAGATGAGTGCAAACGCCGAATGGTTGAATCTCGTATTGAAATCAAATCCAAATAAGTTAGAGGCAACATCCGGCAACCTTCTTCCGATCATAGTAAAAGCCATCCAGGATTTGAAAAGAGAAAATGATCAGTTAAAGGCAAAAAATGAAGTCGCTCAAGTTGTTAATGAGAACTTAAAAACTACAACTGATGACCTCAAAGAAAGACTAATTAAATTTGAGAATATGCAAACTCAATTAGTCGCAGAGATAGAAAAACTTAAATCCAATAACGATGAAACTACCAAAGTGAGTTTGGGGACAAAATGAAAACGAAAATATTTTTCTTGCTAACAATATTTTTTTCTTCTTTGTTTTATTCTCAAAGCACTATTGTTTATGGTACTGGAACAACCATCGATGTAGGCAACGGTGCAGATGTTTGTGCCGGTACAATTACTGTAAATGGAACCTATAGCGGTGGAGGAACATTTTGTAATGGTGCTTTGCCTGTTGAATTAGTCTCCTTTAATGCAATTATATCAAATAATAAAGTAGATTTAAGGTGGAAAACCGCAACTGAACTAAATAATTATGGTTTTGATATTGAAAGATCAATTAGGAATGAAACAATAGGAACTTGGAATTGGGGGAAAATTGGTTTTGTTCAAGGACACGGCAACAGCAATTCACCAAAAGAATATTCTTTTACCGATCAAGCAGCAACTTCTGGGAATTATACCTACAGACTGAAACAAGTTGACAATGATGGCACATTTAAATACAGCGAAACAGTTGAAGTTACAGTTGGTCAAGTTCCAAATGATTATTCCCTAAATCAAAATTATCCAAATCCGTTTAATTCTTCAACAACTATAACGTATGATATTCCTAAAACAAGTTTCGTGAGAATTAGTGTTTATGATATTCTTGGGAAAGAGATAAAGTTGGTAGTCAACGCAGAGAAAAATCCCGATCACTATGAAATTCTTTTCGATGCAAAGGAATTAGCAGGCGGAATCTATTACTATTCAATTAAGGCTGGAGAATTTTCTCAAAGTAAAAAAATGATTCTGCTGAAATAAAATTTTATAAACAAAACTTGAACCAAACTCACGAATAGTATGTTACAATAAGTATAATGAAATAAATTTGTCAATATCGAATCCGAATAGAAAAATCGATCAAGGTTAATATGAAAAAATTATTTAAAGTGTGGAATATCTTTTCCAACGCACGCATACCTAAAAATATCTTTGCAAAGATACTTTCCGGAACATCATCCTTTGCCGGATCAAAAGAGAGAATTAAAACTATGGCAAAACTGCGATCTCTTACCTTCCTGATTTTGTTTACGGTTCTATTTGGCAGTACAACACACGCCCAATGGGTGCCAACAGGCTTAACCAATGGTACGATTAACGTTGTTTTCGGCAGCGGGAGTAATCTCTTCGCCGGGATGACGAACGGCGCTTTAATTTCCACAGACAATGGAACAAACTGGAATTATACAAGTATAAACACTTCTTTTTCTGTTTGGTCTTTTGCTGTATACGGGACGGATATTTTTGCAGGAACTACCGGTGGCTTTCTTCGTTCAACCGATAACGGCTTAACCTGGAATCCTGTTAATTCCGGAATGTCATTAGTTCAATCTTTTGCCACTATTGGAACGAATTTTTTTATTGGGACTGAGAGCGGCGGCGTTTACCTTTCCACTGATGGCGGGACGACCTGGGTTCAATCAAATTCCGGTTTAACAAATCTTACGGTTCGCGCCATCACTGCCAGCGGAACAAATTTATTTGCCGGAACTAACGGCAGCGGGATTTTTCTTTCGACTGACAACGGCGCAAATTGGACTCCGGTAAATACCGGATTAACAGCTCTTGATGTTCGAGGTTTTGCAGTAATTGGAAGTTTTGTCTTTGCCGGAACAAGCGGCGGGGTTTTCCGTACCGGTGATAACGGCGCCAATTGGATTAACATACGAAATGACGGTACCATTCGAGGTCTTGCTGTTGCTTGCGGAACCGATCTTTTTGTCGGGCATTGGTACAACGGAGGTGGAGTTGCCCGTTCTACTGATAATGGAACAACCTGGACATCTTACAACACCGGTTTAACTACTTCTACTGTCCCCACCCTTACTGTCTATGGATCAAATCTTTTTGCTGGAACCTGGAACGGTGGCGTATTCCGTTCATCGCTTGATTGTTCAGTTGCGGATAGTACGGGTTCAATTTGCGGAATAAAGTTTAATGATTTGAATGGAAATGGAGTACAAGATGCCGGTGAAGCGGGTCTCGCAAATTGGATAATTAATCTTAAGTTCCAGAAAGCAGCAGGTTTCATAACATTAACAGATACAACGGATGCGAACGGAAATTATTGTTTCAATGATCTACAACCCGGCGGAACTTATACGGTTTTTGAAACGAACCAAAGCGGATGGCAGCAAACTTCTCCTCCATCTCCCGGAACTTATACAATTCCTCTTTCTTCGGGAGAACATAAAGATTCAATTAACTTCGGAAACAAACAACTTCCGGTAGTCGGTTCTATTTGCGGAATTAAGTTTAATGATCTAAACGGAAACGGAATTCAAGACCCGGGTGAACTTGGACTTGCGAATTGGGTAATCAATTTGAAGTATCAAAACGCTGCAGGATTTATAACAATATCCGATACAACAGACGTAAACGGAAATTATTGTTTTAACGATTTGTTGCCCGGTGGAACTTATACCGTCTTTGAAACGAACCAAAGCGGATGGCAGCAAACTTCTCCTCCATCTCCCGGAACTTATACAATTCCTCTTACTTCGGGAGAACACAAAGATTCAATTAACTTCGGAAACAAACAACTTCCCGTAGTCGGTTCTATTTGCGGAATTAAGTTTAATGATCTAAACGGAAATGGTGTGCAAGACACTGGAGAACTTGGACTTGCGAATTGGGTAATCAATTTGAAATACCAAAATGCAGCAGGTTTCATAACAATTACCGATACAACCGACGCGAACGGAAATTATTGTTTCAACGATTTACAACCAGGCGGTACTTATACTGTTTTTGAAACCAATCAAAGTGGATGGCAGCAAACTTCTCCCCCATCACCTGGAATTTATACAATTCCACTTACATCGGGAGAACACAGAGACTCAGTCAACTTCGGGAATCAACTTTCAACGGTCGGTAGTATCTGTGATTCACTTGATGCGACGGTTACTAAAAGTGTTACAGGCGATTGCTGCTGGAGTATCAGTCTTAATCAACCATCAAATACAAGTGGAATAACCGGCATTCAGTTTTTACCATTATCTCCAAATACTTTTGCTCTTGGTAATTCGCAACTCGGAAGCAGTTATTCAACCGGATGGTTGTTTGTAACCAATACGATCAACCAATTTACCGTTAGAAGGTTAACCGGGAATGTACCGGCAGGTCCACTCCCTAATTTCTTTAATTTCTGTATGAACAATTTATCAAGCCCGCAACATATTGTAGTAAACTGGTTGAACGCCAACAATGGCGTGGTTTGTTCCGACACCGTAACACTGGACTGCGATATTCCTTGTGTCACATTCAGTAAGGATACCGTTATTTGCAACACGAATGATTACACACTGCAATATTCATTTACAAATAATGCGACATACGCGGTAAACAAAATAGAAGTCGTACAAATCGTTCCTTCCGGAATAGTTATTACACCATCAACGCTAATTATCCCTTCGGTTAATCCGGGACAAAGTTCGGGGTTGTTAACATTCACCATCAGCGGTGCATTGCCTAATGCTACTGTTGCAATACATTTCAGGTTTACAAGTTCTGATAGTTGTTGCTTCTGCACTGATGTTTTATATGTAACTACACCTTCCTGCATGTGTGAAGATATTGGCGCAAGTCTTAATCAGGATTTAGGCAATTGTAGAGATACATTAAACATCTTTGACAATTTTTCCGGGAATTATTTTACGCAGATCAATTTAACAGCTTTACCAAGCGGCACGACTTTCAGCAATTGGAATACAAACACATCAGCCAATTGGTATTCGCTGAATACATTCGCCGCTAACACCATCCATCTTGTTAATACAGGAAGTGGGTTTATTCCGTCAGGAAATTCTAACGGTATTCTCGATTTCGTATTATCCGGTTATACAACTTCCACTCAGAAAATTGTTGTTGAATGGATAAGAAATGATTCTGTGAAATGCGTGGATACTTTGATCACACATTGTGTTCCTCCCCCGCCAACAATGTATTGCACACAACTTGTCGATGATTCGTTGATTTGTCTGCCGGACGGAACATTCCAATATAAATTCAAAGTAAAAAATAACTCAACAGACTCGACTACCGGATTTCAGTTAAATGCTATTTCTCCTTCTTCAATGTCTTTCAGTCCGAGTAATTTTAATAATGTTACAATTGGACCATCGATGATCTCACCAGAACAAACTGTCATCATCAGTGGAATTGGTGCGAATGCTCCATTCTGTTTTAATATTGCTCTATACAAACACATAATCCAGAATGATACGCTTTATAGCTGGTGCTGCCATAGCGATACTGTTTGCAACACCACACCAAACTGTGATCCAAAAGATTCGTCTGAAGCATGTATAACATGGAATTTATTAAACACTCAGTTGGTAACTTCTACCAACGGAAATATCAACGGAACTTCTGAATCTATTAGTACCGGATCGTCCGCACCGTTTATGGCTATATTTCCTCCATATACAAGTAATGGTCAGAGGCTTATGGTGTTGGGTGGTTGGCCGGTTGGTTCTTTGGACCTTAACCGATTCATCGAATTCAAAGTTGGTCCTAATTTGGGAAATAGTTTTACTGTTAATAGTGTTTCTTTTAATTTTGGTGACAACCCTCAAACCACCAACTTCAATATTATAAATTCCCAAGTATTCTATTCGACCAATAATTTTTCGAGCAGCACTGCATTAGGAGGGACTTTAGCTTACTTAAATACAACGATGTCTACATTCGCTCTATCGAATTTAAATATATTTGTTGCCAACGGTCAGACCTTTTCATTAAGGATCTACCCCTATTCCCCAACGGGTAGTATTACGGCTACTGTTTCTCTAGCTATCCATAATAATGTTGTTATTTGCGGAACAACCTCGCGCGTAGTCGGTATTAATGGACAAAATAGCGTCCCAACTGCTTATGCTTTACAACAGAATTACCCTAATCCATTCAACCCGATATCGATCATCCGATATGATATACCTAAAGCGAGTTTTGTAAGAATCAGTGTTTATGATATTCTTGGCGAAGAGATCAGATTGTTAGTAAGCGAAGAGAAAAATCCCGGTACTTATAAAATTACTTTTGATGCAAAAAACTTACCTAGCGGAATTTATTTTTACACTATCAGAGCCGGAGAATTTATACAAAGTAGAAAAATGATTTTGATGAAATAGAATTCGGTTAGATTATTTATAAAAAGCCGGAGTTAATGCTCCGGCTTTTTATTTATGCAAGATATGCGCTAACTAATTTTTCTTTCCCCAGAGTATTTACTAAAAGCACTTCATCGTAGCTCGCCGGTTTTTCGTTTTCACCGAAAAAGTCGGTGTCATTCCGATCTTTCTGTGTAATTGATCTTGCTCTTTCAGCGGTGAGCACCGAAAGTTTTTCAACAATAATATTATTGCCGCTTTCCGCATCAACCTTCCCTTCTATTACGTAGGGTCCCATTGACATCGTGAGTTCCGCATACTGAGCATAAGCTTTCGGAAAGATCACCGCTTCAAATGTTCCGGTAAGGTCTTCCAGTGAAAGAAATTTCATGATCTCCCCTTTGCTCGTTTTTATCCGTTTTGAGGTCATGTACCAGCCGATCATTTTAATTCTCCGGTTGTGGTATTTAAACATATCGGCTGATTTAATAATATCTTTTGCAGCAACCGCCGTATCAAAAAATTGCAACGGATGCTGCGAGATCATGTAACCGAAGAGTTCATATTCGTACAAACTTTTTTCTTCCGAAGAAAAATCTGTTTGGGTTATCATTTCTTGTTCCAGCTTGATCGTCTCATTGGTAAACAGATCATCATCGTATGTGTCGAATATTTTTTTCTTTTTGAAATAGAGATCAAGCAGACGAAGCAGTGTTGGTCTCGTTAATCCGAAGCAATCCATCGCTCCGCATTTTATTAGAGACTCCGTTCGTTCGTGTCCCAAACGGGTGCGGAGAAGAAAATCAATAAGGGAAACATATTTCCCGTTCTCATTTCTTTCCTCAACAATTGTTTCAGCCGAGCTTTCTTCAAAATTTTTAATCGCAATAAACCCGATTCTTATTTCTTGATCCTTTCCCAAATATCCATACATACTTTCATTAACATCCGGCAGTAATATTTTTAATCCGATCCGCTGCGCTTCGGTGATATAGACTGCGGTGGAATAATAGCCGCCGCCGTTGTTCAATACTCCCGCCATAAACTCAGCCGGATAGTGAGCTTTTAAATAAGCAACCTGGAACGAAAGTAACGCGAATGAAGCGCTGTGCGCTTTGCAAAACGCATATCCGGCGAATGATTCGATCTGCTTCCACAATGCTTGCGATACCGTTGCCGGATAGCTTTTCTCTTTGCAGCAGTCGAAAAACCGGTCACTTAGCATTTGCATGGCTTTGTGAGAACGCATCTTTCCACTCATCGCCCGTCTCAGCAAGTCGGCTTCTTCAAGCGTTAATCCTACAACGTGATGAGCAACTTTAATTACATCTTCCTGATAGATCATTACACCATAAGTTTCACCTAATATTTCTTTCATTTGAGGAATAAGATATTTCCTCCGCCTCGGATCTTTGTGCCGTTCGATAAATTCCTTCATCATTCCGCTCTCCGCTACACCGGGACGAATGATCGACGAAACCGCCGTAAGCATTTCAAACGTATCGCAGTTGGTTCTCTTTAGTAATGATCGCATTCCCGGACTTTCGATATAAAAGCAGCCGATCGTTCTTCCTTCGCGGATAAGTTTGCGGGTCTTTCCGTCGGCAAATACCTTTTTGTAATTGAAGAGATCAAATCCGGTGGTTTTTATTTTTTTCTGAACCGCATCATATATTTGAGAGACTTGCTGCCGCCCAGGCGGGCGGTAATCTGCCATGCTAATGAGTTTTGTCTTGCTTGATTCCATTTTATTTGCCATATTATAGGTGAACATTTGCACACTAATATATAAAGGAACTTGAAGAGAATCAAGAGCTAAAACGAGCGTAAAAACCGATTAATTGTGAAAACTATGGTTGGCAGCAGCTATTTGAAAAGTTCCGAGTGAGACCCGGTTCTTTCCAAGTACAAAGCGTCATCTATGAGCCGGTAGATCAAAAGCCAGTCCGGTTTAATATGGCAATCACGATGGTTTTGCCATTTCCCGGCTAACTTATGGTCTCGATATTTTGGCTCTAATGGTTGGTTTTTGAGAAGTATTTCAACTATCGTTTCGAGTAGATGAATATCTTTCCCCTGGCTCTGGATCTTTTTGAAGTCCTTTTTGAATTGAGAAGAGTATATGAGTCTCAACTCTTCAATTCCTCCAAAAGTTGATTGACATCGGAAACTTCATGGAGTTCCTCACCGTTTTCGGATTTGCGCAATGTTTCTTCAGTTAATTCGTTCGGAATTTTTATCTCAAAAGGAATTCCCTTAGTTAAAGAAACTTGTGTTAAAAATATGGAAATAGCTTCGGACATCGAGATGTTCAGTTTAGTAAGAATTCGTTGAGCTTTATTCTTTACGTTTGGGTCGATTCTTGCTTGTATTGTTGCGGACTTATTCATTTTTTCCTTTCGTGTGCTGTGTAATTACAATCGCACTACAAGTATAAGGTTTATTTCATTTTTTGTCAAGAACAAAATTTAAGTGGCGAAGCCAATAAAAAGGCAAACCGATTAAGAATAAGATTATGATTAAGACTTTTCTTCTGGTAATTGCACAAGATGAGTTGAAAATCAAGAAATAATTGAACTATGTTTACACTTCATGCACATTCAAATTATTCTTTGCTTAACGGAACCATCCGGATTGGGGAGTTAGTTTCTTTCGCAAAAAAACATGGGAGTCCGTACGCGGCTTTGACGGATACTAATTCCATGTACGGCTTAATTCGGTTTGCAAAAGAATGTTCGGAACAAAACATAAAACCGGTACTCGGCAGTTTTATTGATGACCCGAAGAAGAAGGGATTGTCCGCCATCTTTCTAGCAAAAAATAATGAGGGCTATTCCCATCTTTGCAGGATCATTACTTCGCGGAAATTGAAAGAAGATTTCTCTTTAATTGATCTGCTCAATGAACCGCTTAATAATCTTTATGTTATTACTTCGTCGCTTGAACTCTTAAAAAAGATACGGATTGATCTGCCGCTCAGACAAAATCTTTTTGTTGAATTGATCGTTACACGAAAAGCTAAGAGCAAAACGCGCGAGCTTTACGAATTTGCGAAAGCAAATAATCTTCAAATTGTTGCTTCGCATCCCGCTTATTTTTTAAGCCGTGAAGATTTTCTTCTTCATAAAGTTGTAACTGCAATTAGGATAAATTCCGGGATAGCTAACCTTACTGAAGATGTTACCGCCGATGAAGAAGCCTATTTAATTACTCCCGATGAATTTGTGCGAACATGGAAAGCCTTGCCGGAAGCCGTGTGGAACGCCGACCGCATCGCTCAAACATGTAACGTAGATTTAAAGTTCGGAGAATATAAATTCCCCACTTACGCTTTACCGGCAGATGAAAGCGCTTTTTCATATTTATGGAAAATTGCCTTCGAGGGATTATCAAACCGCTATCAACCAATTACCGAGCAGGCAATTAAACGGCTTCAATATGAACTTGAAGTTATTGACGAACTTGGTTTTAGCGATTACTTTTTAATTGTGTGGGACATAATCCGCGAAGCAAAGAACAGAGGCATCATGCATATCGGAAGAGGCTCGGCGGCAAATAGTCTTGTCTCTTTTTGTCTCGGTTTTACCGAAGTTGATCCGATAGAACAAAATTTATACTTCGAGCGATTCTTGAACAGAGGAAGAACTTCGCCACCGGATGTTGATCTTGATTTTTCATGGAAGGAACGCGATTCTATTATCAAATATGTTTTTGAAAAATATGGCTATGATAGAGTTGCAATGATCTCAACAACAGTAACGTTCAGGGCGCGGTCGGCATTCCGCGAAGTTGCGAAGGCTTTCGGCATCTCAAATTCGGAAATTTCCAAGTACAGCAAATTTATCCCCTGGTCAACGGCGCATAGCCTGCCGAACATTGCTGAAAAATTCCCGGAAACACGCTCATTGGATTTTACGCACGAACCGTGGAAATCAATTGTTGCCGTTGCTTCCAAGCTGGCGGAATTTCCGCGGCACATCAGTATTCATCCAAGCGGAATAATCATAACGAAAAACAAGATGACAAATTACGTTGCGCTTGAGTACGCTAAGAATAAAGGGCTTGGGTTGATTGTTACACAGCCTGATATGTATTCTATTGAAGATATCGGATTGATAAAAATAGATCTGTTAAGTCAGCGTTCGCTTGGCGTGCTGAAGGAAACGATGAAAATGTTGAACGAGCCTATATTCAAAAATAGCGCTTCAGCAAATGTTTTCCGGTTGAATGTTGAAGAATTACAAGATGAAGAATTGAAGAATTGAAGAATTGAAAGATTACAAGATTGCATGATTAAGTAATTGATTCTTTGTTGAACAGACATATTAATTTTCATAATCCACCCATCATAAATTTCGGATTTATTATTTACTTCTCTCTTTATTTTTTCGAGAGAATACTTATATTCCGTTTGCTTTTGAACGGTAATTTAATTTCTTATTCCGAGAATAAGTTTACTTTGAATTAACGTTATGTTTCTTAAAAAAGAGTATTTTGGCCAAAACTAAATTAGGAGCGAAAAATGAAGTTCGATAAACTTTTTTTAACAATACTTTTTCTGGCGTTTGCTGTAACAATACAGGCACAGAATCTTCCGCAAATCATGGTTAGTCCCCACGCAAAAATTATTCAAGAAATTGGACTAAGTGATATTACAGTTGATTATCACCGCCCAGCCGTTAAGGGAAGAGAAATCTGGGGAAAATTAGTTCCTTACGGAATGACCAACCTTGGATTTGGAACAACAAAAGAATCACCATGGCGCGCCGGAGCGAATGAGAACACTACTATTACTTTCACTGACGATGTTAAGATCAACGGCCAATCTTTGCCGGCAAATACATACGGGCTGCACATGATTGCGACAGAGAAAGAGTGGACTATCATTTTTAGTAAAACGAGTACAGCCTGGGGCAGTTTCTTTTATGATCCGAAAGATGACGCTCTGCGTATTAATGTAACACCTGAAAAATCTAATTTTACAGAGTGGCTTACTTATGGATTCGATAATTTAACTGCGAGTTCGGCAGATGTTTTTCTTGCATGGGAAAATCTTAAAGTAAAATTCACTGCTTCGTTCGATATGGATAACATAGTGCTTGACCGATTTAGAAAAGCCTTAGTTGGTGCGGCGGGTTTTAATCCGGTTAATTATCAACAGGCAGCAGCTTATTGTATAACAAAAAATATCAATCTTGATGAGGCTTCAAGATGGATAGACCATTCCATTGCGATTCAGGAAAACGGATCAAATTTATTGACCAAAGCCCAACTCCTTACTAAACAAGGGAACAAAGCTGAAGCGGATGTTTTAGAAAAAAAGGCATTCAAGATTGGAACTGAAGTTGAATTAAATGCTTACGGTTATTCATTGATGCAGCAACAAAATGATATTGATAAAGCGCTTGCAATATTTAAAATGATTGTGGAAAAATACCCTAACTCATGGAATGCGAACGATAGCCTCGCCGAAGCCTTTGCAAATAAAGGAGATAAAGAAAACGCCGTTAAATATTACAAGATTGCGTTGGAAAAATCTCCCGAAAACCAGAAAGAGCGTATCCGGCTAACAATTTCAGCTTTGAAATAAAGGGGATTATTCTATAATTAAAAGTGTTCAGTAAAGTGTTTTTGGAAATGCAGGGATGGCGTTGGTCGATTGTATCAAAACTTATTTAATTATTTAGCATCCACGTTATCCGTGTGTTATATACCTTCGAGAATTTCACCAAAGGTTGCCGTTAGATTCTTCGTTATGTGTAAGAAGGGAAATTATTACCACAAGAGCCTAATTGCACATAGAATCACTAATAGAAAAAGTCACTTATGTATAAAACCTAATCTCGTCAATCCTTTTCGTACTAACTCATCTTTCATCAAGTATTTCCAGACAAATCCGCTCCTATAATTTTCTATCAATAAAAGCATCGGACCTTGATCAATTCCGAGATTGTCTTTATCAAACCAGTTTAGTGTTGGATTGAAAGAATCAACAAATCCGTATTTACCCCACAATCCTTTTTCACCATAATTTTTAAACATTGAATGTAAGGTTGGGAGGCAAATTTCCGGCGCAAAAGGAATTGAAGAACCGGCGGCGTAAGGTGCTATTGTTCCATCATCAAAAGTAGAATCGGGACCGGAAGTACCACGTGCAGAATAGCCAAAAAATATTTTTCCGTCAAAATTATAACTGCCATCGGGACCATCGCAAGCGGATAAACCCCATGTTAATGAATCATAACCGCGCCAGTTGTTGGGATTATCAATCGCATATTGTCTCTGTACATACGTTGCACGACGTGAGTTTTCGAAATAATCCATTCCCCTTTTTGCCATGTAACTATCATAAATATTTCTAAAATCTATCCAGAGCAGCGAAAATTGATGTACGAACAAAGCGGGAAAAGCAACGTGTCCCGATTCTATTCCATACGGTTCTCTCCACTGATAAAAACTTAACCATGCATCGTATCCTTTTTCAGCGTTAGGCATTTCAACTCCGGCTGCTAAAACATAAAGGAAGAGAGCTTCGGTGTAACCCCACCAGCCAAGATCGTTAAAACCATGTTTCTTATCCCAGCCGAGCGAAATAGTATTTTTGAACTGATTATCTTTTTTTATTTGGAAGAATTCCCAATTTATTCGCTTGGTTAAAACATCTGCCAACTCTCTAATTTGATTTTCAGTTGTGTTATCGAAAACATAAAATTGTTTTGCGAAGAGAATTCCGGCTAAGAGAAGTCCGGTATCGATTGAAGAAAGCTCGCAGCTCCAAATTCTTTTTCCTGTTTTCATATCAAGAAAATGATAATAGAAGCCTTGATAACCGGTGGCACTATCATCCAAACTTTGTTCGGAGTTATAAAGAAAGCGGAAAAGATTTAGAGTAATTTGAGCAGCAGAATCTCTGCTCATCCATCCTTTTTCTGAACCGAGTGCCCAAATTGGAATTGCGAATCCCGTTGCAGCAATACTTGCGGGTGAAGTAGCGGTGCTTCTATCTTTAACTAATCCGTTTTGATAATTTGCTTCTTTAACAAAATATTGAAAAGATAAAGCTTGGACTTTATCCAAAAACGCATTCTCTTCAGTTGAAGGAGAATATTCAAATTTCTTCTCTGGCTCTTGTGCAGATGTTGCAGTCAGAGAAAAAACAATTAATACTATCACAGAGTAAAGTTTTGTCTTCATACTTTTCTTGTCGTCTTATTTCTTTATTGAAATCGTTTACAGTGAACTATTTTATGGAAAGCAAATTATTAAATTAAAGTGATGTTGGCAAATTCAATGTTGAACGAAAACGAACAATTTCTGAACATAGTCCGTTGTTTAAGATTTAGCAAATCTCTTTCAGATTCTTTCGATTAAAAGAAAAATATTTTAGTTAATTACTCAAATAATCCAATTCTTTTCAAAAGGTATTTTTTTTGCGTTGAGAATAAATAGTTATAGTTTTGCTAAACAATTAAACAAAATTTAATGGATAAAGTGATAATTACTTCGAAACGGCTAAAAAAGCTCTTCTTTACTTTTTATACAATAATATATTGGAGTAAATAAATCATTGAGAACGCAAATGAAAAGGGTAACTGTTTTTTTTTTGTACAGTTTATTATTTTTTTATTCGTGTAAAACAAACAGTCCAATATCACCCGAAAACGATGCTCCACGAAAGCCCGCCAATCCTAGTCCATTCAATTGTGCAGTGAGCGTACCACTGAACAGTAGTATTTCATGGGATTGCAGTGACCCTAACAATGATTCACTCTTTTATAATATCTTTTTTGGTACTGATTCTATTCCTCAGCTTGTGAAAAGAGGACATCCCGACACGACATACAGCGGATTGCACTTAACTGCAGAAACAAAATATTATTGGAAAATAATTGTTAGCGACAGCTATGGAGCAATCGACTCTAGTGATCTATGGAACTTTACGACAGGTGCTATTAAAAGCCAGAAGCGAGGAATTGCTTTTGACCTTTCATCAGCGGCAGATTTTACAGCGATCTCAAAGGGTATTAGCTGGTGGTATAATTGGGGACCGATCTGCAATACAAAAACTCCGTCTTCATATTATCAAACTTATGGAATGGATTTCATTCCCATGCTTTGGGGTGGAAACACGAGCGCGAATGATATGACATTAATTAAAAGTTTTATTTTAAATCATTCCGAAATTCAATATTTATTGGTGATGAACGAACCTAATTTAACCGATCAAGCGAACAGAACACCAAGCCAAGCCGCCGCCAACTGGATAAAATATGAACAGGTGATAAGTGATCTTGCGACAAAAGGAAGAACTGTTTATCTGGTAGGACCCGCAATGAGTTGGGGAACAATGACAAACTACTCAAATCCTGTTACATGGTTGGATGCCTTTTATAATGCATACAAAACAGCAAACAACGGCAAAGAACCTAGAATAGATTTCCTCGCTTTTCATTGGTATGATTATGGTTTAGCCGCTCAACTCGACGCACTAAAAAAGTACAACAAAAAAATATGGGTTACGGAAATGGCAAATTGGAATAGTCAGATTAATTCATATTCCAAACAAGCAGTGCAAATGCAGCAAATGGTGGCGACTTGTGAGAGCAGAGATGATGTTTTCCGTTACGCATGGTTTTACGGAAGAGGAAGTTTTCCCGATAATAAATTCACCTATCTTTTTACCCCGAACGATGGAGAACTTTCCGATCTTGGAAAACTTTATATAAGTCTCCCTTATTAAATCGGCAAGAATTATTTAAAGGAATTGTTGTCTGAGATCATTTTATCCATTAGAGCATCTAATTCGGTATTTACAACCTGGTTTTCTTTGTGTGAATACCAATCGATAACTTCTCTCACTCCTTCTCGATACGCAATTGAAGCCTTGAACTCAGGAACAATCTTTCTAATCTTCGAGTTATCGAATACTGTACTGTAGGCTTTATCCCCAAGCAGATTACAGCCCCACTCATTATCATACTTTGCAATATAATCAACCGGTAGATGCGAAATTTTTAATTCCAGTCCGGCAGCTTCAGCAATAATTTTTGCAATCTCATTCCACGTCAACGTTTCATCCGAGGTGATATGATATGCTTCTCCAATAGTTTTTGTGTTGCCGAGAAGACCGACAAATCCTTTGGCAAAATCTTTCGCGTTGGTAAGTGTCCAAAGTGTTTCACCATTACCATGAATGATAACATTTTTCTTTTGCTTCATTCTGTTAAACGCGGTGTAGCTGCCGTAAAGTGGAAATCTTGTTTTATCATAAGTATGAGAAGGTCTGCAGATGGTAACCGGAAAACCTTCCTCGCGGAACATCTTCATTAAAAATTTTTCGCCATCTATTTTCATTTGAGAATAAGACCAAAACGGATTATGAAGCGGTGTGTCTTCAGTGATGGGTCTACTTGGCGGAGGTTTTTGATAAGCAGATGCAGAACTTATAAAAACAAATTGTTCGGTCTTGTTTTTAAATAACTCGAAATCATTTTTTACGTGTTCTTCATTATACGCGATCCAATCTACCACAACATCAAATTTTTCGTCTGCAATCAATGATCGAACCATTTGAAAATCTCTTATATCGGCGTTGAATGTTTTTGCTTTGACAGAAGATTTTCTGATGGAAAGATTTCTATTCATCAAGTAGAGATCGAATCCATTTTCGACACACAACTCGGAACATGCGGTGCTGATTACTCCCGTACCGCCGATAAATAATATTTTCATTTTGGCATTGGAATAAATTTATCTCTATTTTCTTCTACTTGGTCCCCTGAAAGGTTTTTTATTAAATGGTCTTTGCGGCGGTCTCTTATATTCAACGGTTTTATGCTTTTCCGGTATTGGAACAAGGAGTTCCTCCTCGGGGAACTTAACTTCAATTTTCTTTCCGAGAAATTCTTCCAATTTTTTAATTTCATGTGAATCATCTTCATCGGCAAAACTAATTGAAATTCCGGTTGCACCTGCGCGTCCAGTTCTTCCTATGCGATGGACATATTCTTCAACATCTTGCGGCATGTTGTAATTTATCACGTGTGATATAGCTTCAACATGAATGCCCCGCGAAGCTACGTCCGTTGCAACAAGCACACGTATGTTACCTTCTCTAAATTTTTCCAGGCGTTTAATTCGCTGGCTTTGCTCAATATCCCCCGAAAGTAGAGCACAACTAATTCCATAGATATCAAATTTTGTTTTAAGCCGTTTTGCATCGTCTTTCCGGTTCACAAAAACTAAAACCCGTTCCAAATTCTTTTGCATGATAAGATTATACAAGAGAGTTGGTTTTTCGTCTATTGTTGTTATGTATGTAATTTGTTCGATACTTTCAACAGCGATATCTTCGGGCTTAATGATAATTTCACACGCATGTCTCGTCCATGATTCTGCAAGTCGTTTAACATCACCTGTTAGTGTAGCGCTAAAAAACATTGTCTGGCGTTTTGCTTTTGCAGGTGTACTTGAAACAATTCTTTTAACAGCCGGAATGAATCCCATGTCAAGCATTCTATCGGCTTCATCGATAATAAGGATTTCAACTTTTCCCAAATCGACTAAATTTTTCTGCATAAAATCAAGCAGTCTGCCCGGTGTGCAAATCAGTACGTCACATGGGTCGTGTCGCAATGTGTGCTGTTGTTTTCTATAATCCATTCCGCCTAAAAGTGAAAGGATAGAAAGCTGCATGTACTTCCCAAGTCCTCTTGCATCTTTTTCGATCTGTAAAACCAACTCACGTGTAGGTGCAAGAATTAGAGCGCGGGGTGCTCCCGGTTTTCTTGGTTCTTCTATCGGGTGCATCAACACATGATTAAAGATAGTAATAAGAAACGCTGCGGTTTTGCCTGTTCCCGTTTGCGCCTGTGCGGTGATGTCCTCGCCGATCATTGCTTTTGGCAGAACTTCTGCCTGAACCTGCGTGTAATATTGAAATCCCAGATCGTAAACAGCGTGAAGAATTTCTTTCGGTAATTTAAGATCATAAATCCGGGTTTTGTCTTCAACAAAAGGAACATGAAATTCAGATGCATCCCAGTTTTTATCGATGATTTCCGGTTGCGGAATTATCGTCTTGCTTTGTAACCTTTTTTCATGACGCAAACGATATTCTTCAGGAGTTTCTTTTTTATATGGTTTACTCGAAGGTTTTACAATTTCCGGTTTTTCATTTGTGTGCGGCTTGGTTTGTGGCGGTGATGTTTTTTTGAGTTTCGGAGTTTCGATATGGGAAACTTTAACCTCTTTGGATTTACTTCCAAGAATTTTTTTCAGCTTTGCTGCAATTTTTCTTATCAATGTAGGCTACTCTTTAATAAAAGGAAACAATTACTGAACAAATATAATGAAAAAAGCTTTAGTCGAGAATTGCAAAAGTTGAAGTCCGCGCGGTTAATTCGAGAAAGGTTGACCATCATAAAAAAGCCGCAGACTTAGACTGCGGCTTATCCATCTAATATTTTTTTTATTACTTCATGAGCAACAATTTCTTAACAACTGAAAAGCTTCCGCTGTTCAATTTATAAAAATAAACTCCGGAAGGTTGATTGGAAGCATTCCAAATAACAGAATGACTTCCCGCTTCAAATTCTCCATCAATCAAGTTTGCTACTTTTTCGCCAAGTTGATTGAAAATGTTCAGTTGAACATTCATTCTTACATGCAGCATAAATCTGATCGTTGTTGACGGATTGAATGGATTGGGATAATTCTGGGCAAGTTCAAATCCGTTTGGAATAGAATTTTCATTTTCTGGATTTCTTATCGCCGTAACGCCGCTTGAAATTACACTAATATTATCAAGATAAAACCGGTTTGATGAAGCAACCTTTGCTGAAATTTTGAATTTTGAAGTGCTTGTTGCACCGCTAAATTCAATTGATTGCATAACCATCGAAGAAGTTGGCGTGAGATCGGAGCCAAGTTGTGTATAGGTTGTTCCGTTATCGGTTGAGAAAAGAACCTGCATTACTTTCGTATCACTTCCGTAAGCTTGCAAATCAAATTTTAATGTTCCGGTTCCGCCGTTGCCGGATAAATCCAGCGTTGGTGTAACGATGTATCCCATTGCTGAAGATGAACCGATTTTTACAGCACCACCTGCTGCATAAACTTTAACGCCTGTCCATCCGACTGTTAAAGTATAGGTATCCAGACTTGAAGCAGCGAGATCAGTAGAACCTGGCGAACCGATTGAACCTGTAGCAACCTTACTAAAATCATCTGTTAATACGGTAACCTGTGTTACCTTCGGAATGATTGAAAAGCTATTTGCACTTACTGAATTTACTGAGACATTTGCAGCATTGCTGATCTTTATTTTGCAAGTAGTTGATAAACTATCCGGCACCATCCATGCATATTTTCCCGAAGCAGCGGGAGTTGACGCTACAACCGTACTCCAAGTTGATCCATCAGTTGTTAATTGAATCATAACATTCGTAACAGTTCCCCTATTCCAGGTAATATCATGAGTAGAACCAACTTGCCATGATTCTCCGCCGTTAGGCGAGATAATGCTGAACGGTAAAGGTTCGATAATAGAAAAAATGGTTGTACTCATCGAAGTGTAAGCAGCATTACTAATGTCGCTTATTTTTACTTTACATGAAGCGGAAGCGGTTGCCGGGATGGTCCAAGCATAACTTCCGGTTGCTGCCGGAGTTGAATCAACAATGGCGTTCCATGCAGTTCCGTTGTCGGTCGAATATTCAAGTTTCACATTCGCAACATTCGCACTTTCCCAGGTGATATTGTGGTTCGATCCGATCTGCCATGATTCTCCACCAACCGGAGAAGTGAGTCGTACTCCGTTCGTAAGAAGAGGAGCATCAACAGTAATATCATACTGAATTGAAGTCGTATCGCGAGAAGCGTCAGTAGAATATTTTGCATTGTAAAGAACGAGAACATAACTGCTGTACAAACTTTTATCTGAAACATTTATCGTGTAACTGTTCCCCGAAAGTGTCGGTTCAAGAACAGACAAAGAAGTTGGATTTGTATAACTGTTAGATTCGATTAAGCGGACTGCAAAATTCGGATTTACCGTTTTGGGTGAAATAATAACAGAAAAATTTGTGCTTGGAGTAATTTTTATAAAGTCAGCACTCGCTCTCATCAATCTTCTATCCCCACTCGTGGTAGAAGAATAGGTAACTTTTGTTCCGGAGTAATTTAATGTCTTCTCATATTTAACAATAAATGGTCCGGTTGGACTCCCACCAGAATTTTTTGTAACGGTTCGATAATCATTCCCGCGCTGAAAACTGTAATCACTCATTGGAGCAGTTTGGGACTGTGTTAATATTCCAAGCGCTACATAATAATCTTTTATCATCGCCGAGTAAGTTGTTCCATGAGATTTCATTACGTTATCGATAGCTGTGGAAGTTGAGTTCTTAATATTATTTTCAAAAATGAATTTCGGAATTTCAGCTCCAAAATGATCAGTAACGTAACGCATGAAAATCCAGGCTGCGTACCAATGCATAGAATAATCACTGCTATAATTTACCGCGTCACCATCAAGGTATTCATCCCAATCTAACGAAACGTCAGGCGTTCCGAAAATATCGCTCAGATATTGCCAGTTGTCGTCATCGCCCGGAAAAACTTCATCCTCAGCCCAGGTCGAACACATTTCCATTAAGTAGCCTTCCATTTTGTCGTATTCATAACCAAACTGAACGGCGTGAAAAAATTCATGCGCTGCGGTAACTTCCATAGCAATTTGAAGTTCTGTGGCGGTATTGCCGAAGCCTACATAATCATTCCTCATAACCATGTAACTGGTAAGACTTCCTGTTTCAACGGTACCGGTTAATGGATTGTCGCCAATATCGGTTTCGGGTTGACCATAACCATAGACATAATCACCGGCTTCAGCATTTGATATATAGACACAATATCGGTTGTTGTCTGATGCCGCGATCGGAGGATGATTATAGCCTAACGAATCATAGAATGCTAATGACTTTGTAAATGCATCAGCCATGTTCTCAACATAATCAGGAATTCCGTTTGCATTTGCATCTGTGGTAGAGACAGCATTAGCGCCGGTTGTAGTATAATAAAATTTAAAAAAGTTTTTAGTGGTTTCTAAATAAGTTTTGGATAACCCGATCGGACGAGATACGAGAGTACTAAAGGTTTTTTGTACTTCAGGTGTTAATTTAATCCAGTTCTTTTTAACTTCCAACATAAGCATGGTTTTATTGTATTGTGCTCTATTGGGTATTCCTGTTATTTTTTTTAAGCCGGCAGTTGTCATTTCTTTATATCGATTTAGAAGAAGTTGTGAGTAATCACTACTCGATAAGTTTGCCCGCACATTCTGCTGTGCCGGAACGGAGAACGAAATTAGTATTAGAATAAGAACTATAAAGTCAATTGAAGTTAATAATTTTCGAACCATAATGAGCCTTGTAAAAGGATTAATGATGAAATATTCCTATTAAACATTGGGAAATTAAAATAATAGGGCTGCTAAGATAGGGAAAAAGCAAGAACCATAAAAAGAATTTTGACAATTTATATATTAGCTCGTAGTAAAGAAAATGTACGAACTCCCAATCTTAGACCGATAATTGATGCTCACGCAAAACGAGCTAACTGGAATCGATTAAAATATTTTTCTTTTTACATTGTTCTCTACATGATTTATTCTGAAATTTGCAATAAAGATTATTTAGTTCATTAGTTACTAATCACTTAAAAAGTTCGCTAAAAATGAAAAAAATCATAGTCTCGCTCTCTTTACTATTTAGTGTAATCCTCGTTTCATTTGCTGGATGTAAAGACACCGTAACCAATCAGCAAGTTGATGATGCAATTATACCGGCTTCAGGTGTCTCATTCGGGAAACATATACAGCCAATTTTTAATGTAAAATGCAATAGCTCGCAATGTCATAATGATGAAACAAAAGCTGGAGGGTTAAGTTTAACAAGTTGGACAAATGCTTTTAATGCAGGAGTTATTAACGAATCTGATACAACAACTTCGCGTCTTGTGTGGGCAATTAAAGGACAATCGGGTTCCAGTTCTATGCCCCCGTTTGGATATCCGGGTTTAACACAGAATCAGATTAATGGAATTATAACGTGGATAAAAGAAGGAGCGAAGAATAATTAGATAGTTAGTAAAAATATTCTATGCAAAATGGTAAGAATATTTGGTTGAAATCAAATACCGAACATCGAACAAGGAATAACTAATGATGAAGTTTTGCCTTTCGATATTCTACATTCCTTGTTCATTATTCATTATATAGTTAGTAAAAATATTCTGCGCAAAATGGCAAGAATATTTTTCGGACAAATTTCTCGCAACGTTCGCAAAGAAAGCGCAACGTCCGCAAAGGGAAAATTCGTAGCGTACTTTGCGGTTCGTGGCGAGCTTAGCGAGAAAAAAAGATGAAACAAATACTTCATTCGAGTACAATTTGGTTCTGGCTTTGCCAGGTTATGAATTAGGAATTAGGATTGAAAATTTATAGAGTAAATAAACTTCATAATTCAATATTCTCTGTTCAATATTCAAATTAAGAACTTTGCTCTTTGGTGTACAATTCAACTCAAAACCTCCTAATTCCTAATTCTCACCGTGTCCGCATCTGGCGGAATTCCTAATTCTATAGGATGTATTTCCCGATCAGTTTGCTGAACGCAACCAGATCAAATCCGCCTACAATATCAAAGTGGATCGGACCGATGGAACTTACAAATATTTCCAATTCACAATCGAGATCAATCATGCCTGCAGTTTCAACGGAGAATGTTTGTATTCTGCTGTACGGAATAGAAGTAAAATCAATTTTCTTTCCGGTTATTCCTTGTACATTAGCGGCAATTATTCTTTTGTCGGTAAAGACGAGTTGATCCCGCACCGTTTGAAAAGCTGCAAAAACATTCTCGCCATCCAGAAACATTTTCGGCATAATGTCTATGATCTCTTCTACTTTAATAGGTTTAAGTTTAATGAACGTTGCATTTTTGAAATCTATCATAACAATTTTCCTTTTGTTCAAAAATCAATAATTAATTGAACACAATATAACTATCCGACAAGACATTTGAAGTTCGGTTGTATAGGCTGTTTCATTGTTGATTCTTAATCATACCTGTCAGCCTTTGGCTGAATCTTTTTCATAATCATAATCGGCTTTAGAAATAGACTAAATGAGTAAGATTATGATTATGATTATGATTATGAACACAAGACTCTCCAAAATTAATTTTTATAAACCAGCTCGAAGTTTTTGTTGACAATTTCAAATCTTTAAGTTAAGTTCAAACCGTAAATAACAATTTAGTTTTAGCGGAATGAATTTGCTCTATTTAAAATGTTAAAATAATTGGGAGTCCAACATGGGAAGATCACAAACATTAATTTTCTTTTTTCTTCTATCCTTATCTCTCTACGCACAAAATCCCGAGTGGATAAATTATACAAACGGGGATTATATTTATGCCACAGCAATCGAAGGGGATTATGTTTGGATTGGAACAAGCGGTGGTTTGGTTAAGCTTAACACATCAACAGGGGAAAAAACTTTTTTTAATAGTGGAAACTCAGACTTACCTAGCAATAGTGTAGTGTCAATTGCAATTGATCGGAATGGATGTAAGTGGATAGGGACAATTGCTGGGATCGCAAAATATGACGACAAAAATTGGACTATCTATTGGGCTTCAAAAACGGGGCTGAACACTAATTTTATCCATACAATAGTAATAGATGCTTTAGGGAATAAGTGGATTGGCACAGAGGCAGGGCTCGCCAAATACGATGGGATGACTTGGACAGTCTATGATCATTCAAATTCGGGTTTGTCCGATGATGATATCAGGTCACTAGCAGTAGACGATTCTGGGAATGCGTGGATTGGCTCAACCGATGGTGTAGGACTTGTAAAATTTGACGGTAAGAATTGTACAGTCTATAATACTTCGAATTCTGGATTACCAAATAATTTTGTTCGTTCAATTTTAATCGATAGAAAAGGTAATAAGTGGATTGCAACGGATAATGGATTAGCCAAATTTAATGAAATAAACTGGTCAGTTTTTACTACTAACAATTCTGGAATTCCTTCCAACAGTGTTTGGGATCTTGCATTAGATAGCTCAGGGAATATCTGGTGTGGTGCATGGCATACACTTGTCAAATTCGACGGTTGGAACTGGAAAGTTTATGTTCCAACAAATTTAGATCCGCTTTCTCCATTTGTTGTGTCGCTAACAATCGATGCATCTGGAAATAAATGGATTGGAACAACCCACGGGTTGGTAAAGTTTGACAATGATAGTTGGGTGGATTTTAACACTTCGAATTCGGGTTTACCAAACAATGGAATCGTTGCTATCGCAGTTGATTGCTCGGAGAACAAATGGATAGCTACATGGAATGGTGGTCTTGTAAAATTTGATGGTACAAATTGGACTGTCCATGATAGTTCAAATTCTAGCTTGCCCGATAACTTCATTACTTCATTAGCAATAGATAGTGAACAAAATGTATGGATCGGGACAGGAACTGGACTTGTAAAATTTGATGGTTATAATTTTACAGTATTTAACTCATCAAATTCAGGACTATCAAATAACTATGTGAAAGCAATAGCAATTGATAAAGAAAATAATAAATGGATCGGAACGAATGGAACGCTTTTTAAATTTGATGGAACGAACTGGGAAAATTATCCTCTCTCAAGTTCATACTCACTTGATAACTCAACGAGTTCGATAGCAATTGATGAATTTGGAAATAAATGGATTGGGACATGGAGCGGACTGTTTAAATTTGATAACAAGGATTGGACCGTTTATACAACTTTAAATTCGGGTTTACCCCATAATTGGATTATGCCAATTGCGATAGATCGTAAAGGCAATAAATGGATTGGGACCTATGAAGATGGACTTGTAAAATTTGATGATACAGTCTGGACGGTTTATACTATGTATAATTCGAAATTGCCGGATAACTCAGTTAGATCAACGGTAATTGACAACTCAGACAATGTATGGATTGGGACTTATTGGGGTGGAGTTGCAAAATATAATGGTAGTGACTGGACGAATTTTAGGCAATCAAATTCTGACTTACCATATGATGGTATTTGTCAAATTGCGATTGATGGATTTGGAAATAAATGGATTGGGACAGGCGATGGATTGGCAGTTTATAAACAAGGTGGCGTAGTCTCAATAAAAGAAGATAAAAACAGTATCTCTCCACCAGAGTTTTTACTTTCTCAAAATTATCCTAACCCCTTTAATCCAACAACGAGTATTCAGTATTCAGTTATCAGTAGTGGGCATGTTAGTTTAAGAGTTTATGATGTTCTTGGAAATGAAGTTGCAACTTTGGTGAATGAAGAAAAACAGCCTGGTAATTACGAGGTTAATTTCAACACACAACAAACCACTAACAACCGACAACTTTCAAGCGGCGTTTATTTCTACCAACTCCGCGCCAGTAATTTTGTGCAAACTAAGAAGATGATCGTTTTAAAATAAATTAAGTAAAACCTTCGATATCTCAACAAAATATAGTTAGCGGATATCGAAGGTTTCCAGAAGACTTTTCTAAACTAAAAAAACCGTTCCTAAAAATGATAATCAGCATTGCCGGATACCGTATAGATAAAGATTTCGCTCTAAAAATTCCTAATTCATAACCTGTCAAAGCCAGAACCAAAAAAAATAATGAATAATGAACAAGGAATGTAGAATATCGAAAGGCAAAACTTCATCATTCATTATTCCTTGTTCGATGTTCGGTATTTGATTTATACCAAATATTCTTACCATTTTGCATAGAATATTTTTACTAACTATCTAATTCTCAATTCATAAACTGGACAAGCCAGAGACATTTTGCTCGAGGAAGGAACATTTGTTCCATCTTTTATCGCGCTAAGCTCGCCACGAACCGCCACGCTCGCGATGAATTTTCCCTTTGCGGACGTTGCACTTTCTTAGCGGACGTTGCGCTTTCTTCGCGAACGTTGCGAGAAACTTGTCTGAAAAATATTCTCGCCATTCTGAGTAGAATATTTTTACTAACTGTCTAATTCCTAATTCTCTAAATCCATTTCATTTCCCTGTACCAGGTTACAGTTCTCTTAATTCCCTCTTCAAGAGAAATTTCTTGTTTGTAACCAAAATGATCGAAAGCTTTTTGGGAAGAACAAATCCAATCTTTTTGAGTAATGTCCCTCGCTTTCTCCAAATTAAGTGTTGCGGCTTTGCTTGAGAAGATGGAAAAGAAATGTGCAACCGCCGCAATACCGTAAACTAAAAAGTGAGGAACAATAATATGCAGAGCATGACGGTTTAATGATTTCTCCGTTACCTTGCCGATTTCTTCCCATGTATAATATTTTTCTGAACCGATAAAATAAGTCTCTCCTTTTGTTCTTTCCGAAAGAGCGGCAAGATAAAATCCGCGGACTAAATCCTTAACGTGAATTAAATTTATACGTTTAAGGTCCAATCCTATTGTTGTAAAAATTCCACTGTGATAAGTTTTAAAGAAAATTAAAATTTCGGTATCACGTTCACCATAAACAGCGGGGGCTCGGCAGATAGTTATCGGCAATTCATTCATAAATTGTAATGCAACTTTTTCTTTTTCTAATTTACTTCTTCCGTATGTAGTTATCGGACGCGGTTCCATCGATTCATCAACCGGTTCTCCGTCAAGCGAAGGACCTCCGGCAGTTTGGCTGCTTACAATCAAAATCTTTTTAAATGAATCCTTAAACTCAACCGCGGTTTCCAATAAAGTTCTTGTCGTTTCCACATTCCCCTTAAAATAACCTTCCTTTCTTTTTGATTTAACAACGCCCGCAACATGATAAAGATAAGAAGCGCCGTTGAACGCTTTACGCAAGCCCTCCTTATCGAACAAACCCGAATCAATAATTTCTACATCTTTTCCTTTTAACCATTTTAAATCGCTGCTTTTACGCGTTATGCAACGAACTGTAAAGTTCTGCTCGAGCAAATAATCAACTAAGTGGCTTCCTACAAAACCATTTCCGCCGGTAACAACTGCAATTTCCTTCATTTTTTTTCCGTAATTTGATTTTGAAACTATTTAATTATAGATTTTAAATGAAAAATTACTAAAATAAGTTCGTATAATTAAACTATTTACCAAATAACCGATTTACGGAGGATCTTTTGGATCTCTTTAACAAATGTTTTGAATTTACCCGTGCCGACGACGTTAAAAAACTTGGCTTATATCCATACTTCAGACCTATTGAGGCAAATGAAGGACCGGTTGTACAGATTGAAGGCAGAAAAATTGTTATGGCGGGCTCTAATAATTATTTGGGGTTAACCGCGCATCCCGCTGTAAAAGAAGCTGCGATAAAGGCAATTGAAAAATATGGAACAGGCTGTTCGGGTTCCCGTTACTTAACCGGAACACTCGATCTTCATATTGAATTGGAAGACAGATTGGCAAAATTCTTAGAAGTAGAAGCAGTCCTCTTATTTTCTACAGGTTACCAGACTGCTCAGGGAATTATCCCTACATTAGTAAACCGCGGTGAGTATGTTGTTTCCGATAGAGACAACCACGCTTGTATTGTTGCCGGAAATTTAATGGCTAAAAGCATTTTGGCAGAAGTTGTTCGATATAAACATAACGATATGGTTGATCTGGAAAGAGTAATTTCTAAATTACCTGAATCTGCCGGAAAACTTGTTGTCAGTGATGGAGTTTTTTCCACAGGCGGTGAAATTGTTGATCTGCCCGAATTAAATAGAATTGCTAAAAAGTACGGCGCTAGAATTTTAATTGATGACGCACACTCTGTAGGGGTAATCGGGAAAGTCGGAAAAGGAACCGCAAGCGAATTTAATCTTGGAAAAGAAATTGATCTTACCATGGGAACCTTTAGCAAAACTTTCGCATCGCTTGGTGGTTTTGTCGGCGGCGCTGAAAGAGTTATTAACTATTTAAAACACAACGCTGCGGCATTAATTTTTTCCGCTTCCCCTACTCCCGCATCTGCCGCCTCAGCATTAGCAGCTCTCTCTATTTTAGAAAAAGAACCGGAAAGAGTTAGTAAAGTCGTAAACAATGCTGCAAAAGTTAGAACCGCGTTAATTGATGCCGGCTTTAAAGTTGAACCGGGAAGAACCGCTATCGTTCCCGTTATTGTTGGTTCTGATGAAGTAGCTTTTGTAATGTGGAAAGCTCTTTTCGAAGCCGGGGTTTTTGTTAATGTTTTTATTTCCCCCGGAGTTCCGCAAGGAAGACAGATGATGAGAACAAGCTACATGTCAACTCACGAAGATGAACATCTTGATTTCATTGTAGATACCTTTAAAAAAGTCGGTAAAGAATTAGGATTAATTTAGTCATAGGTCATTTGTCAATGGTCATTTTGTTTTACTAATGACTATTGACCAATGACCAATTTGCCTTTTAGATTACTATCGTTTAGAGAATTTATTGTCAGGAGTTAACATGAGCGCTTCCATAGAAATTTCCATTATAAAAACTAAATCAGAGTTGATGGAGTTTATTAAATGCCAATGGCTGTTCTATAAAAATGATCCGTACTGGGTTCCGCCTTTACTAATGGATAGGAAAAAACTTTTAAATAAAGAGAAGAATCCTTTTTTCAAACATGCGGAAGCTGATTACTTTCTCGCTAAAAGAGATGGAAAAATCGTAGGTCGAATAGCTGCAATCAAAAATGATCTGCACAATAAATACCACAATGAAAATATCGGATTCTTCGGATTCTTCGAATCGATTAATGATCAAGCGGTTGCAAATGCTTTGTTCGATACGGCAAAAGATTGGCTTGCCAAGCGAGGATTGACTCACATGCGCGGACCGGCAAATCCTTCTTCCAACGATGAATGGGGAATGCTGCTGGAAGGCTTTAACGATTCTCCGCGATTACTAATGACGCATAATCCAAAATACTATTTGGATCTTTGCGATAATTACGGATTTTACAAAGCAAAAGATCTTCTTGCATATCAGCTTGAAAACAAAAAAGTTAACTCCTCGGAAAAACTTAAACGCGTTGCTGAAATCGCCAGAAAAAGATCCGGTATAACAATTACTTCCCTTGATATGAAAAATTTTAATTCGGAATTAGATAAAGTAAAATTAGTCTATAACAAGGCTTGGGCGCCTAACTGGGGCTTTGTTCCCATGACCGAAGATGAAATTGACGCTTTGGCAGCAGACTTAAAGCCATTGGTCGAACCTTCCCTCGTATTATTCGGTGAGATTAAGGGCGAAGTTGTTGGCTTTGCGCTTTGTATGCTTGATTATAACCAGATATTTAAGGAAATGAACGGACATCTCTTCCCTTTCAATTTTATAAAATTGAAGACGAAGAAAAAAGAAATTAAATGGGCGAGAGTTATTACGCTCGGCATTATTCCCGAATATCAAAAACGGGGACTTGACGCAGTGTTTTACATGGAATGTCTTAATCGCGCTCATACTATCGGAATTGATTTAGGCGAAGCAAGCTGGATTCTTGAAGATAACGAAATGATGAACCGCGGCGCAGAAGTTATGCAAGGTGAAGTATATAAAAAATATAGAATCTATGAGATTGCAATTTAATCTCTCCTTTCTTTTTTTCATTCTCTTTTATACGGCTTCATCATTTTGCCAGTACAACCGAAGTGATGAAGCTTTAGTAAAAACAACTTTTACAAGAACCTTCAATAAAAAAATAATTTCGTCTTACCTCAATTCAAATGATGAGAGAAAGATAACTGCGGCTCTACTTTCGATCAGTCACTCGGAAGATTCTTCATTCATTCCTCAAATTTGTTCTTTGGATTTTCAAAAATATTCTGAAATAATTTGTTTTGTTCTCGGACAGTTTGGTGAACATAAAAATTCAACTCAATATCTCTGGCAGATGTTTGAGAAATATCCGGTTAATGAAACACAAAAATCAATTCTGGAAACGATCGGAAAAACCGGTGACAAAAACGATCTGCAAAAACTTCTTTCTTTTATTAATGAAAAGAAAATCATAAGCAACTGCGGATTTGCGTTATCGATTTATAATTTTTCTCTTCGCAATATTTCCGATCCGGGAAGTATTTCCTTTCTAAATAAAATTTTAGCACGAGGAGAAGAAGGAAGAGAAGAAACTCTTTTTGCGCTTTATAGAGTTGGAACAACTGATTCTCTCATTCTCTCTTCAGTGGAAAAAATTATCCGCTCCGAAATTAAAAAAGATAATCCTTCACAATTTTTAATTCAATATGGATTGGGAATTTTCCGTAAAGCTAAGTTTTTCCCGAAGGATATTGAACTGCTTTTCAAACTATGCACGAACCGCGATCCCGTTATTCGAATAGAAACCGCAAAAGCCGGGATCTATTTTCCTTTTACGAGTGAAAACAATTTAGATTTTCTTCTTCAATTGCTTTTAGATAAAAATCCAAATGTTGCAAGACAAACGGCAATCTCATTCCGCGATTTTTCTTTTAATGAAAAGCTAAAAGGAGAAGCAATGCAGTTTGTAAGAAATCAACTCAAGAATAAAAATCTTTCCGGGATGACGCGCGGTGAATTGTTTATTACTTTCATCAAACATCTGCAAACGCTTGATACTTATTTTATAAATGAATACGAACCATTCATTGATAAAACCTTTATCTATCAAAGCTGCGCTGAATTGAAATTTTTGCCGGAAGATATTTTTAATTATCTCATTGCACAATATTCACTCGAGAAAAAAGAGAATAAACTTGTTATTCTCTCTTCAATTTTGAAAAATCAGAAAAGTTATATCGATAAGAAATTTTTTAGCGATTTTGCTTTCAAAGTGCTTGCCGAAAAAGATATTTCCCTCTCAACTTCATTGCTCGATGAACTTTCGGATGAATTTCTGCTCGCTAATAAAAAAGAACTCATCAAAATTATTTTTGCAGATGCAAAACGGAACAAAAATAATCTAAATTTTGCCGGCAGCATTGAAAGCTATTATCGAGTATTGGAAAAAATAGATAAAAGTTCTACAAAGAAATTGTGCAAAACGTTGGCTTCATCTTCTGTTTATTCAATCGTTAAATTTGGCTCTCTAAAACTCGGGAAGAAATCTCCGGTTCAACACAGCCGAAAATATTTTGCCAAGCTTTGGAATTATTCTTTTAAGGACAAAGGAGCGATTGTTAAAACCACAAAAGGAAATTTTACCATTGAGTTTATGCCTGATGTGGCTCCGGTTACTGTAGGGAACTTTTGTTTACTCGCAGGGCAAAACTTTTTCAATGGATTGAAATTTCACCGTGTTGTTCCGGCATTTGTTATTCAGGGAGGTGACCCGGAAAACACCGGATGGGGTGGTTCAAATATTCCGATCGTTTCTGAATTTTCACCATATCAATTTCAAACCGGAATTGTAGGAATGGCAAGCAGCGGAAAGGATACGGAAAGTTCTCAATGGTTTGTAATGCAGGCATTTCACCCGCATCTTAACAGCAGATACACGATCTTCGGAAATGTTGTAGAAGGAATGGAAACCGTTTTACAAACAGATCAGAATGATGAAATTATTTCAGTTGAATTGCTTCACTGATAAATTATTTCGTCATATTTCCCCGCATGCGGCGGGTCAATTTCTTTTAATTCTTTAAAAATGGATTTATCGGGATAATCTTTTAAATCTTCAATTATCTCTTGATATTTCGCATCGAAAAATACTTTGATGAAGATACTGCGCAAATCAATTTTTGTCTTCAAGGATTGCAAAACTTTTATAAGCGAAACCATTTTTTCCTGTCCCTTACTTTTACTATCATTTTCATATTGATCTACGCCGTAATGATAAACAGAGATCGCTTCGCGGAATGGTCTGTAACGTTCGTTCAAAATATCTTCAATAAGATCGCGCCGGTTATACGTGCCCGAACTTTTGTCCCATCCTTTGCTGAACTTGCTGCTCAACGCTAAATGAACAATATCAAGAGCTTTGGAGAACATTGGCGTGCCGCTCATCTGTTCCCACGAATCGTTATCAGTACCAATAATCAAATAAGCGTAATAATCTAAAAAACTCGCAATCGAATTGTTCGCCATCGGATTAAAATAGAGTGCTTGGTTTTTTTCATAATTGAAATTCCAGTTATTGTCGAGGATCGTCAACATTGATGAGTTTTTGGTAGAATTATAGACCGGTCTTTGACTCCCAATAAATACCTGCGTTGAGTAAGTCGTTTCATCAGAAGCGGATAAAAAGAAGATTGTGAATGTGCATTTTATTTTGGCATTATTCCAAACCGCGCCGGTAAATCGATTATTATTCAAATAATCTTGTACCATTTGCGCAAAGTTGACGAGACTTTCTTTATTTATAACCGGGAGATTTTCATACTGAACGGTAACCGTTGCCTGTAGTTCCTGCGCTTTTATTGTAAAGGTTAAGAGCACAAGTAAACCAAGAATAAACTTCATAATCATTCCTCAAATTCAATTTTACAGAGCGGAAAATTTTTACGCTTAAATCTTACTAAAATTATCGGTAAAAAAAAAGGGGAATTTGGAAATGTGTTCTCCTTTTCAGCAAAACGCTTTTCATTCCTTAAAGAATTGCTTAATTTTGAACCCAACGATAGGGAAGAAAGTTTTTATGGTACGAATAAATATTTCAGTTCTATTTCTTTTTCTGCTATTCGCAGCCGGAATTTCAGCGCAGCAAAATCCGGGGGCAAAATCTATTTCGCTTGCCAACGCAGATGTAGCTTTAAGCAGCGATGCTTTTTCCCTTTTTACAAATCCATCAGGTCTCGCCCAAATGAATTGGATAGAAGGCGGTATATTTTATTCCCCTTCCCCGTTCGGAGTTAAAGAACTTTCGAACGCTTTTTTTGCCGCTGCGATTCCTACTGCGTATGGTTCCTTCGGGCTTGGTGTAACAACCTACGGTTTTGAATTATACAAAGAAAATAAATTTGTACTCTCATACGCCAATAGATATGCAAAGAATTTCTTTTATGGTGTCGCGCTTTCTCTCAATCATCTTTCAATTAAAAACTATGGAGAAGATAACGCCTTTACATTTGCATTGGGAGCCCTCTATTATATTTCGTCCGATCTCCGTTTTGCATTCGCCGCCGACAATTTGAACAAAGCAACCTGGGGAAATGAGAAGAACCAAATCCCGACAGTTTACCGATCTGGAATTAGTTATGATGTTTTGCAGAATGTGAGTTTAAATGTAGCCGTGGAAAGCGAAGTCGGTTTTAACCCGTCATTACAATGCGGAATTAACTACGACATCAACGAATACTTTTCTCTTAGAAGCGGATTTTCAAATGAACCTACAAAATACAGCGCCGGATTTGGAGTTCAATATTCGCAGTTTGAAATTGATTATGCAATTTTTACACATCAAGAACTTGGGCTAACGCACCAATTCACAGTTATGCTTGGACTGGAATCACTCGAAAACCGTACTGATAAAATCCGGAAGTATTTAGGTTTTTAACTGCTATGCGAAAATTATTTATCCCGATCGCTTTGTTCTTATTCTCAGTTTCAAGTTCTACCATCGCACAAACCGATACGACATCAACCGACATTGAAGAATCGTTAGAAAATGTTCTTGAAGAAACGACAGATGAATCGGAAGACAATTTTCTTTACGATGAATTTGAAAATCTTACAAAGCATCCGATTGATCTTAATACATGCAGCGCAGAAGACTTGCTGCAAGTTCCAATTTTAGATTTATCCGACGCAAACTTGATAATCGAGCATAGAAAGAAATTCGGAATGTTCATCTCTTCTTCCGAATTATTTTCGGTTGAAAAACTTGACGCTGAAAAAGTTAGAAAACTTCTCCCCTTTGTTTTTGCAGAGCAGACATCATTTAAAAATGCTGAAATAGAAAAGCCGGAAGCTGTGTTTACTTCTTTCTTGCGAGATGTTAATTTTGATTACCGGAGCCGCATCATCAGCGACCTTCAGCCGCGTGCCGGTTTTCTTGACGATAAGTACCAAGGGAATAAAATAAAATTTTACAACCGTGGGATTTTTGAATTTGATAACACCTATCAACTTTCTTTCCTAACTGAAAAAGATGCCGGGGAAAAAAGTCTAAACGACTTTACTTCGTATTCTCTTTCTGCTAAAAAGTTGGGTGATTTTTCTTCAATTGTTATCGGAGATTTTATAATAGAATTTGGAAACGGGCTCGCGCTTTGGTCACCATACGCTTCAGCAAAATCGGCAGACATCGGATTTGTAACAAGACAACGTGACAAAAATATTATCCCTTACAAAAGTACGGATGAAAATAATTTCTTCCGTGGTGCTGCCATTCAGTATGATTGGTATCCGTTGAGTTTTTCACTCTACGCTTCAAATAATTATTTTGATGCAAGCATTGATTCAATTAGAAACGTAATTTCTTCGATGCCAATTGACGGTTATCATCGCACGGAAACTGAGTACGACAAGAAGAAAAGTGCAAAAGAACAATTTCTTGGCGGACGAGTTGATTATTCAATTTCAAATTCACTTCAACTAAGCGGTCTTTATTACACCTCCACCTATTCCCTTCCGCTTGAAACTTCAAGCGCAGCAAAAGGGAAGATTTTTTCTCATTCGTCGGTTGCTTACTCTTATTTACCTGACGGGAAGGCAGGCACGCAAAGTTCATTTATTGCCTCAGGAGAATTTTCATTCAACGGAATTTCTGTTGCGCAGCTCCATTCGCTGCAAAAGACTTTTTCAAGGAATTTCAGTTATGTCTTTTCCGTGCGAAGCTATCCGAGAAATTATTACTCACTTCACGGGCGGGCGTTTGCCGAAAACCCGTACGACTTGCAAAACGAAGTTGGTATTTACAACGGAATACTGCTCAATACCCGGTTTGGTAAAATCAGTTTTTATTATGATCAGTTTATGTTTCCTGCGGGAACAAGCTCCACACCGCTTTCTTCTAAAGGAAATGAGATGCTGCTTAGTTTTTCCACACGAGTATTGAAAAATCTCGAAACAACGATTCGCTATAAAAATGAAAAGAAGGATGTTGTACTTACCGGTGACGAGGTAAAAGAATTTTCGGAAAGATTCCGTCAGCAATTCCGTTTTGAAACCATCTTCCCGGTCAGCCCAAAACTCCAGTTGAAGAATAGAGTTGAGTACAATTCTTATGCATTAAAAAAGAATGCTTACCGCGAGAAAGGTTGGCTCTTCTTCCAGGATGTGAAATATAAATTACAACAAAATATTTCGTTATACGGAAGAGTGATTTTCTTTAAAACCGATTCATTCAACTCTGCCATTTATGAATTTGAAAACGATCTTCCGGGTGTAATGTCAAATCTTGCGATGTACAGCGAGGGATTCCGCTGGTATTTTTTAGTGAAAGTTAAGTTTTTAAATAGGTTTAATCTTTCATTCAAATATTCCGAAACCACAAAGCCAAAAGAAAAATCATTAAGCAGCGGAACGTCGGAAATATTCTCAAACTTCGATAACAATTTTCACCTTCAGTTTGATCTTGCGTTATAGTCTATTCTATACACTTTGTTAAATATTTAGACTCACTCCTTGTTTCTCAAGAAATTATCCTCTATTTTTATGTAGATTGAATCTAAATAATACGAGAAAGAACTTTGGCGACACAAAATGCAAGCGACATCTTTAGAGAATATCTAAAGAATGGAAGTAACCGGATAACTCCAGAACGCTTCGAAATCCTTGATGAGGCTTTGGAATACAGCGGACATTTTTCGGCAGATGAACTCTTCATCGAAATGAAAAAGAAAAATTCCAGTATCTCGCGTGCAACAGTCTACAACACCCTGGATCTTTTGGCGCAGTGCGGACTTCTTTCGACCCGAAATTTTGGCGACAATATGAAGCGGTTCGAAAGCAATTTCAAAAAGCAAATGCACGACCACCTTATTTGTCTTGACTGTGGAAGAATTCTTGAATTTACTTCCAAAGGGCTCGATAAGATCGAGCAGCAAGTGTGTGAAGATTTAGATTTTCTCCCAGCAAGCTATTCATTTAATATTTTTGCCCGGTGTAAAAAAGGAAAGAAATGTAAATATTATCATGACAAATAAAACGTTAGATAAAATTAAAAAAGGAACATACTTTACAATTGAAAAACTTCCCTCCGGTATAATAAAAGTTCAACTTATCCGGCTTGGCATATCGGAAGGCGATACTATTTTTTGCTTAGAACGATTACCCGGCGGAACGATCATCGTTCAGAAAAATAGGCAGGAAATTGCAATTGGATTTGAACTTGCAAAACTAATTTCTGTTAAAATTAAGATCAGTTGAGAAGAGACTTGAAAGACATTATAGCACATAAAGAACATCATCACCATCCCGAAAATATTTTGGATCAAGGGGTTCCGGGCGGCATACAGAAAATAGTTTTAGCCGGTAATCCGAATGTCGGGAAATCACTTTTCTTCAACTTTCTAAGCGGAACTTATGTAGATGTTTCCAATTTTCCCGGAACGACCGTTTCAATAACTAAGGGATTTTACAAAAATTCTGAAGTATATGATACACCCGGCGTTTACGGCGTTTCATCTTTTAACGATGAAGAAAAAGTTGCGCGGGATATTATCCTCGAAGCTGATATTGTAATCAACGTTGTGAATTCTCTGCACTTAGAACGCGATCTTTTCCTAACGCTTCAGTTGATCGATATGGGAAAGAAGATGTGCGTATTCTTAAATTTTAGCGATGAGCTAAAAAAAAGAAAAATAAAAATCAATGCGGAAAAACTTTCGGAACTTCTTGGAGTGCCGGTTTATGAAACTTCTGCGGTAAAGAAAATCGGATTCGATAAACTTGATGAAGCAATTTCGACATCTAAAATTGGTATTCAACCGGATGGACTGCACCATGTTTTGCATGAAACATTAAATCGTGTCGGCTCGCAAGCAGAAGCGTTGTTAATAACCGAAGGAGATGAATTTGTAGCCGCCAGGCATGACATTCCTTGCGGTTCCGGAGACGATAGAGAATTTATTTATATCGAACGAAGAAACCGCGTCAATGAAATTGTTTCAACGGTTGAGCGAGAGGATTCTTCAAAAGGACTTTTCTTTAATGCGTTAGGCAAGTACTCGCTCAATCCTCTTACGGGTATTCCAATCTTAGTTGTAATGCTCACGATCCTCTATTTTTTTATCGGTGATTTTGTTTCTCAACGCGTAGTAAATTTTACCGAAAAAACCATCGGCAAAAAATATTTCGAATATTATTTAAAATCATACGTTGCGAACTTTACTCCATCTGAAATTACCGTTTCGTTAAAAGATGAACCAGACCCGGCAAAGAAAAAAAGAGTTTATGTTTTTAAAGATAATCTGAAAGAAGATGTCCGGAAGGAACAGGAATTTAAACACATTTCTCGTGATGAAAATGCCGTTGTTGATTTTACTTTTTCTAATCCGATCGCAAAAATTTTATTTGGTGAATTTGGCATCATCAGCATGACGATAACTTACCTCATCTTTCTTCTGCTGCCTCTTGTTGCGGCATTCTACTTTGCAATGGCGTTGCTGGAAGACAGCGGATATTTGCCGCGACTTGCCACAATGCTTGATAGAATGATGAATAAAATCGGTTTAAACGGTAGGGCTGTTATTCCCATTATGCTTGGATTCGGTTGTGTTACCATGGCGGCAATTACTACCCGCTTACTCGGAAGTGAAAGAGAAAAAACCATTGCCACTGCCATTCTGATGTACGTAATTCCCTGTTCCGCACAACTTGCGGTAATTGCTGTTCTGCTAAGTGGAGCCGGTGTGCTGCCACTATTAATTTATGTAACGGTAATTTTTTCCACTCTTGTAATCATTTCAACAACACTAAATAAATTTTTGCCGGGACAATCTACTCCACTTTTAATTGATCTGCCTATCATGCGATTGCCGCGATTAGATAATGCTTTCAAAAAAACTTTCTTCCGAACTTACGGATTTATGAAAGAAGCTTCCGTATGGTTTTTTGTCGGCGCTTTGGCGGTTGGAATATTAGATATTACCGGAATGTTAACTGTCTTTCAGAATATTTTAGCGCCGGTTACCATTCACTGGCTAAAACTTCCGAAAGAAGCAGCGACAGCATTTGTAATGGGTGTTGTAAGAAGAGATTTTGGAGCCGCCGGATTATTCGGTTTAAATTTATCACCAATGCAAATAACTGTAGCGTTAATTACCATTACTCTTTTTGTTCCATGTATTGCCGCTTTTATAATTATGATCAAGGAGCGCGGAATGAAAGAAGGATTGATCATCTGGTTTAGCGCGTGGATTTTCGCATTTGTAATCGGTGGAATTGTTGCACAAATTATTATTTAAGTTAAGCTGATGAAAAAGAAACAAAACAAGTTAGCGTCAAAATTTCCAATCGTTTGGGAGAAGAAAGATTTTTCGATAAAGATTTTTTGTTCCATCCCGAATATTGCAACCGGAATATTATTAACTGCCGGAAAAAATCATTTTATCATTGATCCCGGAGACGGCATTCTGCGAGACTTGAATAAAGAGCTCGGAGTTGAAAGCTTGAAAGACATCTCCCAAATTTTTGTTACGCACGGACACCACGATCATCTTGGCGGCGTGTGGTCGCTGCTGACTTATCTCCGGGTGATGAATAAGACTTCCCCGCTAAAGATCTATTACCCGGTTGGCTGTGTTGAGATTGAAAGTATTTACCACGCATTCACAAAAGTTTATGCAAACAATCTTCCGTATAAAATCGAACTAAAAAAAATAAGTGAAGAAAAGAAGTTCTCCGTTAAGAATGTTGAAGTAAAACCTTTCTCCGTTATTCACAAAGAATTTCTTCCGAATAAAAAGAAGAAAAGAATTGTCCCCGCTTTAGGTTTTCATTTCAAATATAAGGGAAAAACTATTTGTTATGGCGGCGATACCGGTTATTGTGATTCGCTTGTAAAAGCGGCAAAAGGCGCTGATTTAGCTATACTTGAAGCGGGACACGAAGAGACAACCACCGATGATATGCATATGACGATGGAAGAAGCGCATTCGATCGGAAAATCGGCAAAAGAATATGTGCTCGTTCATATTCCCGATTAATTTTTGCTGATTTTTTACGAACAATTCTTATCTTTCAAACAAAATTTATAATCAATATAGGAGTACGATGAAATTTTTCTTTTTTCTTTTTTTAGCAGGAATGCTTTACTGCCAATCCGTTGATTCGCTTCGCTTCCCCGAAGAAAAACATCTTAAAAATATTCGCATGTTAACTCCTGAAGGAGAAAACGCTGAAGCTTACCTCTCTTTCGATGAGACAAAATTAATATATCAATCTACTCACGGCGAGCTAAAGTGCGATCAAATTTTTACGATGAACATTGACGGAACCGGTAAAAAACTTGTTTCAACCGGAAAAGGAAGAACCACTTGCTCTTATTATCTTCCTGGTGATTCTGTAATAATTTATGCCTCAACACATTTAGCCGATGAGAACTGTCCCCCGTTGCCGGATAGATCAAAAGGATATGTTTGGAAATTGTATGAAACGTTTGATATTTTTTCAGCGAACGCGGACGGCTCAAATGTAAAAAGATTAACTTCTGCCGATGGATATGACGCTGAAGCAACCGTTTCACCTAAAGGCGATAAAATTATTTTTACTTCTACACGCGATGGCGATCCGGAGCTTTATTTAATGGACTTAGACGGTTCAAATCAAATTAGATTAACACATGAAAAAGGTTATGACGGCGGAGCATTCTTTTCTCAGGATGGAAAGAAAATTGTTTTCCGCGCCAGCCGCCCCAGGACCGAAAAAGATTTGGTTGATTATAATGACTTAGTTAAAAACGGATACGTTCGTCCAACTGCATTAGAGGTTTTCACGATGGATGCCGACGGCAAAAACATGAAGCAGATAACGCAGCTTGGTAAAGCAAGTTTTGCTCCCTTTTTTTCTCCCGATGGGAAAAAAATTATTTTCTCCTCGAATGCCGGAAGCAAAACCGGAAGAGATTTCAATTTGTTTACGATCAACTCAGATGGAACAAATCTCGAACAAATTACTTTTTATGAATCATTCGACGGTTTCCCGATGTTCACACGGGATGGAAAACATTTTATCTTCGCTTCAAACCGTTACAGTAAAAAAGAAGGCGACACAAATATTTTTATAGCTGATTGGATTAAATAAATGAGGATCGAAATGAAAAAATATCTCTTAATAGTTATTGTTCTATTTTTTTGCGGTTCATATTTCCCACAAGTAAAACAGCATGAAAGCGCTATTACAGCCAAAGAAATTACCGGTCATATTTCCTATCTCGCTTCCGATGCGATGAAGGGAAGAGCGGGTGGAAGTAAAGAAATCATGGCAGCGGTGAATTACATAAAAGATCAGTTCAAATTATTCGGTTTAAAACCGATGTTCAAAAATTCTTTCTTTCAGGAATATTCATTCGTCTCGGATGTTAAAGTCTCTAAAAGGAATGTACTTGCTTTTAAGGTGAATGGAAAAGAAATCAAATTGAGCTATGGCACAGACTTTATCACTGCTCCCTTCTCCGGAACAGTGAAATTAAACTCCAAATTGGTCTTTGCCGGATATGGAATTTCCGCACCAAAACTGAACTACGACGATTACAAAAATCTTGATGTAAAAGATAAAATTGTTGTAGTGATGAGAAATAATCCCGAGTATGATAATCCCCATTCACAATTTGATAAATTTTCAAGTTTACGTTCCAAAGCAGCAGTTGCAAAAGAAAAAGGAGCAAAGGGAATTATTTTTGTGAATGGTCCGCTTCCCAAAGATTCAGATGATGAACTTGCACGGTTGAAGTATGATAGAGCCGGAGGAATAAAAGATTTTTCTGTTGTTCATGTAAAAAGGAATTTAATTGATCAGCTCTTCAATGCTGAACACATAAATTTTGAACAGCACCAAAAGATAATGAAAGACAGCAACAAAACTGCTTCATTTGATTTTGCGAAATCTTCGGCACAACTTGCTACAGAAATTAAAGAAGTTGAGGCAAAGACAGTAAACGTTTGCGGTTATTTAGAAGGAAACGATCCAAAATTAAAAGATGAATATCTTGTCATCGGTGCGCATTACGATCACCTTGGAATGGGGGGCGACGGTTCGCTTTATAAAGGAAAGGTTGAACAAATACACAACGGCGCCGATGATAATGCTTCCGGAACCGCGGGAGTATTAGAACTTGCGGAAAAATTCGCTTCGATCAAAGCTCAATTAAAACGAAGTATTATTTTTGTAACTTTTTCCGGCGAGGAATTGGGCTTGCTTGGTTCTAATTATTTTGTGAACCATCCGCCGGTTCCCGTAGAAAAAATGATCACGATGCTTAATCTTGATATGGTTGGAAGATTGAATGCAGAAAAAACATTAACGGTGTATGGAACCGGAACTTCACCGAATTGGAAAGAACTGCTCAAAGAAAAAAATATCGACTCACTTCAATTGGCTTTTAATGATGAAGGGTTCGGTCCGAGCGATCAATCTTCTTTTTACGGAAAAGCTATTCCGGTACTTTTCTTCTTTACAGGAGTTCATGCAGATTATCACCGCCCGACAGACGATGCTGATTTAATTAATTCAACCGGCGAAGAAATAATTCTGAATTATGTTTTTGATATTGCCAATACTGTATCGAATCAACCGGAAAAACCAAATTACATCAGCGTTCCGCGAAAAGAACAAGCTTCCGGCGGATGGAAAGTTTATGTTGGTACGATTCCCGATTACTCGAGCAATAGCGAAGGTTTTAAACTTTCGGGCGTTAGCCCTGGAAGCCCGGCAGAGAAAGCCGGTTTAAAAGCAAACGATATTATGATAAAGTTCGGTGACAAGAAAATCGAAAACATTTATGATTACGTTTACGCTTTGCAAGATCATGTTCCCGGTGATGTTGTTGAGGTTCAAGTAAAAAGAAATAACGAACTTATCACTGTAAAAGTTACACTCGGGGCAAAATAGTCTTTCAATTTTATTAAAGCGAAGTTGGAGTGCCTTGCCTTACTTCACTTCGCTTTTCTTTTTTATCTCCCCATCTCTTTCAAATTGATTTAGCGCAACCATGCTTCACAATACCGATAATTCCATCTTTTTTCATCAAAGATTTTCTTAATTTCTTATTGAAACTAAAATTATTATACTTCAACGGATTAATAATGAAAAAACTATTTCTCTTCCTCGTCTTAATCCTTTTTTCAGCGCAGTCTTTTGCACAATATGCTTCTGTGTGGGATCAGGTTCCGTCAAAAATAAAAGCAAGAAAATCTTTTAAACGATTAGAATGGTTCTACCGCCAAAGAGCCTATCCGCTTGATACCATTCCCTTGACAGAATATTTTAATGAAAAAGAAAAACAAATTTCTTTTGATAAAAGATCACTTTCAAAAACAGCCGCTACAGTATCCTGGGCAGCTATTGGTCCTAGATCAATCACAGGCGGGCAGCCATTTATTTGGGGAAACGTTAGCGGAAGGATACGCGGACTCGCAGTTCATCCAATCGATCCGAACATTGTATACATTGGCGCTGCCGGCGGTGGGATTTGGAAAACAACAAACGGGGGAATCACGTGGAATGATTTATCAAGTCAGTTTGAACTTTTAACTTTTGGAGCGATCGCAATTGATCCGCAAAATCCCGAAACCGTTTATGCAGGAACCGGTGAACTTCTTGCCGGTTGGGATATGAATACTTACTCCGGTGATGGTATTTACAAATCAACCGATGGTGGAAATACATGGGCGAAGATAAATCAAGGTATTGGAAATTCAACACACATTGCCGCACTCGCTGTAAGTCCGGGCAATTCTAATATAATTCTTGCTGCATTGGCAAGCGGAAATTGGTTCAAAGGCGATATGAGTAACGAAGGCATCTGGAGAAGTACAGACGCCGGCGCGACCTGGACAAGAGTGAAAGCGCTGCAAGATCCGAACGACATTGTTTTCCATCCGACCGATCCGAATAGAGTTTATTTTTCGTGTGGTGGCGGTTATACCACGGCGGGTGTTTATGCTTCAACTAATGGTGGAGTAAATTGGATTCAAACCAATACGGGATTACCGGCAACTTCATCAATTCGTCGCATACAGATCGCAATAGCTGCATCAACACCTTCAACTTTATTTTCTTACATTTATACAGATCAAACCGATTTAACCTCTAAGGCTTATAAATCAACGGACAACGGCTCAAACTGGACGCAAATATCTTCTACAAAAAATCTTGGCGGAAGTTACGATGGTTCAACATGGGATGATCAAGGATGGTATGACCTAACATTAGCAGTAAAACCAACTGATGCAAAATATGTTCTCTTCGGAAATATAGAATTCCATAAAACGACTGACGGATCAACCATAAATGTTGTGAGAAACGTTAGCGGACCTTTCAGCGGCACCACTGCCTGGGACAGTCCGATGCATGTTGATTATCATAAAATAGTTTTTGCTCCTTCGAACAGTAATTATGTTTACGTTGCCTGCGATGGCGGTATTTACAAATCAACGAACGGCGGAACTTCCTGGACTTCGGTGAACAATTTACTTTCAACGCTTCAGTTTTATCGAATTGCTTCTCACCCAACAAATGAAAGTATTTTACTCGGCGGGGCGCAAGATAACGGTGTGTTCAGAACAACTAACAAAGGAACTTCTAGTTGGAACTTTGTAACCACCGGCGATGGAATGGAATGTTTTTATGATTATACGAATCCCAACATCGTTTATTACAGTACGCAACAAGGAAGTCTTGAAAAATCAACAGACGGCGGAGTTAGTAACTGGTCGAATATTACGCCAACCTGGGATGCTACATCAGCATGGACTACCCCATTTGCAATGCACGTAACAGACCACACGATTCTCTATACAGCTTCAAAAAGTTTTTGGAAATCGACGAACTCCGGTTCTGCATGGACAAATATTTCTCCGAACGCAGCATCAAAAACAATTGTTTCATTTGAGCAAAGCAAAGTAAATGCTAACTACTTTATTTTTGCCGCCGGAGAATATTCAACTTCGCCGCAAGTAAAAGTTTCTACCGATGGCGGAATTACCTGGACAGACCGGACTTCTAAAATTCCAACGCCTACCAATTATATTTCACGCGTTGTAACTGATCCAACAAATGTGAACACTGTCTATTTCGTCCGCTCAGGATTTGGCGCTGGAAAAGTATTTCGTTCAACCGATCTTGGAAACAGTTGGACAAACATCAGCGGAAATTTACCCGATGTTCCATGCAGCGATCTGTTTATCGATCCGGTTAACACAGCTTACATGTACGTCGCGAATGATTTTGGAGTCTACTATACCGCTAACAGCGGAACAAGCTGGAGCAGATTGGGAAACGGAATGCCGTATGTTCCGGTATTAGATTTCAGCTATTTTAATAACGGAACAAAAAGGTTACTCCGTGCTGCAACCCACGGAAGATCAGCGTTTGAAATTAATTTAAATGATATTCTTACCGCAATTTCAACTGAAGGAAATTCAACCATTACACCAACACAATTTTCTCTTGAACAGAATTATCCGAATCCATTTAATCCGGCAACGATTATTAAATTTTCAGTTCCGCAGAAAAGTTTTGTTTCTCTAAAGGTATTTGATGTGTTGGGAAAGGAAGTCCAAACTTTAGTTGATGAGGAAAAATCTGAAGGTACTTATGAAGTTACGTTTGATGCTGCCAAATTAAGTTCGGGAATTTATTTTTACATCCTGCAGACAGATAATTTTCTTTCAACAAAAAAAATGATCGTTTTAAAATAGAAAAAAGAGGAAGAAATGGAAAAGATAAAACGTGAAACCGATACGATGAATCTTTTAAATAGCTTTGTTGGAATGAAAAGAGTGGTTTTCTTTTCTTTAATTCTTTCACTCCCTCTACTCGCACAATTCAAAAACATTCGTGTTGATGCCGCTTCAACAATCGACGCAGAAGAAGTTACGATAGCGATTAACCCAAAGAATCCAGCACAAGTTGCAGCAGGTGCAAATATCAGTTATCATTTTTATTCATCTGATTCCGCTTTAACCTGGACACAAAAATCTCTAACTTCAACACTTGGCGTTTGGGGCGATCCGTGTGTTATATACGACGGTTTAGGAAATTTATATTTCGCTCATCTTTCTAACCCGAGTTTAGTTCCCGGATATTGGATTGATCGCATCGTTGTTCAAAAATCAACTGACAACGGTAAAACGTGGAATGACGGAAAGGGAATTTTCTACAATCCACCGAAGCAACAAGATAAAGAATGGCTTGCGGTTGATCTTCATTCTCAATACAAAAATAATCTTTACGCGAGCTGGACGGAATTTGATAATTACGGTTCCACTGCAAAAGGAGACAGTACGAGAATTCTTTTTTCACGTTCTACCGACCAGGGAAATTCCTGGTCGACGGCAGTAAAAGTTAGCGACAAAGGTGGAGACTGTATTGATGAAGATAATACCGTTGAAGGCGCTGTTCCCGCTGTTGGTCCAAACGGAGAAGTTTATGTTGCATGGTCAGGTCCGCTTGGAATTATGTTTGATAAATCGCTTGACGGCGGTTTAACTTTTGGAAAAGATATTTTTGTTACTTCGCAGCCCGGTGGTTGGGATTTTCTGGTTCCCGGTATTTATCGCGTAAACGGTTTACCGATAACGTTGTGCGATACGAGTTCATCTGCAACTCGCGGAAATATTTACGTCTGTTGGGGAGACCAAAGAAACGGAACGGATAACTCCGATGTATATGTAATAAAATCAACCGACGGTGGAAATAGTTGGGGAGATGTAGTTCGAGTGAATAACGACAACACAACGCGCCATCAATTCTTTCCGTGGATGACAATTGACCAGACTACCGGAAATCTTTACGCAGTATTTTATGATAGAAGAAATACTACCGGTTATGCAACGGATGTTTACCTTGCAAAATCAACAAACGGTGGAGAGAGTTTTGAAAATTATAAAATAAGTGAATCCTCTTTTACTCCAACTGCAGGTGTGTTCTTTGGAGATTACACGAACATCGCTGCGTTCAACAAAAAAGTTTACCCGATCTGGATGAGGCTTGACGGACAGAAGCTAAGTGTTTACGCTGCTTTGATAACCGATACCTTAGGTGTAGTAGATGTTAAGGATGAAGTTGCAAAAGTTTTTGATTTTCAGTTATACCAGAATTTCCCAAATCCTTTTAATCCCACAACATCAATTCTTTATAATTTGAAAGAAGAAAGTTTTGTTACGTTAAAAGTTTACGATGTGCTGGGAAAAGAAGTTAAAGTTATGGTGAACGAAAATAAATCCGCCGGACAGCATGAAATATTTTTTAATGCGAAGAACATTGCATCAGGAATATACTTTTACGGTTTAACTGCCGGAAAAGTACATGAAATGAAGAAGATGATTTTGGTGAAATAGTAATCGATTGTTTTTATTTAAAATCAGCGTAGCCGTAAACGGCAACGCTGTGCGAATAAATCATCGTAAACGATGATCGCCAAAAAATTCATCCCGAATTATCGGGACTTGTTTGTGCAGCGTAATCCATTTATGGTTACGCGGTAGTAAAATAGCAGCGACGATGTTATTTCTTCTTCCCCTTATCCTCCAAAATCAAATGCCCCATTTTATCTCTTTTGGTTTGTAAATAACGGAGGTTGTTCGCATTCGGGGCGATTTCTATAGGAACACGTTCTACGATTTCAAGATCGTATCCTTTTAAGCCGACAACTTTTTTCGGATTGTTGGTCAACAATTTTATTTTACGGATACCAAGTTGAAGAAGTATTTGCGCACCAATGCCGTAGTCTCTCAGATCAGCACGGAAGCCGAGCGCTTCGTTCGCTTCAACGGTATCTTTCCCTTCATCTTGTAAATTGTATGCGCGGAGTTTATTTGTTAGACCAATTCCCCGCCCTTCCTGGCGCATATAAACCACAACACCAACTCCCTCTTTCTCTATCATATCAATCGCGCTGTTAAGCTGGTCGTGACAGTCGCACCGTAATGAATGGAAAACATCACCGGTCAAACATTCGGAGTGCATCCGTACAAGCACCGGTTTATCGGGATCAATTTCCCCTTTAACCAAAGCAAGATGTTCTTTTTTTTCAATTTTATTTTCAAAAAGAACCATTCTGAAATTTCCTTTTGTAGTAGGAAGATTTACTTCGGTAACTTTTTCAACAAGACTTTCTTTTCTTAAACGGTAGTGAATGAGATCTTTTACCGTAAGAATTTTTAAATTGAATTTTTCAGCAAGTTCAATAAGCTGAGGGACGCGCGCCATCTCACCGTTGTCTTGCAAAATTTCACAAAGTACTCCGGCGTGAGTTAATCCGGCAAGAGCGCAAAGATCAACAACTGCCTCGGTATGTCCGGCGCGGCGGAGAACGCCTTCATCCATTGCACGAAGCGGGAAGATATGCCCGGGAACTGCGAAATCATTTCTTCTCGAATTCGGATCGATCATCTTTTTGATGGTTACGGCTCTATCGGCGGCAGAAATTCCGGTTGTAGTTCCATCTACCGCATCAACAGTAACGGTAAACTGCGTTCCGTGAAGAGCGGAGTTTTCATCAACCATCAGCGGTAGATCAAGTTCTTCCAGGCGTTTGCCGGTAAGGGAAATGCAGACTAATCCTTTGCCGTTTGTTATCATGAAATTAATTATTTCGGGAGTAACGAACTCCGCCGCACAGACAAAATCGCCTTCGTTCTCGCGGTCTTCGTCATCAATAATAATGATCACTTTTCCGTTTTTTATTTCTTCAATTGCTTCGTCAACGTTACAGAACATAACTGGTTACCTTATGCTAATACTTTCAGAATATTATAATCATCAGATCAATAAAACTTTGGTGCACAAATTGATGTGTGCATGAATGAATGGAAGAATGGTTGAATGAAAAAAGAAAACTTAATTAAACCGCGTTACGTAAAATCTTGCCACAGACTGAAGTCCGTGCTACGGAAATTCAAACTATGATATGTTTTTGTGTACATGATTTAATAAAAGAAATCCGTCATGCAACCATACGGTCATTCATTCAAACTCGCGTTCGTTCTTCATTCAACCAGCGACTGCTAATTTCCGTCTTTGGCTTGTGTAACAATACCAATTGCAGATTTTTCAAATTTCATCTTAACGTTATCAGAAACTTTTAGAAGAATGGTTTTTTCTTCAACGGTATCAACTGTTCCGTGGATTCCGCTTAAAGTAATAACTTTATCGCCTTTTTGAACTCCGCTTATAAGTTTTTCTTTTTCCTTAGCGCGTTTCTGCTGCGGACGAATGATCATAAAATAAAAAATTGCAAAAATAGCACCGAACATGATAAGGGTGCTGACCATACTTCCGCCGCCGTCTTGTCCCGGAGGAGGAGCCATAGCTATAAGATAATTCATTTAGTTCTCCATTATTGTTTTTTGTTGTGAAATTTTTGGAAGGATCGATTCCTTCCAGATTTTAAAAGTTCCGTTTATAATATTTTTTCTTGCTTCGGTAACGAGATTTAGATAAAAGTGCAAATTATGTACAGATGCCAGTTCCAAAGCTAAAATTTCTTTGGCGATAAACAAATGCCTCAAATAAGCTCTTGTAAAATTTTTGCACGTGTAACAGTCGCAAGCATCATCAACCGGGGAAAAATCATTCTTGTATTTATTGTTCCGCATCGAGAGAATTCCGTTTGACGTAAACAAATTAGAATTACGCGCGTTCCGGGTCGGCATCACGCAGTCGAACATATCAATTCCGCGCTCAATTCCTTCAAGGATATTTTCGGGTCTGCCGACCCCCATTAAATAACGGGGTTTCTTTTCCGGCATTAAGTCGGTTGTAAAATTAACTAATTCGTACATAGTTTCCGTCGGTTCTCCAACAGCTAAACCACCGATTGCGTAACCGTCAAAATCTAATTTGATTAAATCAGAAGCTGATTCTTCCCGCAAATCTTTGTAAACGCTTCCTTGAATAATTCCGAAGAGAAATTGTTCGTGTTCGTAGAGCGGTTTTGATTTATCGAAAGCTTCCTTATTCAAAATCGCCCATGTAGAAGTTAATTCTTTTGATTTCTTAGCATAAGCATAATCGCACGGAAACGGTGTGCACTCATCCAAAACCATCATAATATCGGAGCCGATACTTCGCTCAATACCGATCACTTTTTCGGGAGTAAAAAAATGTTTTGAACCGTCAAGATGCGAGCGGAATTCAACACCGTCTTTTTTCAGCTTGCGCAATTCCGATAAGCTAAAAACTTGAAAGCCGCCACTATCGGTAAGAATCGGTTTTTGCCAATTCATAAATTTGTGCAAACCTCCAGCTTCTTCTAAAATATCGGTTCCGGGACGCAAATAAAGGTGGTACGTGTTTCCTAAAATAATTTGTGCTTTAATATCTTCCGCTAATTGAGACTGATTAACCGCTTTTACCGTACCTTGGGTGCCGACGGGCATAAAAATAGGAGTCTGAACAACTCCGTGTGCGGTCTTAAAATATCCGGCTCTTGCTTTCTCTTCTTGCGCTTCTAAAACGAACTTTAACAATCGGTTCTCTTTTTCTCTCTAATTTGATGGTGAAATTTACGGAAAATGGGGCGGGTAAAAAAGTCTTGTTAAATGATATTGACTTCTTCTTCCAATTGAATTTCAAATTTTTTGAAGACATCTTCTTTGATTGAGTCGGCAAGTTGAAGAATTTCTGCTCCTGAAGCATCGCCATAATTAACAAGCACAAGCGCCTGATCCTCATGAACGCCAACATTGCCGATTCGCTTTCCCTTCCAACCACATTGCTCAATCAACCAGCCGGCGGGGATTTTTATTGTGTTTTCAGAAAAGGGAAATCCCTTTAGCGAAGGATAAAGTTGATTCAGTTTTTCGAAATGGACTTTTTCTATTTCGGGATTCTTGAAAAAACTTCCGCAATTACCGAATCTCCGCGGATCGGGGAGTTTTTCTTGACGGATCTTTACCACGATGTTTCGGATGTCTGCTAAAGTCGGATTATTTTTTTTCATGCTTTTCAACTCTTGCTCGATTGAACCGTAATGAGTGTTGAGTTGGTGGCTTTTCTTTAATCTAAAAACAACCGATGTGATAAGAAATTTATTTTTTAGTTCGTGCTTGAAAATGCTTGACCGGTAATCGAAATTGCATCCGCTTTTGAAGAAAGTTTTTTCTGATAAGCCTTCTAAGTAGATTCCATTCGCAGCAAAAAAAGTATCCTTCAATTCCTGCCCGTAAGCGCCGATGTTCTGAATTGGAGCGGCTCCAACGGTTCCCGGAATTAACGACATGTTCTCGATTCCGTAATAATTCTTCTCAACACAGTAGGACACAAAATCATCCCATAATTCTCCGGCAAAAACTTCCAACAGCACGGAATCTTTATCTTCGTCTAATGTAGTAATTCCCTTCCGGTTAAATTGAATTACACAGCCTTCGAAGTTCTTTGTAAAAAGAATATTACTCCCGCCGCCAAGGAGTAAAACCTTTTCATCCTTCACTTGCTCAACAAGATTTACTAATTCATCTTTCGAAGAAACAGTACAAAAATATTTTGCAGAAACATTTAGCCCGAAGGAATTTTTGTTTTGGAGATTATAATCTTCGTAGATGAACATCTGATTTATTTAATCGCCTGTTCGATATCTGCGATCAAATCTTCAACATCTTCAATCCCGACAGAAAAGCGGACGAGTTTTTCAGTTAAACCGAATTTTTCTCGTTTCTCTTTCGGAACCGACGCATGCGTCATCGAAATTGGATGACATAAAAGACTTTCAACTCCGCCGAGACTTTCAGCAAGCGTAAAAACTTTTGCGTTGTTCAAAAATTGTTTAGCTGTTTCAAAAGTATCAAACTCAACAGAGATCATTCCGCCAAAACCGGACATTTGTTTCTTCGCAAGTTCGTGCTGCGGATGTTCCGGCAAACCAGGATAAAAAACTTTTTTCACCTTTGGATGTTTTTTCAAATACTCTGCAATCTTCATTGCATTTTCGTTATGGCGATCCATTCTAACCGCAAGCGTTTTTGTTGATCGAAGCGTTAGCCAGCAATCGAATGGAGAAGGAACCGCTCCGGCGGCATTTTGAATATAGCGCAAACGTTCGTGAATTTTTTCAACACCGGTAACAACAATCCCGCCGATGATATCGCTGTGTCCGTTTAAATATTTCGTAGTGCTGTGCAGAACGATATCAATCCCAAGTTCAATCGGGCGTTGAAAATAGGGACTCATAAAGGTGTTATCAACTACGCTGATAAGATTTTTTTCTTTACAAAGATTTGCAACTGCCTCAAGATCGGTTAAAGTCAACATCGGATTTGTCGGCGTTTCAACATAAACCATTTTCGTGTTTGGTTTAATTTCAGCTAAAATATTTTTCACGTCCGAAGTATCAACCCATGAAAAAGAAATTCCGAAATCGGTCATAATCAATTCAAACAAACGGTAAGTTCCGCCGTAAACATTATCGGTAACAATAACATGGTCGCCGCTTTTAAGCAACGACATCAGCGAATGAATAGCAGCCAAACCGGAAGCAAAAGCAATTCCGTATTTTCCTCTTTCAAGCGTTGCTATGTTCGCTTCCAGTGCGGCGCGAGTTAAGTTATGTGTGCGTCCGTATTCATATCCTTTGTGCACGCCAAGTTCCGGTTGATGATACGTTGATGTTAAATAAACCGGAGTAATTACAGCGCCGGTTTCTAAATCAGCTTTTTGTCCTGCATGGATTGCGTCGGTTGAAAATCCCATGTTGATCCTTTCAAATTTTATAATGATGAAGCGTATTCGATAATGTCGTAACGTGTAACAATGTCAATGATCCTTCCGAATTCCAAAACCAAAACAGCGGGTGATTCCGCTAATTGTTTTTTCACAATGTGCAGATCGGTCTTTTCATCAAGCGAAGGAAAAGAAGAACCCATTACTTCTTCAACAGTCGCATCAAGCAACGCGTGATTATCAACCAGGCTTGCCATAACTTTAGCTTCGCGAATGCTTCCGACCGATTGTCCGTTTTCAATCACCGGAATTTGAGAAAAACCATTTGTATTGAGAACTTCAATCGCGTGACGAACTTTGTCTTTGGCTTGTAAGAAAATTAGATTTTTTACGGGACCGTTTTTCTTCGCGTTCGATAAATCTCTCAGCGTCTTCATTTCGCGGTTTAACAACCGCTTTTCTCGCAGCCATTCTTCACTGTGCATTTTGCTTAAATATCTTTCGCCGGTATCGCAAACAATAAAAACGATTACTGCATCTTCAGGCAAATCTTTTGCAATTTCCAGAGCCGCTTTCGCAATCGTTCCGGTGCTGCCGCCGCAGAAAATACCTTCTTCTTTAGTTAATGAACGCGAGACAGAAAAGGAATCGAAATCAGATACGTTCATAATTTCATCCACAACCGAGAAATCAATGTTTTCCGGGATACAATCCTGTCCAATTCCTTCCACAAAGTAAGGAACACCTTCACGGAGTTTGCCGTCTTTTTTATATTCTTTTAAAATTGAACCTACCGGATCGGCGCCGATAATTTTTATGTTCGGATTTTTTTCTTTTAAAAATCTTCCAACACCTGTTATCGTTCCGCCGGTGCCGATGCCCGCAACAAAGTGAGTAATCTTGCCGTCGGTTTGTTTCCATATTTCCGGTCCGGTAGTTTCGTAATGAATTTTCGGATTCGCCGGATTTGCGTATTGGTACATAAATGTGGCGTTCGGAGTCTCCGCTGCAATTTTGCGAGCAACATTTACATAATAATCGGGACTATCATGCTTCACCGCATTCGGACAAACAATTACCTGCGCGCCGAGCGCTTTTAAATAATTGATTTTTTCGTGGCTAACTTTATCCGTAACAACAAAAACTGACTGGAATCCTCGTATTGCAGCCGCCAAAGCTAAACCAATTCCGGTATTTCCGCTTGTAGCTTCAACAACAGTTCCGCCAGGTTTTATTACTCCACGTTGAACGGCATCATCAAGCATGGCAACGCCAATGCGGTCTTTAACGCTTCCGCCGGGATTAACCGATTCAAGTTTCGCCAGGATTAACGGCTTAAGACCTTTGTTAATCTTGTTCAACTTAATTAACGGTGTGTTACCGATTGCCTCTAAAATATTATTCTTATAATCCATTGCATCCTTTTTTTAACATAATAACACTATAAACTTTATTACAATTCCAATTCAAAATCCGGGAGAGAGAAATATTGATAGTTCTCAGTCGCCAGTTTTCAGTTTTCAGTTTTGATTATGACTACTGATGATTTTCAGATTCCTAATTCGTAATTCATAACCTGGCAAAGCCAGAACCACATTGTTCTTGAATGAAGTATTTGTTTCATCTTTTTTTTCTCGCTAAGCCCGTCACGAACCGGTACGCTCGCGATTAATTTTCCCTTTGCGGACGTTGCGCTTTCTTTGCGAACGTTGCGAGAAATTTTCGATAACTATTCTTGCCATCTTGTGCAGAATATTTTTACTAACTATTTAATTCCTAATTGAATCTATGTCCTCTCAAAAACTCTTCGATCTTCAAACGCTTCTTCCCTTCCTGCTGAATTTCCAAAATGCTCAAAGCATTCTTTGCACAGCCGATGATCAACTCTGAAGAAGACTCGACGATTTCACCTGGTTTGAGATTTCGCTCAACAACTTTTGTTTTATAAACCTTAAATATTTTTTGCTGATGAAAGAAAAAAGCGGCAGGAAAAGGTGAAAGTCCGCGCACTAAATTATGAATCTCTCCAGCTTCTTTTTCCCAATTAATAACACAAAGTTCTTTTGTTATTTTCGGTGCAGGAGAAGCTAGAGAATTATCCTGCGGAAGCAGTTTGAACTTTTGTGAATCTATCATTTCAACCGTTTCAGCAACGGCCTGGCTTCCGAGCAGACTTAATTTATCGTGAAGCGAACCAAAATCATCTTCATCTTCAATCGGAATTTCTTTCTTCAAATAAACATTGCCGGTATCAACTTTTTCCGCCAAAGCGAAAGTTGTTACACCGGTATTCTTTTCACCATTTATTAACGCCCATTGGATAGGAGCAGCACCGCGGAACTTTGGAAGAAGCGAACCATGCAAATTGAACGATCCGCATTTCGGCATCGTAAAGATTTCCTTCGGTAGAATCCGGAAAGCTACAACTACAAAGAGATCGGCATCTAATTCTTTTAACTGCGCAATAAAATTTTCATCTTTTAATACTTCCGGTTGAAGAACTTTTATCGAATGTTCAAGCGCAAATTCTTTTATCGGAGTGAATGTCACTTGCTTTCCGCGACCACGAGGTCTATCCGGGGCAGTAACAACGGCGGCAACTTCATGTCCATTATCGAGAATAATTTGAAGAGATGGAATCGCAAAACCGGGTGTGCCGAAAAAAATTATTTTCATAAAGAATTACATCGTTCCTTTTTCCGTAACCGGATACTCGATCTCCACTTTTCTTGAAACAATTTTTTGAAGAGGTTTTTTCACCATCTTTTTCCCTTCATCATCAAGGCGGTCTGTAAAAAATGTCGCTTGAAGATGATCATACTCGTGTTGAATAACTCGTGCAAGTAAATCGTCATCTTCAAGAACATGATCGTTTAAATCCAGGTCTTGATAAAGAAGTTTTATGCCAACAGGTCTTTCAACTTTTGAACGAATTCCCGGCAAACTTAAACAACCTTCTTCCATGAATGTTGTCTCTTCGGAGTATTCAACAATTTTGGGATTTATAAACACCATCGGTTTAGTTTTTTCAAATCCTTTTACAGCAGTAAGATCAAGAACAAAAATTGATTTATGGCTTCCCACCTGGTTGGCGGCTAAACCCATACCATCGGCATTGTGCATGGAATCAAACATGTCGTTTATCAATGTAAGAATTTTCGCATCTACCTTTGAGACGCGAATAGCTTTTTTCTTTAATATTGTATCTCCGTAAAGAGTGATCGGCAGTATTGCCATAACTGTCTTCCTTAACTAATTTCTTCAAATGCGGGCGAAACAGTTTCGGCTTCGCCGTCGGTGTAAATCAATAACTCCGTGGAATAAAAGTACATCCTGATGAGCACCCGAAATATAATTAACAACTGCTGAATTAGAAAGGTAAGAAGAAGAAAGTAAACCGGCTTTTTGGGGAGCAAACTATCAACAAGATTATAAATTGTCGCTCCGACGGCCACGAATACCAGCATGATGAAATATACGGTCATTACTTTAACAAAATTCTTTTTGATGAACTGGAAAGATTTATAAAGCGAGCGGAACAGCTTTGTCGAATCAACCACAATGATCGCAACTTTTGTATAATCTGAAATAATGTTAATGAAACTGATGAGAAGAAGAAAGAAGAGATAACGGAATATCTGTACTCCAAATTCAACTGCAGCATTTTCTTTTTCTAAAAAGATTTGTTTGATCCCGTAATCAATCAGAACGTTAATACTGATGGCGACAAAGTAAAGCGCTCCAACAAAAACTGCGATCTTCAGAAATCTGATAAAATATTTTACGCTTCCGTAAAAAAAATCAACCATGTGATTTTTTTTTGAATTCGTATAAACAGCAAACAATCCCCCCAAATAAAAAAGTTGAAGAAGAACATATACTCCGGCAAATGCATAAAGAAGGATCGGGATTGCATCTAACGAGTTTTGATAAATATGGCGGAACTGAACATACCAGAGATAATCAAATCCCATACTCAAATTGTTGTTGATGAGTGAATGCGCTAAACCTTGCTGCAGCACCGCAAACAAAGGAAGAGATAACGCGAACGCAAAAACGATATTAGTGATCCAGAAAAGGAGAACAAATTTCCGGTGAGCAAAAACCAGACGCGAACCGTTTATAAGAATTTCTTTTATCGAAAGGTTCAAGATAACCCCCCGAAGATCATCAGTAAATTTTGCAGCCAGAAAAACCAGCGAACGGAAATGTACATAGCTCCGCTGTACCGGGTATTCACCGTATATGAATTATTCGCAAAATTGAGATCAAATAGATTTTTTCTTTCGGGATCAATCTCTGCGGCTATTACCTTATTACTTGTGGTAAAAGTGATACGCTTAATTTTTTCTTTACCGTTCCAAAAAGTTTTTATAGTATCTTTATTGGTGTAGAGATCAATTTCCAACGGAACTGCCGCTTCTCCGTCTCGCACTATTGTTACTTCGACTTGATGCCGCTCGTGAGAGACATCAATCTCAAGTATCTTGTAATCACATGTGTACGACTTTTCATAAAAACCGGTTATCAACCACTCAACATCTTGATGACTGTACTTTCTAAGCACTGTAAAAAAGTCATTTGCCGTGGGATGCTTAAATTTATATTGATTAAAGTATTGCCGCAAAACAAAAAGAAGTTTCTGCTCGCCAAGATACTTTTCCAGTGTAAATAAGAAAAGAGCTCCTTTTGCATAAGAGACAGATTGATAAACTCTCTTATTCAACAAGCGAAAACTTGTATCACTTAACGTTCCAAACGTTGCGTAGGAGTAGTATGCCGCCATCAGATCAGCTTCAAACGGTTTGGGGATTTGCGTAAGCGTATAAATAAAGGGAATTCTTTCGATCGCAAGTAGTTCCATTCCGGTTACGGGTAAATAACCAAAGAGTTTAAACGAAGCGAATCGCTGTCCATATTTTTTTTGTAATATTTTTTGCGAGACGTATTCCGCAAAACCTTCATCAAGCCAGGCTTCGGTGGTTTCGTTATTGGCGAGTAATCCGTAAAAATATTGATGGGAAAATTCGTGGAGAATTACTTCATCAAGGTCTTTGGTAAATTCCGGAGAAAAATAATCTTTGGAAAAAGTAAAAAGCGCAGGATACTCCATCGCGCGGATCATTCCCGCTTTTGTTGGTGCGTCAATAACCGTTAATGTTTTGTAAGGATATCTTCCAATATTTTTTTCAAAGAATGAAAAAGCATTGTGCACCGCATTGCAGATTCTCTCTCTACTTCCTTCATTTGTGGTTTGAAGAATGTAATGAACCGCAACTTCCGAGTGATCTTTCCGTTTGATTGTATCTGTGAAATCCAAAACATCTTTAGCGGCAAGCCAGGCAAAATCATGAATATTTTTTTGAACAACTTTGTACGTTGTATTCTTTGCTTCAACTTTTTTGCCGGTTACTTCTCCCGAAGAAGCAAGCACAAAACCGTTGGGAATGGTTATTTCGAGTGAGTAATTGGAGAAGTCAGCATAGAATTCCGTGAAAGGATGAAATGGTTCGCAAACCCATTTTCCATTTTCATACACTCCCAATTTGGGAAACCACTGAGCAAGAAAGAAAAATATTTCATTCGCATCATACCCGAAACGGCTGTAAGCTTTGGGAATTTTTACTTCATACTCAAACGCAATTTCAAGTGAATCGTTTTGTGTTGCAGGTTTATCTAAAACAATTTTAGCTACCGTGCTGTCAAATCTGTTATCAGTTTTATACGTGGAATAATTCAGCTTTTTCGTCTGATGATTTACAGTAACGCTGTTTATTGAAATATGTGAAAGAGAATTGTCCGAAATCCTTCTTCCCCCTAAAAATTCAGTTCCTCTGTTACTAAACGCATTCGGATAAAGATGAAAATAAAGTTCGGATGTTGGAATGACTGATGGATTTTTCCACTTTATGGTCTGTGAAGCTTTAAGCAGCTTCTTTTGAACATCAAGTGAAACTTTGATCGAATAAGAAGAGAATACTTTAACCGGTTGCTTTGCTATAATTTTACTTGAATCATCAACACTAACTTTTACATTTACGCTATCAGTTAAACCACCAACGGCACTTGTCTGCTTCTCTTGATATTGAAAGAAGGCATAAAAAAGAAAAAGGGATATGAGAGCTAAGTATTTCAAGAGTAATTAGATAGTTTATAAAAAAAACGAATGAATGAAAATGAATGGATGAATGTTTTCAATCAGTCATGCAGCCATTCAACCATCCGATTGATAATCCGTAACCTTTTGGTTCTGAGTCTGCCATGTTATGTTTTAATAGTTGAAATATGAGTGATCGCTCACCCTTGATGTAAAAATATGGAGAAAATTTTTATTTCGCTAACTCGTCATTTCCAAATTTTATTGATCCTCTACGAGGATCACCTATTGGGTAGATAGTTTTTTTACAGTAATTAAACATCTACGATGTTTTCGATATGACCTCGTAGAGGTCATATTATTGTAAAACATTCCCATACACTTTTTAATCCTCGTAGAGGATTTATAGACTCCTTACCTCAACAACAACATCTTTTTTGTTTGAATAAACTCACCAGCTCTTATTTGATAAAAATATATCCCGCTTGCCAACGGCTGACTGCCAATTGTCGACTCAAATTCCACTTCATAACTTCCCGGTTGTTTTTCTTCATTAACCAAGTTTGCAACTTCTCTTCCTAAAGCATCGTAAATTATTATTGTAACGTTACCTTGTTTGGGAACCGAATAATTAATTATCGTCGATGGATTAAACGGATTCGGATAGTTTTGTGAAAGTGAAAATATTTGAGGTGAGGAAGAATAATTATTTTTAATGTCAGTAATTAAATATTCACTTAATCTATAGACAATAGTGGAACCATTGCCTGCCCACCAAATATTAGGACGATTATCTTTGATGAAAACTTCTATATCATTTAAAAGGTTAGTAGTATAACTAACCATATTATAAACGAAATCAAATCTTCCTCCCTCATAATAATAGGCAACCATTGTGCCATCATAACCACATGCAACGGTTAACAATCCTTGCATAGTATTACCAACTATCTCAATGTCATTAGTTTGGAAAGAATATGGATTATCAACATACTCCCACGTTTTACATCCATCCTTCGTAAAAGCCATCGTTCCCTGCTTATATGCCACCATTGCTGTCAGTGAATCATAAAAATCAAATCCTGAAAAACAAGAAATATTACTATCAATTATATTCCAAGTTTTTGCCGTATCTCTGGATAACCAAACCCCCTGTTGGTTCACAAACCACAGATGGTCTGTATCGGTAAACTGCATTTTGAAAAAAGAAGTAATATAGTCGGACTGTTGATTTTTTGCCTCAATTAAATATTCTTTCCATGTTATTCCGCCATCAGTCGTTACCATATTAAAAACTGAATCGGTAGATTTTTTTCTGAATTCGAAAATCACTCCCACATCTTCATTCAAAAAAGTTACTCCACGCATAAACGAAAGATCAGAAGTTAAATTGGTTGTATTCCATGCACTCCCTCCATTTTTTGTGTGTAAGAGTTTTCCCTCAATTATAGCCCAACCTTCGAGAGAGTCGATCATCTCTATAGATCTATTTCCATACAAATATTCTTTTTCGTACTGTACATCCCAGCTTCTTCCACCATCAATAGTTTTTAAAATTCCAAGACTTCCAATACCCCACCCCAATTTTTCACTTACAAAATCAATCTTATGAAAATTTACTTTTAACGATTTACTAACTCTTGCCCAACTAGTACCGTTATCATTCGTTTTTATTAGATCATTACCAAACACAAATACTTCTCCATTTTTTTTAGCTTCAATTTTGCAATTTATGCTGTTGGTTAAATTTAGTTGTTTCTTCTCCCAACTATTTCCACCGTTATTTGAAAAAACTACTTCACTATTAATATTAAGAGCAAAAATATTTTTAGAGTTAACAGCGCTAATGTTGTTGAAATTATAATGCTCTTGAGATGAAGAATCACCATATTGAATAATCCAGTTTCGCCCGCCATCAGCGGTATGATAAATATTTGAATTTTCACCGACCATCCAACCAAGCGAGTCATCTACAAATACGAAAGAATGCATTAAGTGTTCTAGTCCAATCCATAAAGTGTCCCACGAATTTCCCTCATTAGTTGATTCTAAAATAAAAGAAAGTGAATCTTGAATGATATTACTATTATAAGCATGCACGTTGTTACACAATGCTAGGATTCGTTGATTTCCAAAATTATGGAACTGAACAATTTCACCATATGGAAATGAAAGACAACCACCTATAAATCGAGGCATTTGATATTTAACGTCCCATCTTTCGTAAAAATTATCCAACATCGATATTTGTCCGTAATCATCAGATTTAATTATTTTACTGTTGGAGATTGGAATAAAAGTTAATACATCCTCAATATTTATATCTGCACTATTCCAAAAGTTACCGATTTCTTCACCACTATACAGAAAGCTAATATTATCTCCAATAAAAGAAGGAGGTGAGTAGATAAAACCTTGTGTTTCATTTATAAATTCTATTTGAGCTAAATTATTTCTTTGGTAATGCTTCTGTAATGCCCAGGTATTTCCGCCATTGCTTGTAACATAAATACTTCCATAACAAGTAATAAAATAACCGGAAGAATCATTAACAAATACTATATCATTAATAGCGTTGGAAGGGATATCAGGATATAGCAATTGCTGTGAATAATATTTTTCTGAGAGAACAAGTAATAGTAAAATTACATAACTCAATAACTTTGTTTTCATAGCATACCTAAATTTTTTAATACAAGTCACTATTATTAATTGATTGTAAAACGGTGTGTTATGTTAAAAAGCAACACAGCCATATTAATTAACTTTTTATTGATCACCATCTAAGCCGGGTAAGCTCTACGAGGATCGTTTTTTATTTTTAATTCTACTCTTTAAAGATAAAACATCTGCAATTTTTAAAGTACTTAGTTTTCTTAACTCCATTAGGAGTCATATATTAGTAAAAATCAACTCCCCACCTAATCAGAGCGCCTTTGGCGCTCAGTATAAAAGTACACTATTAATGAGGTTACCAATTTTCTACCTTAACAACACCATCTTCTTTGTTTGTATAAATTCACCGGCACGAAGTTGATAAAAATATATCCCGCTTGCCAACGGCTGACTGCCAACTGTCGACTCAAATTCCACTTCATAACTTCCCGGTTGTTTTTCTTCATTAACCAAGTTTGCAACTTCTCTTCCTAACGCGTCATAAATTATTATTGTAACGTTACTTTGTTCGGGAATTGAATAACTTATTATCGTCTTCGGATTAAATGGATTGGGGTAATTTTGTCTTACTTTGAATGTAAACGGATTATTAGGTGCCGGTTCATTGATCGAAGTAACCATTTCTGAAAGTGGTCTTTGCCAAAGAACACCGGAACCATAAGTTCCGGCAAATACATCAGAACCAAAAGCAGTAATTGCCCAAACATCAGCATTCGGTAAGTTTGCATCCACATCAGTCCAACTCGTTCCATAATCTGTTGAAACAAAAATATTTCCGGAACTAGCACCTGCAAATAAGTATTCACCAATAAAAGTGAGACATCTAATGTCTTTGTTAGAAAGCCCGTTATTTACAGCCTGCCAGCTTGTACCGTTATTGGTAGAACGAAACACACCGTCCCCCGTTGTTCCGGCAAAGAGAGTTGTACCAACATGGGCAAGCGCAATCACCATTTTATTCGTCAACCCTGCATTTACAGCCTTCCATGAGCTTCCATTATCCGTGGAAAGGAATATTCCCTCCGCATCGGTAGCCGCAAATAGATTGCTATCAATAAGAGCCAATGCCCTCACCGGAGCACTAACGTTGGGAATACTATTTATACTCCAATCCACACCACTATTTGATGAGGATAAAACCTTCCCTGCCCAGCTGCCTCCAAAAATAATTGTATCCCGCCTGGCTAAACAGAAGATTGTTTTATTTGCTTCATTTGTGGTAACACGTGTCCAGTTTTTGCCTTTATTAATTGAACGAAATACTCCACCGTCAGACAAAGGATGATCTTGACCGGTGCCGGCTAAAAGGAAAGAATCAGTAATTACAAGTGAACGAATATAAGGGATTGTTAACCCGCTGTCGAGTAAAGTCCAATTTTCACCACGATTGTCTGAAAGGAATAAACCCTGTCCAAATGTTCCTGTATAAAGTGAGTTATCTGTTGCTGTAAGTGCAGTGACAAAAGTGTTAGCAAGACCTTTATTCGATGCGATCCAGTTTAAACCGTTATCATAAGAAATACAAACACCACCTCCGTATGTACCAACTAAGAGTTTTTCCCCTTCAGATTTTAAAACTTTGATTCGTAGGGAGGTCAAGCCACTGTTAGATTTTTGCCAGTTAGTCCCGTTATCGCCGGATAAAAAAATACCTTCATTTGTACCTGCAACAAGATTTGTTTCGGTTTTAGCCAAAGCGCCAATCCACAAATCGGACAATCCATAAGATTCCCAGCTAATTCCGTTGTCTTTAGATAATAACACTCCTCCGTCTGTACCTACAAAGATGCCTGCTGAATCTATTAAAATCGTGTTAACCCATTTTGAAGACGGAGACATTCCGGAATCAGAAACAATCCAGGTTTTACAGGTGTCTGAAGATATGAACAAACCTAGTCTATGAGTTCCTGCTAAGATGTTTAATCCGTCTGTTAACAAAGATGAAACATAAGTATTCACTAGACCCGAACCAGCCCATGTAACACCGTTGTTTGTAGAGATGTAAAGACCGTTCCAGGTAGCCGCAAATAGATTATTCCCGAGTGACGTAAATGCTGTTACATAAGGGATAGGAAAACTAACCGCGTTCCATGTTAACCCTTTATTTTCCGACAGAAAAACCCCACCCCCTTCTGTACCTGCCAAAAGATTTTGCCCTGAAAAAGCAAGAGCATTAATGGTAGTGTTGGTAAGACCGGTATTAATAGCTGTCCAACTTAACCCGTCGTCGTTAGAAAGAAAAACTCCCCCCTTATCTGTACCGATATAAAGATTGGATGTGTCCGAGATGATACAATTAACTGTCCCTCCGTATGGACCGTTAGTCTGAGTCCATTGCGCTAATAAGCTTTCCATGTTAAATAACAGGTAGGTTATCAAAATGGCTAATTGAGATATTTTTTTCATATACATCCTCTTTTATTTGATTGTGTTAAACTAAAGATATTATTTACATCCTTATGCAGCGGAGCAAAGTGTTATTTCGCCTCGCGTTTCAAGTTGTTAAAATCCAACACTGCCGTATTAATTATTTAACAATTTATTTTTCTCTTGTTTATCCCACTCTGCAGGAACCCTTTACTTTTTAAAGAAATTAGCTAGTATTTAAATTCTATTATTAATCCAATGTTGAAGCTGATCAACTATATATCTTGCTATTTCAAGTAGATATATAGAATGGCTTGTATCTTCGTTTATGAAAGTTGTTGATGTCTTTTGAAGTGTTTCATTTAAGTTGCTATCGACATGTGCACCTCCAAGCTTGTCCGCAACTGATTTAATTAAACCGCGGAGAGAAACAGTTGTGTCAAATATTTTTTGTTCCAACCACTTCTCCAAAGGAATTTTGGCTGCAGTTAAATCGAAGATATCGAAAATTCGAGTTGAGTTGGATGTTAAAGTGCCGGACATTGCAAAGAGTATTGTCATCCCAGGTTTTTCCTCTGGAATTTGGAATGATAAAGGATGTAATTCAAAGTTAAAGAATACTTTGTTAACAAGAGAATTATCTTTATTTTTATTGGTATCACACAGAAGCAAACGAAGTTGTCCAGAAATGATTTTAAAAAATTCCTTTTGTCCTTCATCGTAAAGCTGAATTGAAGATTTTAAGATTTTAACAGAATCAATCAATTCATGTCTCAATTGTTCTGAGGATTTTTCACTAGGGACTAAAATATCCATATTGTACCTTTTGTTATGAAGCGAGACAAACGCCAGCTAATGGTGCAACCACAAAACCGCCTCCCAAAACAACAATTACGATTTTGTTCACACAACTTTTATTTATAAAAATGTTTCTTAGTACAAACTTCCTTAAAGAGCAACTAGTTTTGTAAACACAGTTATATAAATAAATGCTGCACTAAAAAACACTGTTCGCATTGAAAGGCTCTTTATACTGCATTTATTTTATATACGTAGCTGAAATACAGTATTCATATAGTTGTTTTTTGGTATTTCTCTTTCTTATTACGTTTGTTTGAATATTTTTATAACCAAGTTGATGAAGAGATTCAGCAAGAAGTTCATGCGTAGGCACAGCCGCCCCATAAAAAGATGAATTACCAATTATATAATAGATTCGAGCGTTATTTGATAAATGTTTCCGCATCGTATCAAAATGTATGTGCATGTCATGGAAATATTTTAATACATATTTGGCTAACAAATTAGAGTATTTTTGATCAGTAGAGACTATATTTTCAATTATTTTATTTAAGCCAGACTGTAATTCTGTTTGTGTCGGTTGCCAATCTTTTAATCTACTTGTTGCAATACCCCAAGTTCCGCCGATACTTTCCCAATCTAATTCACCCGCTGAATTTGAATTTGAAAGAAATTTTGACCAATACATATATGGTCTCAATTCTCTTATATAACTTATTCTGTTAGGGTATGGAGGGGATGTAATGACATGAGAATAACGTTGATCATTAAAGCCGTTTTCAAAATTTTTAGAGTCAAATAAGTATGCATTTGCATTTCCTATAAAAGAAACTTTTACGCTGCTTAGTATTTGATCAACCGAAAGCGAATACAATTGTCTAATTTGATCAAGTTCATGAATTTTAACATAGTTATGAAATGACATTGATACATGATTAAAAGCAGCAGATGATGTATCAATAATTAGACGATTAAAAGCAACCCACAATAAATTTCCGGTGGAATTGTCTTGTGGATTCCCAATAACTTCACAAATCGACTTATGTAAGGCTGATAAAATAAGAAGGGTGTCTCTTGACCACCATCTCTCAATATTATGAATATCTGGTTCCCAATTATGTTGAGAAATGTATGAAGGGAGTAATTCTAAGATTTGTTCTTTTTTATGTCTGAGATATTCAACATCTTCAAAAAGATAATTTTTACATTTTGTATTCCCGAACCAGACGAGAAATGGATTGATATCAAAAATATTTGCATTAAATCCATGTTCGGCTGCAACTAAACCGGTAGTGCCGGTACCGGAAAAAGGATCCAATATAAATTTCACATCCGAAATCTCATCAATGATTTCTTTAACAAGTTTTACCGAGTAGGCGGGTGTAAGCCTTAACCATCCATGCCGACCAAGTTTGCTATTATACTTAAAAGTATAATCTTTTCGTTGAGATATATTAAATAATTCGTATTGTGGTTTCATTTAGCACTTAATAGACTTTCTATCACAAAATTTAATTTATTTTTTATAGTTCTTGATTTCTTTTGAAAAAATTCCGCGAGATCAAATCCTAATATTTGTTTTGAAAAAGCAAACAAGGAGATGCTAACATCATCATTATTAATTCCGGTTAATATTCCGCATCGATTATTTCTATATCTTAGAACAATGTCATAATCGATTTGTGAAGAAAAGATAGCGAATACCGGTAAATAACCATTTGCCCAAGCGACTGTTGCATTATCTATATCTGCATTTTGTCTCTTGCTATCTTTACTTTTATATCCTTGTCTAACTTCAAATATGATTCCGTTATGTGGCAAATTTTTTATATTAATTTCTTTGGAATATTCTTGCAGCCATTTAACAACATTTTCACGTACCGTGATATTGTTTATTTGTCCAATTTCTAATCTAGCATCAAGGGATAAAGTTTTTGTAAAACCAGATTTTGTTTTTGCTTCGTAAGACCAACAAGCATAATCCTCGTCAGAATATTCAGCCTTGTCAATAATAATTTGGCGAAATAGTTGTTCACATCCGATTCCTATTTGGCGGTACAAAGATGTCATACCTCCAGCCGCTTTATGAGCAGCATACATTAAATCAGAATTCAAACCTATCCATGAATAAAATGGATCAGAACCATAAAGTTTTTTAAATTCCTTTAAAGAAAATCCTTCTTCTTTTGGGCTGTTTCCAAATTTTGGATGATAATCAAGAGATTTTTTAATTGGAGTAAGAAAGATATCTAAATATTTCTGTTCTGTTGAAAATTCACTCATAATAGTTCCATTTTTTATATCTAAATATATACTTTAACCAATAGATTGCTAAGATTTTTTTAATGGGTGGTATAACAGCATGTTATTTTAAAATGCAACACAGCCAAATTGAAAAGTTGATGCTATTAATTTTTAATTGCTTGTTTTCATACCAAATTATTTTAAATTTATTATGCCTTAAATTACGACTAGCTATTATATATATGAGTAGTGTAGGCAAACGGGGACTGTACTATCATGTCACAACTACTGTTGACATGATCTAAAAGGCGCGAACACGCGCTAAACTAGTAATTAACTATACTGTTTGTTAGCATTTCGAGCTTTCCCCTATTCACCGCCATTAAGTTTCTCCCAAACCCGTTTGTAGTCAGTTCCTGTCATTACAGAATTATTCGGTCTAACACTTTCCCAAGTGTTAGAATCTAATGAATTTAACCAAGCACTTACTTCATTAGAACTTTGAACAAAAATATGACCACCACATGATGCATTATATAATTCCCCAACCTTCTTTGCAATACTTCGTGGGATATTATTCTTCCTCATTAATACCGCTTCATCAGTATTTACACCATAGTGTAATAAAGCAGGAAGATTAGCCATTCGTTTCTTCTCTGTTTCATTTAAGTTATCCCAATCTGCACCACTATTTGGCATCTTTTGAATTGCCGCTAAACCCCAAGTTGCAGCATTTGCTAAATGTGAATACATTGCTCTAGTACACTTTTCTATTCTTTTTCTTGGATCAGTTTCGTTTGAAAAATATCTATCAGCAATAAAATTGATTGATTTGCCATTAACCCAATCTATCATCATTTTAGAAATAGAGGTTCTGTCAAAAGGCCTATCTCCACTCGACAATTGCTCTATTGAAGAACGTATTTCTGGAGTTTGCAGCATAATGCCAATGAGCTTTTGCAAACTTTGATTTTGCTCTGAAAATAACTGATTTTTATGCCAATCATTTGAATTCAAATTTGCATCTCTTAAACCGCCCCAAAGTTTACCAACGGATACTGTAGAAAACCCAGTAGAATCAGAAATTTTTGCATATCCAGGATTAATGCTTTCCGCATAACTTCTTAAATTAGACCTTAAATAATGTTTTTGTTCGGAATTAAGTTTATTATAACCAAATGTATCTATGAGCCTCTGTTCTAAGCTCGAGATGAATATTCCAAGATTTTCGCTTTGTACGTAAAGATGAGATATGTATTGAAGTAGACCAGACCATCTTGGGTCTCTAAAAAGCCAACTTTCAAAGTTAACTCCAGGATTTGCTAAAGCTGTATTAATTATATCTACAAGTTGTGATTTTAAAACATCAGCTGCACTTTTTACATAATTTGATATCTTAAGTAGTTCTGGTTCATTTTTAGAAATAATTCCAACCCAACCAAGAGATTGTTGTCCTGCTCTACCAACTCGACCAGCAATATTCCAAAAATCTCTAACGGGCATTTCATATGTACCTTTAGGACTTGAATATTGGTAAGAACTCATAATGACAGATGATATAGGGAAGTTAATTCCTTGAGCAATAGTAGTCGTAGCAACAAGTGCTTGTAATTTCCCCTTAGACATTAAATCCTCAATTAATATTTTTATTTCATCTGGTAAGGCGGAGCTATGAACTCCAATTCTTTTTCTCAAACATTCAGATAGAGAAAAATCATGTCCCAATTCATCTTCAATGAACCTTCTGACAAGTTCAACATCTTCATCAATCTCGAATTCTTGAATGATAGTAGAACAAATGTTATTAGCAATATCAAATGCATCGTTAGGATTTCTTGCAAGAATAACGGTGGGTTCTTCAATGTTTATTAATTTACGCCCAAGTACCGAAGCGAATAATTTTTTGCTAGATAAGCTGGAAAAAGTGGGGTCATTATTATCCGAATTCGTTAATAAAATATCTTCTTCTAATTGATAAGTACCTTTATTTGTTAAAAGCGTTTTTAATTTGAAATTATAATCTCTCCTCCTACCATTTTTGACTAGAGCACCTATAACCCTTTCGTTGGGTTGCCACCAAAGTAAACTCAAATGCAATTCTTTTCCTCTTTCTCCACCCAACCAAGTGGCAATTTCATTTGAATTAGAAACGTCGGGTGTCATTAAAAGGAAATTAGCTCTTTCACAGTCAGATTTAATTGTCGATAACAAGAACTCCAAATTAAGTCCTCGTGTTGCTTCTTCAATATTATGAGCCTCATCTACTACAGCTAGGACTAGTGGTCTGTTTTCTTTGGTGCCATATTCTTGTCTTATCATTAAATGCAACTTTTCATAAGTTGTTACAAGTACGTCAAAAGCTCCTTTTTGAATTCCATTTGTCATTGTAGAATCTTTTTCCATTAAAGATTCCTCAAAGCCATCAAGATCCAATGCCCCACTTACTTTTTCAACCCTAACATTTATCGGAGCTAAATCTCTTTTTAATTCATTATAAATTTGATTTACTAATGCACGAGTTGGTACAACATAAGCAACCCAACCGCCATCCTCGGCGAATTGATTTAGAGCCATTAAAATCCTGTATTTAGCAATCATAGTTTTGCCACTAGATGTTGGTAAATTCACAACAACTGCATTGTAGGCAGGATTAAATATTTCACCTAAGGCTTCTTTTTGAGGATATAGTAATTCAAAAACACCTTGATGCTCTTTTTCAGAGATAAACTTATTAAATCTTGAAATTCTTGAATTAATTCCACGGGTATTATACCAAATTGTATTTCTAATCAATTTAAAAGAAAATGCTTCAAAAAACTGAAACAAAAGTTGCAAACTTATATTTTCTGACTTAACTGCAAATTCTTTGGCGTAACCAATATGGAATTGAATCTGGCTTTCTGGCTCTAGTGGTCTTCCTTCAATTAAATATTTAGCAAGTATCTCAATTGACTTTGCAAAGTGATAAAGCGAAACTAATTCAGATGCTCCATAAGGGCGACTTCCCTCATTCACTTGATTAAGAAAATTCTGCTCAAATTGAGTTTGTTCTGAGCGTAACGATTCAATTTGACGGATTGATTCATAGATATCATTCCAATCATTTTTTCTTATAAGACCAACTAACGCTTTAAATGATGTATTTAATAGTCTTGAGTTCCAGTTTTCAGAAATTGGAAGATGGTCAATTTTGCTCTGTTGATTTTTCAAATATTGCCTGACTAAATGCCACCCTTCTCCAAGATAACCAAAAGAAATAATTTTAACATACTCAAATACTGCATAATCATTATCAAATTCTATGTCGCACTGCGTGGCTATGTCGTAATAGATAGAACACAATGGTTTAAATTCCTCACTGTTTTGGTTATTCCATATATCAACAATTCTTAATTCACATAGATTTTTTGCTTTTTCAAGCTCTGAATTTTCCTCGCTACTTAAGGCTTCATCTTTAAATCGATTTGATATTTTTGCTTTCTGAATAAGCATACCAATACCATTAAGCATATCTGGATACGCATTTTCAAGGTAATGATATTTATTTCCTATGCTCATTCTTCTATATTGCTTGTAACAATGTTACGCCAATTTGATTGTTGAATTGAAGTGTATAATGCGATTAATCTTAAACCAATAGGATTTAAAATAGTTGTTTTAATTCTATTATAACTTATCGAAATGTCCTTATGGTCTGCTTCAACATCTCTAATTAGAACACCTATTAAGTGATATAGTTGAGTATTTCCATAATATGAAAGTAAAGCAGAATTATAGTCCATTTTAAAAGGATGTAAATCTGGTAAATCTCTAGTTTTGCTTTTTAAATACGTAATAAGAATCTGGCGTTTATTCCTATCGTTGTATAAATCTTTTAATTGGTTTTCTATACCATCTGCTTTAGTCATAACCTGGGGCGGTCTATTTGCAGTTTCTGAGGAGGTTTTTACCTCTCCAAACAAAAATAAAACATTTCCTTCGGACTCAATAAAACCAACTAAATCAGCACCCGTTTTATTTCCCTTTGGATTTCTTGCATCTCTTAACTCATTCCAATGGAAACGGCATTGAAAATTTTCTTCAAGAACAACTTCTGCCAGTGCCTCACCAATTCTCCAATCTCTTAAATCTTCAGGTTCGGCCTTTTCAAGTGCCTGAATGTCTGCAAGTAAATTTTTTGATTGGCTAAATCCTGTTTCGATAAGTCCTGTTAATTCAGAGAGTCTATCTTGATGAACTTCAATATCTAAAAGACTATCAAACACAGGACCACGAAGAGTTTGAGTAAATTCATCTTCACGAAGAGATATTCCTTGATATCCTCTTAAATTATCTTCTTGTTCTATATGTTTAAAAAGTGTTTCCAAATTAAAGGCAAAATTAGTTTTTTTCAGTTTATATCAATTTCGCTTCGACTTTTTACATGAACGCTAAAGCGTGTATATTCTATTGTTCTTATCCTTCCAAAATGGCAGTATAAGCACAATTGTTTATATATTTCTTTTACAATTATACTAATCATGTTCATAAAAATCATCATTCGTTCAATTATTTTTGTTTTTAAAAGAGAGACGTAAAGTGGATTATCATTTGTATAATTGAAAAGGTAGAAAGGGAACTCCCCGAGTGGTAATGTTTTTCTATGTAAAACTAATGAAGAAATAAAAACTCCTGATTTCTTAATTATAGTACAAACGAACTTATAAATGTTTTTGCAGATTACCAAACTCGCACTAAAAATATTATAGTAACCTCACTAAATATTATTGCCTCATCAACCATCAGACCAAAACTATCTATCATCCTCAAAAAAATTTTCAGTTATCATTCCGTCACGACGAATCAGTTTTCTGCTTTCCAATTACTTTCCCCGTTATAATTTTTTATAAATATCTTTTCTGTGAGCAATTGAGATGAGAATAATTAATAACCTGCCTTCCTCTATTTCGTAAATAATTCTATAATTACCAACCCTGATCCTCCATGCCTCATATCCTTGCAGCTTTTTACTTCCCGCCGGTCTCGGTTCGCCAGCCAACTTTGAAATATGCTCAAGAATTTGGCTTTTAATTTTATCCGGGAGTTTGTTTAACTGTTTTTGTACATGTTTGGGGATTACAATTTCAAACAGCATTTTTCTTTTGGGTTCGATGTTTTTGAAATTCCTTTAAAGTTACAAATTCACCGGCTTTTATAGCCGCGTCAACTTTAGGCTTCGCTTTTTTATATTCTTTAACATCTTCGTTGTCTTCAATCAATTCAAGCATGTGGTTATATGTTTCAATATCCAATATGATAGATTGAGGTTTTCCATTTTCATCAACGATGAAACGTTTTCTTTTTGCAGATAACATTTTTCTCTCACTTTTTGATGCAAAATAATTTTATTTTTGACTTATTCAAAGACAAATAAGTTGAAATAAAAACCGCTGAATAATATAAAAATTTGAACCCTGACTTAATCACTTAATAATAAAACAGCAGAACCAAAAAAATTATATTCATCGTGTCTTTGTGTCCATGTGGCAAATGTTCATCGCCATCAATCCGCCGCGGCGGAACAGAGACACGGTTTCTTAGTTGAATTGTTGGCAAACTCTCCCCTTTCCTCCCAAAGTCTCACTGTCCCATCGTCCCAAAGTCCCACCGTCCACTCGTCCCAAAGTCTTCTCACCGTCGCCCAAAAGTCCATTATTACCTTATTGTCCCGCTATTCTATTCCAGAACTCAACTATTCTGTCAAGTTGTCCTACTATTCTGTCATATTTTCCTACTGCGATGCCATCTTACACAACTATTCTATCATATTTAGCAAGTATTCTGCCATCTTGCACTACTAAGGAGCCATCTTTCGGTACTAAGGAGCGATCTTTCGCATCTAAGGAGTCATCTTTCGGAACTAAGGAGCCATAATTCGGAACTATTCTATCACATTTGGCAACTATTCTGCCATCTTTATCTACTTTACTGCCATGTTACGCATCTAAGGAGCCATCGGTCGCTACTAAGGAGTCATCGAACGCTACTAAGGAACGCTCTTTCAAAGCTAAGGAGCGGGCTTTCGCACCTAAGGAACGATTCCCAAAAACTAAGGAATCGTCTTTCGATACTAAGAAATGGGTCAACTTAACCCTGGTGCAAAAAATCACACATGTTGGGAAATTAGTCAGCGGTCAATAGTCATTAGTCAATAACTAAACACAACATTTTTCTTCATATTCCAATGACAAATGACCATCTACCAATCCTCTACCGCAAAAAGATCATCTTCTTAGTATCATGATATTTCCCGGCGCGGATAGTATAAAAATAAACTCCGCTTGGAACATGCTTACCGAGAGAATCGATCCCATTCCATTCAACGGAATATTTTCCCGGCGACATATCTTCACTAACTAAGGTTATAACTTCACCACCAAGCATATCGTAGATTTTTACATCCACATATTCCGGTAAAGGAATTGCAAAACCTATTGTTGTTGAAGGATTAAACGGATTAGGATAATTTTGCGAAAGCTCATAAAAATCGGGCAAAATATGTTCGTCTTCAACTTTAACTGTAGGCTGCGTTTTGAATCCAAAGGTAGAAGACCATAAACTTGTTCCATACTCGTTTTTAGCCGCAACACGCCAGAAGTAATTTTTGTTCACCACTAATTTGGATAGCGAGAGGGTTGTATCGGTTAATACTGTATCCAACATGGTTGATTGCGGTGTAATAGTTATGCTCGAGGCAAATATAAATCGGTACGACGATGCTACGTTTGATTTAGCCCATTTGAAAGTAGGACTAAGCGAAACACCTAAACTTGCATGCGCCGGTTCAAGCAATGTTATAGCAGCCGGGAAACCGGTAGTAAAATTAAACGTTGAAGAATAACTGCTCTCGCCAGCCGGGTTACTTGCTTTTACACGCCAATAATATTTTTTCTCACCTGCCAATTTTGTTAGAACATAGGAGGTATCAATAACTACACTATTCACTATCAATGTGCCTGTAAAAGCATCATTATCAGAAACTTGTAACTGATATTGGAAAGCATTCTGCGCGTAATTCCAGACAAACTTCATAGTATCTTTCTGCTGTGTATCATCATTTAAAGGAAAAACAAGCCATGGAACAGGAGGCGGTAAAAGTTGAACGATGTTTGAAATTGGACTTTCCGCTCCGTACCGGTCTAACGCGGTTACACCAAAGAAAAGGTTGCCTGAAGAAGCAACAAGATCTTTTGGCGCTAATTCTTTTAATGTGGTTGCATCCACAATATTTTCGTTATTATCAATTTCACTTTGCGATGGTGAACCGGTAGTAAATTTGTAAAGAATATAAAAGAAAGAAGAATCGCCATCCATATCAAGCTCGCTTTTATCCCAAACAAGCTTTGCGGCTGATGTAACTAAATCTTTTTCTATCCTTAAATTTATTGGCGGCATCGGAGCGTTGTTTGCTTTCCAATTCATTATAGGAGTTAACGCCGGATATTTGTAAAGCGTGTTTTTTAATGAGTCTGTAAATCCTAAACGATTCTCTAAACTCGAAGTTGTATTATACAGAACACTTCCCTGGCAAAAATTGTCCGTCCGGTTTAAACGGATCTGTCTTGGAAGTTCGTTAGCGTTAAATGGATTTACTCCAGAATTAATTCTATACACCGCATGACCAACGTACATGTGTCTTCCGTTAGCTCCGGCTGAGTCTGCCCACCAGGGCATTAACTTGCCGTAATCTTGTCCGCCGCCAAATGCCCAATAAAGTTGGGGATTAATGTAGTCAATCGATTTGGCATGCAGCCAGGCCATTGCATCACAATAAATAGAATTATAATTATCGTTTCCGGTAATTCCAGCCGGATAATTCGGACGCCAAATTCCGCGGGGACTAATTCCCCATTTAATAAAAGGTTTAACAGCGGTGATGCTATCACTTATCATTTTTACAAGTGTGTTTACATTCTTTCTTCGCCAATCTGCAAGTCCAAGGCTTGTGGGATTATAAGAAGCATAGGTTGCAGCATCTTCAGTAGTCATACCGTCATCATAAAAATAATCATCAAAGTGAATTCCATCCACATCATATCTTCGAACAATATCCATAATAACAGATAGAACATATTCTCTCGCTTGCGGTAATCCCGGGTCTAACAATTTCAATGTTCCTTTTGTAAATGTCCACTCAGGATGTTTTCTGGAGATATGATTTGAAGCGGTTTGATAATTTCCAACACTACGTTCCACCCGGTAAGGATTTAACCAGGCGTGCAGTTCCATTCCTCTTTTGTGAGTTTCTTCTAATGCAAATTGTAAAGGATCGTAGTATGGACTTGGCGCGACTCCCTGGAAACCGGTTAGCCAATAAGACCAGGGTTCAATTGATGAATTGTAAAGTGCGTCGGATTCCGGTCTTATCTGGAACATTACCGCATTAACATTAATTGCTTTAAGTCCGTTTAGAATATCTATTAACGCTTGTTTCTGTGAAGCTGTTGAAGCGCCTCTTGTAGGCCAGTCGATATTTGTTACGGTGGCGATCCACGCGCCTCTAAATTCACGTTTGGGTACAAATGTTTGAGCAAAAGATGAGAGACTAAAGATGAGAAGTGACAGTAGGAGAATTATTTTTTTCATGACCAATTCGCTTTTATTGAAATGTTTTGTACAAAAATAAAGAATTAATCGGTAAACTACTATCGACTTAAAACACATGGGCGATTCGGGGAATCGCCTATCTGTTTAATTTCATTTTATTCATCTGCTTGTCGAAACGGAGTTTCGACTTACGGGTTTATCTTTCTTCCCTGCTCACAATTTCAATCGAAGCGCTTTTAAGTCCATCTGATTTTACAATCAATTTTATCTTTCCTTGCTTATCGGTTGATTGAATCACACCAAGGCACATTCCGTTAAATGCGTGACGGAAATTTGCTTGAAATGATTCATGGCTTGTTTGCAGCCCGTTATCAACTCCAATTATTTTTCCTTCTCCCGTTACATTAAAGTGAATTAGATTATCAGCGTTCGGAATGAGGATTCCGTCTTTATCTAAAATTCTTACGGTAATAAATGAAAGATCAGTTGCATCCGCTTTTATCTTCTTTCTGTCTGCAACGGCTTCAATTTTATACGGCGCTCCGGCGGTTTTAATTTCTTTTACTAAAATTTCTTTTCCATCTTTTTTGCCAACGGCTTTTAATGTACCGGGTTGGTAATCAACTCTCCACATCAGATGAAAAACATCGGGTTGTTGCTTTCTTATGCCGAGCGATTTGCCATTTAAGAATAATTCAACTTCATCGCAATTTGTGTAAGCCCAAACATCAACTTGTTTCCCTTTCTCCCAATTCCAATGAGGGAAAATGTGAAGGACTGGTTTGTTGGTCCATTCACTTTGATACAGGTAATAAAAATCTTTCGGAAAACCGGCAAGATCAACAATACCGAAATAGGAACTCCGCGAAGGCCATGTGTATGGAGTCGGTTCGCCGAGGTAATCAAATCCCGTCCAAAGAAACATACCGGAAAGGTAATCATATTTTTTAATGAGCTTCCATGTTTCCTCATTTGTTGAACCCCACGGCGCACTGCAATTATCGTACGCTGAACACATCTGTTGGGGATTACCTTGAGTGAATGGAATGTCCCATCTTATAGGCCAGCGTCTTATGCTGTCGGACGGCATATCATAAAATCCGCGCGTTGCTAATGAAGAAGTCGTTTCGCTCCCGATAAATTTTTGATTCGGATAATTTTGGGGGAATGCCTCATAATCATATTGATGATAACTGAAACCAATAAGATCGAGCGCGCCGGACTTATTTAAGAAATTATCCGGTTTTGTATAATCCATATTCGATGTAATGGGACGGGTGGTATCTAAATTTTTAATTATTGAAACCAACTCACGAGTAATTTCAATTCCGCTGCTGTCCCGCTGTTCCGGAATTTCGTTTCCGATACTCCAGATAAAAACGCTCGGATGATTGCGGTCGCGCAAAACCATATCTTCCAGATCGCGCTTGTGCCACTCTTTCCAGTTTGTTGAATAATCAAACTCAACTTTTTTCATCGCCCACATATCGAATGCTTCATCCATAACGATAATTCCCATCTTATCGCAGAGGTCTAAAAGTTCCGGCGCGGGAGGATTATGCGAAGTGCGGATCGCATTCACTCCCATTCCCTTCATAATTTCAATTTGCCGCTCTATTGCGCGAGTGTTGATCGCAGCGCCGAGAAATCCGAGATCATGATGATTGCAGACTCCTTTTATTTTCATTGCTTTTCCGTTTAAGAAAAATCCATTCGCAGCGTCAAAATAAAATGAGCGTATCCCGAAAGTCGTTTCGTATTGATCAACCGTCTTCTCTTCACTCTCAATTTTAGTGATAGCTTTATAAAGATTTGGATGTTCGGTATCCCACAGTTTTGGATTTGCGATTACCAATTTCTGTTCTGTCTCGTTTACTGATGCAGCCGGAATAGTCACGTTGGACTTTACGAATGTTACTTTCTTCCCCGAATTGTCGAAAATCTCGGTTGCAACAGTTACCGATTTTTCCTCATTCAGAGTGTTACGTACTTTTATCTTTACCGAAACTTTTGAAGAAGTCTTGCTCACTACAATTGCGGTTACAAATGTTCCCCAATGCTCAACATAAATCTTAGAAGTAGTGACAAGCCAAACATTCCGGTAAATTCCTGAACCTGAATACCAGCGGGAGTTTGGCTGCTGAGAGTTATCAACTTTAACGGCAATTATATTTTTCTCTTTTCCAAATTTCAAAAACGGAGTGAGCTCATATCTGAACGAACTATAACCGTAAGGACGCTTCCCCAAATAATGCCCGTTTATCCAAACTTCGCTATTATGATAGACTCCGTCGAAATTAATAAAAACAAGTTTATCTTTTTGTAATTCAGAAAGTGAAAATGTTTTGCGGTACCATCCGATTCCTCCCGGTAGCGCGCCACCGCTTGGTGTTGCGGGATTAGCTTTACTAAATTTTCCTTCAATACTCCAATCGTGCGGAAGATTTAATCCACGCCAATCTTTATCATTAAATGAAACTTTATTAGCACCGGTTTGGTCGCCAGGAGAAAATTTCCAATCGCGCGTGAATAAAGTCTGTCGTTGTTTCTGATCAGCGTGTTGAGCAATAATCATTTCGGCAGATAGTAAAAGTGCTAACAACATAACCAAGGGAAAATAACGGAAAGAGTCACTTATAATTTTCATATTCTATCTCTCATTTACTAAATGATTTTGTTTAGAGAAATTCCAAAACCGGCGGTAAAAGATTCATTCGGATTAAGAATGATCAATCCTTCTCCGTTGTTGAACGAGTTAATGTTTGAAGTCATTGGTTCGATCGCAATAGTTTTCCTATCCGGCGGAGTGTAGATAACAAGATATTGATATTTCCCTTTACCTGCTTCCTGCCAAATGGTAAGGTCAAGTTGTTTTGCATCCGAGATTAAATGCGTTTCTGCTTTCTCTTTAACATGAAGTTTAAAACATGAATCGAACTTTGCATCACTTATAATTTTTTCTTCGGTGAACTCCGAAAACATTTTACTTTTTCCGTTTGGGATCATCTGCGAATCGAGTTCAATCAGTTCACAGTTTTCAGTTTTCAGTATAAAGTTGTCAATGTTCATTCCAAGATCGAAATAAAAATGCCAACCGTCGCTAAGTGGAATTTCTTCATCCGACTTGTTTAATATTTTTGTAGTGCAAGTCAACCCTTCAAGTTCAGAAAGTTTGTAAGTGAGTTGAATTGAGTATATAAACGGGTAACCGGGGAAGTCGCCAAGATATTGATATTCAAGCGTACATGAGGCAAAATCTTCGCCGATCGTTTTTTCAATCACATTGAATGTCCGGTCATAAACGAATCCGTGACAAGCATTATTTTCTTCCGGATAATTTTTTGTCAGTTGATGAGCGACCGAGTTAAAAGTAAACTTCCCTTCTCGAATTCTTCCGGCGAATGGAGAAAGTTTTGCATTACAAAAAATATCATCTCTGTTTTCGGAATGAACATTTTCAATCTTTTTAATCACCGATATTAACTCTTCACCATTATAAAGATTGAGTTCACTTAAACGCGTACCGGAATCGGGAAGAACGGTGAAAGATTCTTTTGTGGAATTATTCTTAACGGTTATTTCTAATCCGTTACCATCTTTCATTTCAGAAATTGAAAATTTATTTTCTTTCATGTCATTAAAATATTTTTATTTCTTTTTCACATTTAAGTAAATAGATTCGATTTCAAAACCCGTTTCTAACTTCTCTTTCATTTTACTATCACATACAATCTGTATTGCACTTAGATCGAACGGATTCAATTCTTTTCTTTCGCTTGAAGACTCTCGAACATGCGGAAGAAACAAAGGATATGAATTGGGCAACACGAGTGCGCTCCCAATTTGAAATCTCGAAATTGGAATAACGATGTCCTCCCAATATTTTTGCAACACGATAGGTGATGTGAAACTTCTTCCATCTTCCATCAGCAAAATTAATTTTATAGTTGAAGTCGTATCTTGATTTGAACGTCCTCTTATTATTGTGTAACGATAATCATTTTGTTCATTACAAACTGATTTTATTTTTTCGTCCACTGCAAGTTGTACACCGAAAGGTATTTTATTCTCATCGCTATATCGAACATTAACCACTAAAGAAGTGTTGTTCCCATCTCTTCCGTTCTTGTAATTTACATCGAACTGCATCGTTTTACTGTAATGCGGAAAGATCAAATCTTTTCGATCATGCGATGCGGAAAATAAATTTATATTCTCTCCCGATTTGCGAATAACAACCTTCCACGGATTATCAATTCGAAAATCCCATTCATTCGGTGAACCATTAATACCACCGGGAAATGTAACGGCTTTATTTCCGGTTTTAACTGAAACACAATATTGCACTTCACCCTCAGAAAATATTTTTGATGAATCTTGAAATGAATAAGTAAAACCTTCACCTTTCTTTAAGGAATATTTTGCAAAGTTTCTCCATCCAAATCGCTTAACATAAAGTTCTGCGCCGGATATTTCTTTTTCAGCAGTGATTCGAAATATAAATTGCACAGGTTTTCCTTCAAGTTGTTTTTCTTTCGAAAGATTAACGATATCAACTTGTTCTGAATTTTCCTTTGGAGCATATAAACCTTCGAGAAATTTTCCCTTCACCACAAGATTCTTTTCAATCATCTTTTTAGTTAGCTGCGATGCAGATAATAAATATATCCCCGGTTTAATTTTGAATCCGGAATTTTCAACTTCAAAAATAATTTGCTTCTTCCCTTTCAGTGAAGTAACAAAAAATTTATTCGTCAAATCTGCAAGTTCAACTGACATGCTCCTTTCGTTCCAGTATAAACGGGCAACTTGTTGCGACAAACTTGTCGGCTCAAATGGATCGCGCAACCAGAGAGCGTCCGGATAGACTTCGAGTTTCCAAATTCCCTCTTCAAGTTTATCAAGAAAATATGCGCCGGTTCCGTTATACCTCACTAGTTCCGAATTACCGCATCCGGCAATGTGTTTTAATGATTTTACATTTCGCGGAATATCTGCTGTACTATTTGAATAATAAAAACATGAATCGGAATTCGCTACACTCAAGTCTTCATCATAACTGACACGAAAGTTTTCAAATTGATTATTCGCTGGATACTCACCGTAAGATTTTTTTAGCGGAAGTTCATGGAAAGCATATCCCGCAATCATCAAGCTGATTGCTTTTGAAGGTGTGTACAACAAGTTTAGGAAGTGTGTTGGATATTCCGTATTGCTCCATGCGATCTGCGACGGTTCGTACGAAAACATTGTTGCAAACTGTATTCCCGCTTCTCTAAAACTTCTAACCATCGCGGGATACATATAAGAACCGCCAATATCGGCAGCTTCAAACTCATACACCATTTTTGCTTTATTATCATAACCGGAAATATTCTCAGCAGGGATTTTATAATGATCAACATTGAGTAGAAAATTTCCCTTCAACATTTTGTTGTGGACAAGATCGGTTGGATACCATTGGAAAGAAACACCTTGAATATTCGCATCACAAACTGCTTGCGCCTGTATGTCACTCCAATTCTGACTGATATTGTAAAAAATTGGTTTGGTGAATTCCGCTCCACGCAAAGCTTCAACCATTTCATTGATGTAATCTGTTACCATCTTTCCTTCGTTTGGATGAAACGGTTCATTAATAATTTCCATCGCAATAATTGATGGATCATTTCCATAAGTATATTTTGAGTATGGATTACGATGATTGACAAATTGTTTCAAATAATTTCGCTGCGCTGTTCGTGCGTTTTCATCCGTCATGAGTTGAAGTTTGGAATATGGTTGAGCAAATCCTTTAGTAATGCCGTCCGGCTCGGGCCAGCCATTTCCCCACCAGGCAATTGGTGTAAGAATTGTTTTTATTCCGTTCGATTCTAATTTCCACAAAAGATAGTCGAGTAAATCAAGATGTTCATTCGCAACAATGTTTCCAGCGCTATCGGTTATTTCTTTATCCCACACGTGCACGCGGAAGGCATCAAAACCAAGCCGCACCAGTTGTGCAACATCGAGATCAATTGCCTGCTTGAGGTTAAGTCCTAATTTTTTTTGCGCTCGATAAGAATAGGCAAAAGGAGTTGTGTAATTAACGCCAAACAGTTTTACTTCTTCGTTTGAATTTTCCCATCGCATAATTCCCAAACTATCAACAAAAACATTTTGCTTCTGCGGTTTGTTGTTTTGCGGAAAGGAAAACACTCCTATTAAAAGAAAAATTAAAATGATATATCCGGATAACTTCACGTACGGTGTCCCTTATAAATACGTAGAGTCATGCCATGGCATGACTCTACAACAAATTATTTTAACAAAATCATTTTGCGCATTTGGATTTGCGAACCGGCTTCCAACCGCAATAAATAAACGCCCGAATTAACCGGAGTTCCCGTTTCATTCAATCCGTTCCAAGTTATTGAATGAACGCCGGCTTCTTCATTTTGATTTACCAGCGTTTTCACAACTTCGCCTAAAAGATTAAAAACTCTTAACTGCACATTTGATTTTTCTGTAATTGAAAATTTAATTGTTGTTGCCGGGTTAAACGGATTGGGATAATTCTGATACAACATAAATTTATCCGCGATCAATGGAGCTTCGTCTTCAATCCCGGTTAATGGATTCTTATCATTAAAGAATTTCCAAACCAAGGTTGAATCGGATTCCGGAAAGTTGAAAACTCTATTTTCAATTCCCGATTCCCAGCCGCCAAACGTGCAGTTGGTAACATAAAATTTATAACTGATCGGCGTTCCGGAAGTGATTTTGTTTTTCGGGAAATAAGCTACTCCCGACCAAAACGTTCCCGAACCAACACTTATCGGTTCTTGCTTCAGGTGAAGATTATCGGAATCCCAAGACAGGACACCTGCCGAACTTGCGGAATCACCACGAACACTAATCGTCATTGTTTTTGCGGCGTCAAACAATCCGGCTTTGATAAGATGAGCAACATTCACTCTAAAAAGAATTCCAACAGAATCCGTTTTACTTTCAATCGGTGACCAATACTGCGGCGCTTTGGTTGCCGAACTGTTAAAAAATTCCAAATCCAAAACAGTGTCTTTCAATCCGGCAGTAGATACACGGTAGTTAACCGCCGAACTATCGAACGGAATGATCTGTCCTTCCCAGCCTAAACTTCTGTATGTAGGAACTGTTGATGAATGTCCTGCCCAAAACAAAAATTGTATTTCATCAGCGGGATACATTTTAAAAGTATATTCCCAATAATCTCCGCCAACATTCTTCAATTTTATTTGCGAATTTATATCCCAAGAAAATTTTTCACCACTCGGGAAAAATCCGGAACTAACGCCGAATATTTGTCCCCTTGCCTGAACAAGCCCGGTACTTTTTAGTGTATCTCCAAGTGTTGAAGTGTTTAAGCGTAATGTTACATTAACAGTAGATAAACTATCATTGCTCTGAAAAGCCTGAAGCGTTGAAAATGCATTTCCGCTAAAATCAAACAGTGCATAATTCTCCCAGGCAGAACCAACCGGTGGAACAGAAATGTATGCCGGTTCCCAATAGAAAAATCCGATTCCTTTATTTGATGGAGTATTCTTAATCAATTTAATAAGGTACGTTAGAAAATCTCTTTGCCCTTGCGGATTGACCGGATAACCAGCCGGCAGTTTTGTGGGATCAAATCCTACATTGTTAACACCATCGTTTAAGTATTGAGTAGTCCATGGATAAGCTGTCTCAACTACAACGATATCTTTATTGTAACGAGTCGCAAGATCATTTAAATTATTTTGCGCATTGGTTAAAGAACCATGCCACCAGGGATAATATGAGAGACCGATAATATCGAAAGTCACTCCATTTGATTTCAAGTTATCATAAAACCATCTGCAAGAATTGTTATCTCCGCCGCGGTCAATGTGGATCATAATTTTTGCAGTTGTATCAACATCCTTCACACCTTGGATTCCAGCTTTCAACAAAGTTGTAAAATTTCCCCAGCCGCCAACACTGATCTTCCCATCGGGCCAAAGCATGCCGCCTGTTATTTCATTGCCAACTTGTACCATATCCGGCAGTGTGTTCTGATCTTTTAAAGCGAGGATGTCATGCTTTGTTAAAGCACGAACGCTATCAGTGAGAACGGCAAACGAAAGACCATTCCACGCAGCCGGTTTGGTTTGCTGCCCCGGATCAGCCCACCAATCGGAATAATGAATATCGAGTAGAAATTTGAATCCTTTTGCTTTAACTTCCTTTGCGAACGCGAGAGTTGAATTTAAACCGCAATATTGATTTGAAGGAGTGTGCCAGAGACGGAGTCTTACATAATTGGCGCCGTTATTTTTGAAGATATCAATGACGTCATCGGCAACATTATTCTGCTTCCAAACACCACCGGCATCTTTAATTTGAGGAGTAAATGAAATATCTACTCCTCTAATAAAATTGTCTGAATTGGTTTGTGGCAAAACGGTTATAGTGAAGAGGATCGAAATCCACAAAGAAAATAATTTTTTCATAATTCCTATTTAAGCAGAAGCATTTTCTGAACTTTAGAAAAACTTCCAGCTTGTATTTTTAGTAAATAAACACCTGAGTTGACGGAAACTCCGTTTTCATTCATTGAGTTCCATACGACGCTGTGAACACCTGCGGTTTGATGCTGATCAATGAGTGTTGCAACTTTTTCTCCAACAATATTGAACACTTCAAGTTTTACATTTTCCGGATTCAGAATTGAGTAAGTAATAACCGTTGAAGGATTAAACGGATTCGGATAATTCTGATACAATGCATACTTGTTCGGTAATATATCAATATTTTCAATTATCGCATCGATTGAACCTAAATTCGGCGGGTCTTCAACCGTAAGATTATTTTGCATCCAGGGCATTTCGGCAAGACTAAAAGATGAGGGCCAGGTTACTGTACTTCCGTTTACACTTGTTGGAACAATGTACTGATAATATCTTCTCCCAAGACTCGTTCCTCCACCATTCATTACTTCGCCGGTGCTTGATGTATACGTGAGTCTGTAACAAACCTGGTAAAATGTCGGCGCGTTCAAACTCACAGTTGCCGTGTATTTACCGTCTGCATTTGGAGATGTAAGCATTATTCTATTATCGGTTCCGTACATTGTTTGATGTTGTGTTATGGGAATCAAACATCCGTCAAACTGAACGTACACCGTATCTATTCCCGGTCTGAATAGAGTGTTTGTAGGATTTGTAGTAGCATTTGTTGCTGGAGTCATATCAATATTAAAAGTAATATCAATCGGCGTTTCGATAACACTATTCGGATGAAGGCTGTTAAAGAATTGCTGATCCGCTCCGAAATCACCCGTTGTAGTTTGATCTGCTAATCCGGGGAAGAGATAAATTCTATCACCTCCACCGGTAATTCCCGGTTCCTCCCAACCGTTAACCATAAACAAGCCTGGAATATAATTTGCATGTGTTGTATCAAAACGAGTTGTATCCCATGCGATATAATATTTATAAATGATCTCTGAACTTTTCGATAAAGTAAACGGTTCGCTGAGTATCCACTCCTGAATTGTAGGAACGTAGGTCATCTTCAGCATAGTTGGTTCTGTATCGAAAGTAAATGATGATGGAGGCCAGCCTTTTGCGCCGGTGACTGCAATTTTATCACCAAGTCCACGATTAAACAATCCGGCTTTTTCAAGAGCATCCAATTTTAACCTGAAGTTTACTGTTCCGGTAACTGCGGGACCGCTTGGAGGTCTGTTGTTGAAGTACGACCAGTTGACAGACGTGTCGCCTGAACTTAACATACTGCTTGTGAGTTTGAAAGATCTATCTGCAATGTTCTCCCACGTTGAACCGTTGATCGTAAATTTATATGATTGGGTTGTTCCATCAGTTACAAGTGCTTTTGGAATGTAAGCGGTTCCCGACCAGAATGAACCTTTGTTTACGCTGTTTGTTTCGCGGGTAAGACTTAATACTTTAACCCATGATGGTGAGGCTCCTAAAGGCGCGCTTCCCCAAACTTCCGGTGTTTGCGATGCCGGATTAAAATCGGAAACACCTCCCATGTTCACACGGAAATAAACCGCCAGCGTATCAGCATTCTTGCGGAATGGCGTCCAATATTGTGCGAGCGTACTTTCCCAGCCATTATAATATTGCATCGGTAAATTCATATCGGTATCGCTTACAACTATTCCGCGGTTCGTGCCGGCAAAACTCGTTCCTGAATTAAGCGGACCTTCCCAGCCCGTCCAGTGAAATGTTGGATGTTTTAAATCAGAAGTATAAGTAACAAACTTATATTGAATTTCATCTCCGGCAGTAGCTTGAAATTTAACCTGCCAATAATCGCCGCCGATATTTGTGCATCTTATTCCCGTTAAAGTGTCCCAAGTAATTTTAGGAACGGTCGTTCCCAATTTCGATGCGCCGCAAAGTAACACAATGCTGTTCGGACGCAAAGTATCCAAACACGTTGATGTATTCACAGTCATCGTTACATTAACAGTTTGCGCGTTGGTTTGAAGTCCTGATGATCCGGCGAACAGTACCAGTATCAGTGACAAAAAGACGAAGTTGAATTTGTTTTTCATTTTTCTATCCTTTACTATTTAATTTATAAATAAAACTCATACTATTTCTTCTACCATTTTTAATTGAGGTTCGACCAATATAGTTTATTCATTTCATAACTTAAGTTGAAGTGTGAATCGGTTTGAACTTCCAAGATGAACAAAGTTCTGATACGCGTAATCAAAGGTGATCAAGACGCCGCCGATCAAATCAATTTCGTGGATGCTTGTTCCAAAGGTAAACGTCGCTTCATTATTCGGAAGGAATAAATCTTTGTATCCTCCGCGGACTTGAAATTTATCTTTCAAAAATCCGAATTCACAGCCGAGATTTACACTTTGTGCATTATCGTTTGGACTAACGCCGTCCATTGCAACGGTTACTCGTAAGTCATCGTTCTTAATTAATTCATCGGAGATTCCAACACGCATGATTAATGGAAGATCGAAAGCGTCAGTGTTCAATCTTGCAGTGATACTCTGGTTTGTCCCTTGCTGATTTGAGATCACCGCGGGAATATAAAGGTCTTCTCCCGTCATCTGAATTTTCGTTCCGAAATTGGAAATGCTTGCGCCAAGCCTTATGCCTGCAAACGGAGTTTGAAATAACGTTCCGACATCAAATCCAATTGCGCTTGCGTAATCGTTGTAAATAGTTTCTCTTATATATTTAAAAGTCCCGCCGATCGAAAAGCGGTCTGTTAAATTGCGGCTATAAGAAACTCCCACAACGAAACTTGAAGCGTTAAACATTTCACCGGTTCCCATCGGTTGATCGGGAGTAGTGATTTCCATGTCGTTTGTGTGCATAATGCCAAGACTCAATCCCGTTGTACCGAAATCTGCCAAAGGAATTGTAATCCCGACAAAATCAAAATAAATTCCCGGCAGCCAGAGAGCATGGTCAACGAGTAACGTGTTAGCTTTTATTGATGCGGTTGCTGCGGGATTCCAATACAAAGCCGAAGGATCGTTCATCATGGAAACGTAAGCGCTTCCCATTCCAATTGCTTGAGCGCCAACCGGTATGCGCAAGAACGTAGCGCCGGAAGTTCCGACTTTATTCACTGATTGCGCAGAAGCAGTAAAACCAAAACTTGCGATGCAGAGAAGCGTGATGACCACAAAATATTTATTTTTTTTCATTTTCAACTCTGTTCAATTTCTATTTTATAATTGCGAACGTTCCGGTTTTTTGTCCAACACCGGGTGCCTCAACATGATAAACATAAACGCCATATGATATTTCAAATTTTTCATCGCTTAACACATCCCAAATCTCAGTTCCGTTTTCGGCAAGTGCATTGTGGTCTATCTTTTTTACAAGTGCGCCGCTTACATTAAAAATTCTGATCGTACACTGCGTTGGTAAATTAATAAAATGAATTTCACGCGGTCCTCTTCCGCTTGAGTAAGTATTGCGCGGTTCCCAGCTTTCTGCGGCTAAATAAGGATTCGGAACAACTCTAATATTTGAGAGATCGCTTTTTGCTTTTTCTGTTGAGATGGTTGAACCTTGCATTTTGAAAGTATATGTGTCGTACGAGAGAAATGGTTTAAAAAGCACAATTTTGAGCGAGTCACCTGATTGAGGATTCCGGTTTCCCTGTCGTTTATTTAACACGACTTGCCAGGTAAATTGTAATTTTTCATTCTTGGTTGGTTCAAGAAAATAAATTGCATCAACCAGATTTGAGTTCGTTGGGTGTATGCTGAACTTCCCATCATTGCCGTCGGCTTCACTGAACGCGAATGGAATTTCTTTATTCTGTGTTAGACTAATAACTTTAAAATTTACCGCTTTTGCCGGAAATTTTATAAAACCGATTGCCGTATCTTTTGATGTTCCGATTCCGACATCTCCAAAAACAATTTCATAATCGTTTGGACTTTTTACTCCGCTAACCGACAACAGTGTTACCGGATCGAAATCAAATGAATAAGCATCTATGTTATTCCAGCCGGTTAAACTGTTGTTGATTGAAATAGCTTGAACATTATTCAAACCTAAACGGAAACCGTCAGTTACCGGAAGTTCAGCGCCGTTTATCAATATCGTATCTTTATCGAGAAGCGTTACATCTTTTGTGATATTCTTTATAGTGAACGATCTGGTTGTAGTAAAATCTTTATTGTTCACTTTGTAAGTTGTATCCGCAAAAGAAATTTGATATTCGTTCTCATTCTTAATTGCTGAAGGATCAACAACTTCAATATTGATTGAACCGCTCGCACCGCCGGTGGTGTGCTCAAAAGATTTTACTTCCGGAGGTAAATATCCCGCCGCTTCCGATGAGGGGCGTACTACCGCGACATTTATTCCGTGAGTGATCGTTCCATCGGGTGAAACACTAACTTGAATCGGAGTCTCAGCGGGGGCAATATTTCCCGTAGGATAACCAAAATTATATGCGGTTACCGCGTAGAAATATCTTTGTCCGTTTACAACATTCGTATCAACAAAACTGTGCTTCAAGCCGGTTTCATCACCAAGCCAAAATTTCACTCCGTTTATATCAACTTGACTAAAACCTTTAACTCCATTGATCAAATCCGATTGATCTGTCGGGTTTAAAAGTGTTTTAACTCCAAAACCATCCGTGATTACTTTTGCATCAAGGAAAGCCGCGTCTGTTGCACGGTAAACGCGGTAGCCTTCAAAATTTCTTCCGTTGCCGCCGATTTTATTTATGTAACGATCAAAAGATTTTTCTGCAAAATCATCCCAGTAAAGAGTAACTTTTTTATCTCCGGGAACAGATGTTACCGTAACTTGCTGCGGCGCCGAAGCGAATTGATAATCAGCTTGATAAGCAAGATCGGCTTGATGCATTTTAGCCGTAACACTGGCAACATCGTCATCTTTTGTATTTCCACCGCCGGCAATGGCAATTGAAACTGCCATGCGCTGCCGTTGTCCGGGCAGCAAAGGGAAAAATCCTGAAGAAACGTAAACATCATAATCACCGATGCCTCTAATCAGATTAATATTTCCTGGAACCATCAGCAAGTCCCACAAACCTTGATCCGCAGCGGTTGAAAAATTTAATGCGCCAACGGGAATTTGTACCGCGCTTGTAACTCCAAGTTGATCTGATTCACCCACATCGGTTTTATCAATATTTGGTTCGCCGGGAAATTCCGTATTAACTCCTGTAGTTGCTTTCCCATCAACTTCTCCGAAATCACCGGTGTGCGCTACACCATCCAACCCAACATCATCAAGAATCGAATCCCAATCTGCGTCGTTATCAAATTCATCATCACGAGATTCATCTATCATTGGAGCTACGTTGGCGTAAGTCCAAACAGCGCTTGTATCGGGGACTACAAATCCCCGTTTGATCGTATCTCCAATTGCAAAGTGATTATACTTGATGAAGCGTACCGGTTTTACAACTCCGGTATATTGGTTCACATGGTTTAAGTGAATTGAAAGACGTTCATCGATCAGTCCATTTAAGTTGTCATCGTATCCGTTTGCAGTAGTGTCTTCGACAATTGTAATTCCATTTGCCGGAAGAATATAATCTTTTCCCAAACTGGAAACCGTTCCTCCACCAACGGGATAAGTTGAAATTACACGGTTGTAAGTGTTGGGTTGAATGAGAACAATTTTATCACCCGGTTTAATAAACCGAGCATTGAAATCTTCAGCTACAAAATGGGGACAAACAGAATCCGCAACTCCCGTAACTTGTGAAAGAAGATTCGGGAAATCATCTGCATCGCCGTCGTTATCAATGCCATCAACACTATTGCCTGGAGTTTCAATATACTTAACCGCTCCCACTCCAACGGGATCAGTTCCGAATGCTGCGCTTCCCCGCCTATCTGCGCTCGTTAGAAAAGTTATTGCAGTTGTTAAATCGACATAAGGATAATTGTTCGGACCAACGCCGCCAACATAATCAGCAACGAACATCATGAAAGCTGTTTTGTCAACGGCTTTCGTTCCGTCGTTCAAAACATCGTGAATAAAAAACACAACGTCATTTATCAGCACTTGAGACCACGCCATCGTGCGGACATCAACGATATAGCCAAGTCCGCCTCGAGTAAGATCAGTTGTATCAGGCGTATAAGGATAGCGTTTGTATTTGTCATCCGAAGTAACAAAATAGAATTCTTGATCAGCGTTAAAAATATTTTTTCCGAAATAACCATTCCACGAGCCGGGCCAACCGGGGTCGTTTGCATCGGTTCTTTTATTTCGCCAACCGCCTTGATAATCTTGGGGCCAGGAATTTTTATTATCGCTGCGTGCAATTTCTTGCTGTTGCGGATTTATAAATCCTCTCACAGGTTCAAAATTCCAGGTGTTTCCGCTTGGATCACTTTTATAAACGGGCATTTCTACAAGATGAATTGTCTTTCCGGAATTATCTACCAATTCGCCTGATGCCCAAAACGAAATGAGTGCAATGTAAATTCTTCCCGTATTCTTTGGCCACTCATAAGAAAAATAATTTGCTTGTCCGTTCGGGTTTCCGCTATAACCTGAATTAAAAATCGTTGCGCGGATATTATTCCCTTCAATATTAGAAAATCTTCTATAGTTTTGATCGCCTCTAAAATCGGATGGAGTATAATCCAACACTTGAGCGCTTGTATTGGCGGTTAAAAGCAAGATCAGTAAAGACGAATAAAATTTTAATTTGAACATTCCCATACCAATCAATTAGTAAATGATATTTTGGTTCCGAAGTAAATGCTTCTCGGCATACTATAATAATTTGGATAAACGAACCACCCCGCATCAGCGTTTGTTGCGGTTTTTTGCTGAAGCGTATAATCGGGTTTGCCGGTGTCGCCATATACGGTTACAGGATTTTTTGCATCAAGAAGATTGAAAACTTTTAAAAACAGCTGCACGTTCAAACCGGATATAATCGAAAAATCTTTGTGTAACTGCATATCAACATTTGCGATCAACGGTTTTCGCCGGCTGTTGTTCGGAAGTCCCGGAATAATATTTCTTCCCGAATAAGCCCCTGCAGTAACTTCAGGCGTGTACGGTTGACCCGTGCTAATTGCGGCGATAATGCTCGCTCCCCAATCACTGCTGCCAACATAAATATTGCCGTTAAGCGTATGTGTTTGATCCCAATCCAGCGGAGTTAGATAACGGGTTGGTTCTGCACCATTCTGTTGTGAAAAAAATTCTTGTTCCGGAGATGAGTTGGTCCCTTCGGCAATTTGGAATGTGTAATCAACTCCGAATGAAAAATAATCTGTAAAACGTTTTTTAACTGAAAGCGTTACGCCGCGAGCATTTGCAAAATCACGATTGATCCGTTTCGAATAAGATATTCCAGCAACGACGGTTGGAATAGCTTGACTCGATGAAATCCAATCACGGATATCTCTGTAATAAGCTGTAACATCAACAGCTATTTCTTCCGTGAATTGTTGCTGCAATCCGATTTCATAAATAGTTGTACGCTGAGGTTTGAGATCGTTGTTGCCGAACGAACCCTGGATGCCTTGCGTTGAAGTAAGTTTGAATTCATCGCCAATATAGAGTTGGCTGTAATCGGGAATTTGTTGAAAGATCCCGAAAGAAAATCTGATGATACCGCGATCGGTTATCGGATAGGAAATTCCGAAGCGGGGACTTAATCCGGTTTTTATTGTTGTTTTTTTGTACCAGTATTTTTCGCGTTCTGCAACAGTAAGTTTATTCCCATCCACCTGCTCATCAAGACTAATTTTTCCGTCACTATTCAAATCACGAAAAGTATTTTCTTGTTTGAATGGATTATTAATATCGGGATCGGAAGCATCAACCGGCATTTTTCCATTCGGATTAAACAAATCAAATCTCAATCCGAAATTTATAATCACACTCGAGAACTCTATCTTATCTTGTGCGTAAGCGCTAAAACTAAACGGACTTCTTTCAAATTTATCGTGCTGCGGAGTATCGGTTCCTGGAATTGACGGGACGAAAGGAACAAGCTGCTGCCCGGTTGGTCCAAGCGCCGGAATCAATGTAATATTTTCGTAGAATAATTTATCGAATTGCGCTTGTATGCCAATCTTTGCAAGATTTATGTTGTCAATCTGACTTGTTAAATCCCACTTGATCGTTGCACTTTTTGTACTTCGGTCAAAATGATTTAGATCAGTTCCGGCGGTAAGAAAATGATAGCCTGCGATGAGTGCTGAGTCGGGCGAAACATAACGCGGATCAAAAAGATTTTCGTAGAGATGAGTTGCGTAATTATTGTTTTTATAAGCGAACGTCAATTCATGAAAAGTATTTAAGAATAAAACATGCGTGAATGTTCCGAAGAAACTGTATCCTTGCGATTTAGCGCTGCTCGATCCATTTGGATTCCATCGATACATATGGTTGTAAAATTTATTTGTTTCATTGCTTCCAAACGCGTCAAGTTTAAATTTCAGATCATTCATAATTTTCCAGTCGATAGTAGCTTGTCCGCTCCACTTGGCGCTTGAGTTCATCGAAACAAAAGAATTGTCTCCGGGATTTGGAACTAGTACACCATCAACCCAACTTGCTCTTCCTTGCGGATTATATTTATTTATTCCGAAGATATAACCGCCGTCAACAAATCTTCTCGCAGAAACAAAGAAAGATAATTTGTCTTGTAAAATTGGTCCATTCAGAAATCCTTGAAAATTGTGATTGGCAAAAGGATCTACGGAATTGATGTGTTGAAAAATATCGGTGTGGTTGCTAACATAATCACCGCTCCATATTTCAAGATTGCCGTTTAAATTTTGCCCACCCGATTTTGTTACAATGTTCACAACACCACTCATCGCGTTGCCATATTCGGCATTGAATGTACCGCTGATAACTTTAAGTTCCTGAATTGATTCAGTCTCGACAGACAACGCTTGCGTACGGTTAAAATCATCCGTGATGCTCACACCGTTTACCAAATAAGAAATCTCACTTGATCTTCCGCCGCGAATATGGATACCACCGTCCGAACCTTTACTTACGCCAGCCTGTTGTGTTATCAATTGATTTAAGTTTTGCAGCGGAAGTTCTTTTATTTGATCGGCAGTAATTCTTGCCTCCGTCGAGGTCATATCTTTTACAACGAGAGAAGCTTTTGCGGTTATTACCACTTCGTGGTTTAAAGTAATTTCGGTTTGCGTAATTTGGAAATCAATTTTGGTAGTTGAACCGCTGCCCACCTGCACATTTTTCGTAACGGTGTTTATATAGCCGATATATTTTGCCAAAACATTGTACGTGTTGGGAGGAATGTTAACAATGATATATTCTCCATTCGCATCAGTTGAAGCTCCAAGTCCGGTTCCTTGAATAAGAATATTTACACCGAACAATACTTCACCGGTTTTTTCGTCTGTTACTTTCCCGGCGATCTTTCCGGTATTCTGCGCAAACACAAAATTTGTAAAAAAAATAAAAAATAAAACTGCGATGACTCGTATTTCTTTTTTCATCGGTCGTATGCTTTTGTTAATAAATTTAAGGTGTTTAGTTTTTCCGGGAACAACTGTACATGAATTTCTTTTTGAAGCGATGAAACATAACTTGCTCTCGATTTATACCAATTCAAGGTTATCAACGTTTCTTTTATCTCACCATTAACCTCGGAAAGATTCCGCTGTACCGATGGTTTTATTGCAGTACATTTAAGAAAGAGAAATTTTCCATCGTCATTAATTGGACCAATCCATTGCCCGGCATTCATTCCGAAAACTTTTTTACCAAGATTTTCCAAATCACTTTTACGGAAGTATCCCATATCCCCTTTATTTTTAGCGGTGTTCGTCTGGATTGAATATTCTTCAGCGAGTTTTTCAAATGAGATCCCTTCGTTCATAAATTGAAAAACAGAATCGGCTTTCAACTTATTATCTATCAGAATAGAACTCAATCGCATCTCCCCTTCTTTTGCAAAGCGATCGCGGTTCTCATTATAATAAGCTTTGATCGAGTCGGCGGAAATAGTAATTTTTTCTCGAAACTGTCTTTCAACTTGCTGGATTAAAAATGTGTTGAAGTTATACTCAATATTTTTCTTAAATCCTGGTAATTTGTCCACTTGAGCGGATTCAGCTTTTCTTAAAATATATTTCCGAATTATGAGTCCCGATATAAAATCTTCCAAATCAGTTTCATTATGAATCCACTTCCTTTGCCCTTCATTCGTTAGCTGCATCTCCGAAATTAGTTTTGTCAGATTCCAATTTCCTTTTTTCATCCGCACAATAATTTTGTTTTTATTTTGCGAATAGAATGAGGAAGAGTTTTCGAAATGACTCTTATCTGAAAAACTTTCAAGTGATTGATACA